>CBIGXQ010000101.1:0-8413 GCA_966193865.1 uncultured Sphingosinicella sp. | reverse complement strand
ATGCCCGATTGGGGTGGCGGGCAAGCCTCGCATCGTGCCGGCGCCGGCTGCGGCGGCGGCAGACTAGTGGCGGAGCGGAACTCCTCCAGCTGATCGATCAGGCGTCTTATTACCGATAACGTCGTCCCTGCTGCGCCAGACGCATCTCGCGACGGGTCACCCGACCGTCACGATTGAGATCGTAGGGGCTGTACTGCTGATAGCCGTAATAATGGTCGCCATAACCCTGGTCGATCTGGGCCTGACGGTTCTCCCTGGCGTCGACTCGGCCGTCGCGGTTGAAATCGTAGGGGTTGTACTCGTCGTAGGACCGGTCGATCTGGGCCTGGCGGTTCTCCCTGGCGTCGACGCGGCCGTCACGGTTGAAATCATAGGGGCTGTACTCGCCATATCCGCCATGACGGCCATAACCGCCGCGGCTGCCGCGGGCCCGGTCGATCTGGGCCTGGCGATTCTCCCTGGAATCGACTCGGCCGTCACGGTTGAAATCATAGGGGCTGTACTGGCCACGACCATATTGGGCCGATGCAGGCGCGGCGAAGCTGGAAACGGCCACGACAGCCGCAGCGATGCCAAGAGCGATCTTACTCATGATGTAACTCCTTTGAACGCCGCATGCACGTTACGGGGCGTTACGATCCGCCTAAGTCACTGGCGCTGAGCCTTTTCTGAATGCGTTGGTTGGCCCTCGTTCATCCTGGACCCGGGTTCGCCCGCGCCTTCAGCCGAGCATGCTCCACGCCAGTAAGGTTCATGCCCGCCCGCGAACCCAGATCAGCTGGCGTCGCAGTCGGCGGCCGATTGGCTCGGCCAAGGATCTGATGGGATTCCGGGAGCTTGGAAAAATAAGTGGCGGAGCGGGAGGGATTCGAACCCTCGATACGGTTTTGCCGTATACTCACTTTCCAGGCGAGCGCCTTCGACCACTCGGCCACCGCTCCGCATGTCCCGGAAGGCAGCCATCTAGTGAGCCGGACGCCCGAGGGCAAGCGAAGCGGCGCGGCCGGTTTTGAGGCCGGTCAGGCGCTCCCGGCGGCTTCGTCGATCAGGCGCGCGAGGGCCACGTCCTTGGCGGTGAGCCCCCCGTCGCTGTGGGTCGTCAGGAAGATGTCGACGCGGTTCCAGCTGTTCGACCAGTCGGGGTGATGATCGGCCTTTTCGGCCGCCAGGGCGATCCGGGTCATGAAGGCGAAGGCCTCGCCGAAATCGGCGAAGCGAAAGCCGCGCGCGATCCCGGAGCGGGCCTCGTCCCAGGTCCAGCCGGGAAGTTCCGCAAGCGCCCGGCCACGCTCTTCATCGCTCAGCTTCGCCACCGCCTCTTCCTCCTGTGCCGCGCCCGATCTATGTCCCTCGCATGACCCGCGGTCAAACCTTCGCGCCCGACGCGGTCGAGATCGAGCGGCTGGCCGAGCAGGCGATCGCCGGCCTGCCCGAACTCTTCCGCCGCCATCTTCAGGGCGTCGTCCTTCGGGTCGAGGATTTCGCCGACGACGAGGTGCTGGCCGAGCTCGGGATCGAGGATCCGTTCGAGCTGACCGGCCTCTACCAGGGCCGATCGATGGACAAGCAGAGCAGCCTCGTCTCCGGCGAGCTGCCGCCGATGATTCATCTCTACCGCCGCCCTTTGCTCGACGAGTGGGTCGAGACCGGGGTCGATCTCGAGGCGCTGATCACCCACGTCATCGTCCACGAGGCCGGCCACCATTTCGGCTTTTCCGACGAGCAGATGCACGCGATCGAGGAAGCGGCGGAGTGAATCCGCCGCTGCTGGCGATCGAGCAGGCGGCGCTCGTCCGCGGCGGCCGCCGCCTGTTCGAAGACCTCGACCTCAGGCTGGAGGCCGGCGAGGCGGTGCTCGTCACCGGCCCGAACGGGATCGGCAAGTCCTCGCTGCTTCGGCTCGCGGCAGGCCTGCTCGCGCCCGCCGCCGGACGGGTCGAACGGGCGCCGGCGGCCCTGGTCGACGAACATATCGCGCTCGACGAGAAGCTGCCGCTCGGCCGCGCCCTCGATTTCTGGGCGAAGCTGGACGGCGGCGATGCGCAAGCGGGCATGGCGGCGATGGGGATCGTCCACCTCGCCGACGTGCCGGTGCGGATGCTGTCGACCGGCCAGCGCAAGCGGGCGGCGCTGGCGCGGCTGATCGCCGCCGACCGGCCGCTCTGGCTGCTCGACGAGCCGGCCAACGGCCTCGATTCCGACGGCCTGGAAAGGCTGGCCGCGATCATCGCCGCCGCCCGCTCGGCGAAGCGGGCGATCCTGGCCGCGAGCCATCAGCCGATTGGCCTCGACGATCATCAGACGGTGAAGCTGGGATGATCGCCCTGACCCTTCGCGAGCTTCGCCTGGCGCTCGCCGGCGGCGCCGCCTTGCTGCCTTTGCTCTTTTTCCTTCTGGTCGCGACCCTGTTCCCGTTCGCGGTCGGACCGGACGGGCCGCTGCTCGCCCGGACCGGCGGCGGCGCGCTGTGGATGGCGGCGCTCCTGGCGGCCCTTCTCCCGGTCGACCGGCTTGTGGAGCCCGACCGCGCCGCCGGCATTCTCGACCAGCTCGCCCTTCGCGGGCTGAGCGAAGAATCGATCGCCCTCGCCAAGCTCGCCGGTCACTGGCTGAGCTTCGGTCCGCCGCTGATGCTCGCCGCCATCCCCGGCGCGGCGCTGATGAAGCTTCCCGCCGACATCCTCTTTCGGCTCGAGCTCGGCCTGCTCATCGGCACGCCGGGCCTCGCCGCGCTCACCTTGGGCGTTGCGGCGCTGACCGCCGGCCTCAGACGAAGCGGAGCGCTCGCCGGGCTCCTGATCCTGCCTCTGGCGGTGCCGTTGCTCATCTTCGGTGCCGGCCTGATCGAGCCGGGGGGGCGGGAAGGCGCGCTCCAATTGCTCGCCGCCGTCTCGCTCCTGCTCGTCGCCGGGGCGCCGTTCGTGGCGGGCAGCGCGATGAGAGCCGCGCGCGACTGATCGGAGTCAGTCGTTCGACCAGCGGGCGAAGATCGCCGTCGGCAGGAGCAGGCCGCGCGCTTCCTCCCGGACGGCCATGTCGCCGCATTCGACCTTGCCCGGGAGATCGGCCAGCGCCTGGTTGAGAAGTTCGCCGATCGCAAGCGCCGACATCCGGACCGCATAGACGGTGAGGACGAGGAACCGGCTGTCGGCGTCGAGCAGCCGGCGGCAGTCTGCGATCAGGCCCGGAAGCCCTTCCTCGAGCCGCCAGACCTCGCCATTGGGGCCTCGTCCGAACTTGGGAGGATCGAGGATGATCCCGTCATAGCGGCGTCCGCGCCGGACCTCGCGAGCGGCGAACTTGGCGGCGTCGTCGACCATCCAGCGGATCGGCTTGTCGGCCATGCCGGCGATCCGGGCATTTTCCTTGCCCGCCTCGACCGACTTTTTCGACGCGTCGACATGGGTGAGGCGGGCGCCGCGCGCCGCCATCGCCAGAGTGCCGACGCCGGTATAGCCGAACAGGTTGAGCGCCTCGCTCTCGGCCCCAAGCCGTTCGCGCATCCAGGTCCATTGCGGCGCCATGTCGGGGAAGAAGGCCAGGTGGCGAAAGGGCGTGCACTGGGCGCGGAACCGCACTTCCTCCCAGCCCAGCTCCCAGCCCTCGGCCGGAACCGACCGGGCGAACTGCCAGCGGCCGCCGCCTTCCTCGTCGGATCCGGGAATGAACTCGCCATCCGCCCGCCACTCGGCCGAGGCGGGCGCCCACATCGCCTGGGGCTCGGGGCGGATGAAACGGTATCGGCCATAACGTTCGAGCTTCCGGCCGTGGCCGGAATCGACGAGGCCGTAATCGGCCCAGGGCTCGCCAACGAGCGTCAGCAGGCCGTCGCTCATCGCGTCGGAATCACGCCGCGCGGACGGCGGGGAAGCCGATCGTCGCCCGGGCGCGCGGTCCCGACAGCATCTGGGCGCCGGCGGCCCGGACCTGGTCGAGGGTGACGGAATCGATCCTGGCGACGATCTCCGAAGGCTCGACGAGCCGGCCATAGGTCGCCACCTGGCGGGCGAGATAATTGGCCTGTCCCCACGGGCTCTCGAGCCACATCAGGAGCGCGGCCTTGGCCTGGGTCTTCACCCGGGCCAGCTCGCGGTCGGTGGCGGTCGCGGCGGTGTCGGCAAGAACCTGCTCGACCAGCTGGGCGGCAGGCGCCGACTGGGTCCGGGCGGTCGCCGCATAGACGGAGACGAGCCCGCAATCCCGCCAGGGCTGGAAAGACGCCCAGACCGAATAGGCCAGGCCGCGCTCCTCGCGGAGCTGCTGGAACAGGCGCGAAGAGGCGCCGCCGCCGGCAATGTCGGCGAACAATCGGGCGGCGTAAGACAAATCGTCGAACAAGGCCGGCGCGGCGAAGCCGAGCGCGAGATGGGCCTGGTCGCCATGGCCCCGGCCGACCCGGTTGCCGCCGGTGAAGCGCGCCTGCTCCGGCGCCTCGATCTCGCCGTCGGGAAGCGAGCCAAGCATCGCCTCGGCCAGGTCGACGAGGCGGTCGTGATCGACCTTGCCGGCGGCGACCAGGCTGAGATTGCCGGCGCGGTAGCGGCTCTCCCGCCATGAATGGAGGTCGGCGAGAGCGATCGCCTCGATGCTCGCTTCGTCGCCGAGCACCGATCGCCCGAGCGGCTGCTCGGCGAAGGCAGCCATGTGGAGATCGTCGAAGATGATGTCGTTCGGCGTGTCGCGCGCCTCGCCCAGCTCCTGAAGGACGACGTCCTTCTCCCGCTCGAGATCGGCGGCGGCGAAATGCGGCCTCTGGACCATGTCGGCGATGAGCTCGAGGCCCAACCCCACATGTTCAGGCAGGACGGAAGCGGTGAAGACGGTCGAGTCCCGATCGGTGGCAGCATTGAGCTCGCCGCCGACATCCTCGATCGCCTCGCTGATCTCGCGCGCATTGCGATCGCCGGCGCCCTTGAACACCATATGCTCGAACAGGTGGGCGACGCCGTTGATCAGGGCCGGCTCGTGGCGGGAACCGATCTCGGCGTGGAGGGAGATTGCGGCCGTCTCGGCGCCCGGCATCGTCCGGCTGGCGACCTTCAGCCCGTTGGCGAGGGTGGTGAGTTTCATCATGAACCGCGGGATTTAGGGTGTCAGGCGTCCCTCGGCAACGTCTCGCGCCGCCGGCGCTGGAGCGCGAGGACGTAGATGACCGCAGCAGCGGCGGCGAAGAAGAACCATTGCACCGCATAGACGAGGTGGTTGTTGGAGATGGCTTCGAGGCTCGGCTCGGCGCTCGGACGGAGCGGCGGCAGGGCGTCGGCGCGGGTAAGGACGATTCGGTCGCCATCGGCCGAGCCGAGCCTCCCGGCGGTCGGGCCTAGTGCGGAGAGCCGAAGATCGTCGGACGGCATCGCGCTCCAGCCGGCATTGACGACCAGCTTTCCGGCGAGCCCGTCGGCGCCTGGCCGGCAGGGGATGAAATAGGCATAGCCGCCGGCGCCCTCGCGGCTTCGGCCGCCGCGAAGCTCGGGCGGCAGGTTGCGGGCCCGGCAGGTGACCCGGACCCGCCGGAACGCAAGCGGCGGAATCGCCGATTCCGCGACTCCGCGCTCGAGCAGGGGATCGAGATCGAGCGGCGGAAGCTCGGCCGCGGCGGCATATTCGGCGATCAGCCGGTTCTTCCATTCGGCCCGCTGGAGCTGCCAGACGCCGAGCCCGATCATCAGGGCGACCGCGACGGCGACGATGATCGTCGGCAGGATCGGAACCCGCCTCATCTTTCGTCGCTGATCCGCCCTTCCCGGGCGCGGTGCCGATATTCGAGCGCGAGCAGGAGCGCCTTGCTGATTCGGAGCAGGCCGACGACGAGCAAGGCGGTCAGTGGGACCCAGAGGAGGATATGGACCCAGAAGGGCGGTTCGGCGGCGAGCTCGAGCCAGATGGCGAGGCCGGTGACCAGTCCGCCGACGATGAAGATCAGGAAGGCGGCCGGGCCATCGCCGACATTGAATCCGGAAAGGTCGAGCCCGCAGGCGCGGCAGCTCGGCGCGAAGCTCGCGATCCCGGCGAACAGGGTCCTGGCGCCGCAGCGCGGGCAGAGCCCGCGAAGCGCCACCGAACCGGGTGAAGGTTCATTGTCCATGAAGCCCGGAAGTGGGGGCCGGGCCACCACTTTCCTAGTGGTATTCGGCGCCCCAGCCGCCCCAGACGTAGATGCACAGGAACAGGAACAGCCAGACGACGTCGACGAAGTGCCAGTACCAGGCCGCCGCCTCGAAGCCGAAATGCTGCTGCGGGCGGAAATGGCCCTTGTGAGCGCGGGCCACGCAGACGATCAGGAAGATCGTCCCGACGATGACGTGGAAGCCGTGGAAGCCGGTCGCCATGAAGAAGGCCGAGGTATAGATGTTGTCGGCGAAACCGAACGGCGCGTGCATATATTCATAGGCCTGAACGGCGGTGAAGATCATGCCCAGGCCGATCGTCGCCCAGAGCCCCTGGATCAGCCCCTTGCGGTCGCCATGGATCAAAGCGTGGTGGGCCCAGGTTACCGTCGTTCCCGAGCAGAGCAGGATCAGGGTGTTGAGAAGCGGCCAGCCGAACGGGTCGAGGACGTGCATCCCCTCGGGCGGCCAGACGCCGCCGATCGACTCCGCCGTCGACGGGAACAGGGACGCGTTGAACCAGGCCCAGAACCAGGCGACAAAGAACATCACTTCGGAGGCGATGAACAGGATCATGCCGTAGCGAAGGTGGAGCTGGACGATCGGCGTATGATCGCCGGCATGGGCTTCCCGGATCACGTCGGTCCACCAGCTGAACATCGTGAAGATGACGCCGATCACGCCCGCGAAGAAGACGTAGGTGCCGTACGGATTGTCGTGCATCCACATGACCGCGCCGCCGAACAGCGATAGCGCCGAGATCGAGCCGATCAGCGGCCAGACGCTCGGCGGCAGGATGTGATATTGATGGTTCTTGGCTCCGGCCATGTTCGTCCCTGTCTATTCTTGCCGTGCTCTAGCTTCCGCTACCGGCCTGGTCCACTGGGTAAAAGGTGTAGGAAAGGGTGATCTCGCTGATGTCGCGTGCGTCCGGATCGTCGAGGATCTTCGGATCGACGTAGAACACCACCGGCATGCTCACTTCCTGCCCCGGCTCGAGCCTTTGCTCGGTGAAGCAGAAGCACTGGATCTTGGTGAAATATTGTCCGGCCTGGACCGGGGTGACGTTGAACGTCGCGGTCCCGGTCACCGGCTGGTCGGACAGGTTGCGCGCGGTGTAATTGGCGATGTTGCGGGCACCGACCGCGACCCGCCTGTGGGTATCGACCGGCTCGAACTGCCACGGCAGGGCCGAGGAGGTGTTGGCGTCGAAGCGGACGCTGATCAGCCGGCCGACCGGGCCTGGCGCTTCCGATCCAACCGCCATCTGGGTGGTGCCGCCGAAGCCGGTGACCTGGCAGAAGATCCGGTAGAGCGGAACGCTGGCGAAGGCGAGGCCGACCATCGCCGCCACGAGCAAGGCGGCGAGCAAGGCTGTCCGGCCGTTCTTCCGTGCGAGCGTCGTCATTGCGCGCCGATCCTGACGATCGTGATGAGATAGAGGAGGATGACGAAGGCGCCCAGCACCAGCGCCGTCATCAGCGCCCGCGACCGGCGCCGCCGCGCCGCCTCCTCCGCCAGGGGATCTTCGTTCATCCGAGCAGCACCTTGTCGGCGACGAGCGCGCCGAAGATCGCGAACAGATAGAGGATCGAGAAAGCGAACAGATTCTTCTCGGCCTTCATCGCCTTGGGATCGACGGTCCGGCTGACGAGGACCCGAACGGCGAGGAGGAGGAAGACGAGGCTGAGCGCGACCGCGGCGATTCCGTAGATCGCCCCGGTGAGCCCGAGCGGCCAGGGAACGACCGCCGCCGCCGCCATCGGCAGGGTGTAGAGCAGGATATGCTGGCGGGTCGTCCGCTCGCCGGCGACGACCGGAAGCATCGGCACGCCGGCATTGGCGTAATCGCCGCGAACGAACAGCGACAGCGCCCAGAAATGGGGCGGAGTCCACAGGAAGATCAAGGCGAACAGGAGCAAAGGCAGGAGGCTTGCGTCGCCGGTCGCCGCGGCCCAGCCGATCAGCGGCGGAAAGGCGCCGGCGGCGCCGCCAATGACGATGTTCTGCGGAGTCCGCCGCTTCAGCCAGACCGTGTAGACGAGAACGTAGAAGAGGATCGACACCGCCAGGATCGAGGCGGCGAACCAGTTGGTCGCAAGTCCCATCAGAAGCACCGAGAAGACGGCCAGGCCGACTCCGAAATGGAGCGCCGACTGGCGGTCCATCCGCCCGGCCGGAAGCGGCCGATTGGCGGTCCGCTTCATCTTCGCGTCGAGATCGGCCTCGTACCACATGTTGAGCGCCGCGGCGGCGCCGGCGCCGAGCGCGATGCACAGGATCGCGGTGAAGCCGAGCACCGGATG
>CBIGXQ010000100.1:0-8433 GCA_966193865.1 uncultured Sphingosinicella sp. | reverse complement strand
ATCAGCTCGCCCTTCGGCGTGAAGGCGAAGATCCGGTCCTGGTACATCGCCATCCTGGTATGCTCGAGAAGCTCCTCGGCCGTGGCGGCATGTTCGAGGATCTCGACGAGGTCGCTGATCCAGGGGTGCTTGGTGCGGGCGGCGAGCTTGCCTTCCTTATAGGCCCAGTGGGCGGCGAGGCCGTGCTCGGCCTGGGCGTGCATCTCCTCGGTCCGGATCTGGATCTCGATCCGCATCTGCTCGTCATGGATGATCGTCGTGTGGAGCGAACGGTAGCCGTTGCGCTTCGGGGTCGAGATGAAGTCCTTGAACCGGCCGGGAACCACCGGCCAGCGCTGGTGGACGAGGCCGAGCGTGCGATAGCAATCCTCGACCGTGCCGACGATCGCCCGGAACGCCATCACGTCCGACAATTGCTCGAAGCTGACGTGGCGCTCGGCCATCTTGCGCCAGATCGAGAAAGGATGCTTCTCGCGCCCCTCGACCTGGGCCTCGACTCCGTTGGCCTCGAGATGGGCCTTGATGCCCCGGCCGATGCGCTGGATGAGGTCGCTTCCGCCGCCCTTGTGGAGCTGGGCGAGCCTCTTGTTGATCGATTCATAGGCGTCGGGCTCGAGCTCTCGGAACGCCAGGGTCTGCATCTCGGTCATGAACTCGTACATGCCGATCCGCTCCGCGAGCGGAGCGTAGATGTCCATCGTCTCGCGGGCGATTCGGCGCCTCTTCTCCGGATCCTTGATGTGGTGGAGGGTGCGCATGTTGTGCAGCCGGTCCGCCAGCTTCACCAGAAGGACCCGGATGTCGTCCGACATGGCGAGCAGGAACTTGCGCAGATTCTCGGCCGCCCGCTGGCTCTCGCTCTGCGCCTCGATCTTGGAAAGCTTGGTGACGCCGTCGACCAGCCGGGCGACGTTCTTGCCGAAATGCTTCCTGATCTCCTCGGTCGTCGCAAGCGTATCCTCGATCGTGTCGTGGAGGATGGCGGTGACGATCGTCTCGTCGTCGAGGCGAAGATCGGTGAGGATTCCGGCCACTTCGATCGGATGGCTGAAATAGGGATCGCCGGAGGCGCGGGTCTGCGATCCGTGCGCCTTCATCGAAAAGACATAGGCGCGGTTGATGAGCGCCTCGTCGGCGTCAGGGTCGTAGCCCTTGACCTTCTCGACCAGTTCATATTGCCGGAGCACACCCCCAAATGGGGTGCGGCGCGGCGATCATGCAACCCAGAATCGGATTTCGGCGTGCAAGCCGCTGTTTCTCAGCGCGCCCGGCGATTGCAGCTGGCGAGCTGCTCGGCGTCGAATTCACGCCCTTCGACGGCAAAGCGGCGAAGCTCGCCGACCGTCCGGGCGAGGCCGGCGCAGACCAAAGCGTGTCGGGTGGGGGAGCGGCCGGCGACGCACTGTCCGGCGGAGCAGCGCCAGACGCTGTCGCGCACGACGAGCCGCGCTTCCGCCGGCGCCGCCGCCGGCTCGGCCGAATAATAAGGGGCCTGCGCCGCTGCGGGGGAGGCGACGAAGGCAAGTGCGAGAAGGGCGTTGCGGAGCATCGGGTCGCTTTCAGATTAGTAGTGGAAAGAAACCCATATTTATGTCAGTTGCTTTTCGCAACGGAGAAAATCAGATCATGACTTCTGCCGAAAACAGCGTAGTTTAGCCGCCGTGATCCGCCCTGAGCATCGCAAAGTCGTCCTCGAGGAATGCGCTCTTCCGGCCGCTCTGGAAGCGGTCGGCGAGCGTTGGTCGTTCCTGATCCTGCGCGGCGCCTTCAACGGCCTCGCCCATTTCGAGGAATTCCAGTCGACGCTGGGGATCGCCCGCAACATCCTGTCCAACCGGCTCGTCCGCCTCGTCGAAAACGGGATATTGAAGCGCGAGCCCGATCCGGCCGACCGCCGCAAGGTCGCCTATCGCCTCACCGACAAGGGCCGTGATCTTCTTCCCGCCCTGATCGCGCTTCGCCAGTGGGGCGAGCGCTGGGTTTCGGGATCGCCGAGCAATCCGGTGCTGGTCGACCGTCAGAGCCGGCGGCCCGTGGCCGCGATGGCGGTTCGGGCCGCGGACGGCCGTCCGCTGAGCCTGAGCGAGCTGGAATGGCTCGACCAGTCGGATCTGCCCTCGGCGGAGAGCAAGCGGGCCTGATCCCTTTTCCGGGCCGAGAGAGAGTCCGGGTGGATTCGGGCCTTCGCTGGAATGACGACCGGGCCGACTAACGCTCCCGGAACGCGCTCTCGCTGAGCTTGGTGATCGGGCTGAGGATATATTGGAGAACGGTCCTCGTATCGCCGAGGATATTGACCTCTGCGACCATTCCCGGCCCGATCGGCAGACGCCGTCCGGCCTGGTCCTCCAACGCATTCTCGTCGGTCCGCACCCGGACGAGATAGAAGGTCTCGCCGGTCCGCTCCTCGGTGACGGCGTCGGGGGAGATGGCGACGACCCGGCCGTCCAGCGCGCCGTAGACCGAGCGATCATAAGCGGTGATCGCCACCCGCGCTTCCTGGTCCAGGCTGACGAAGGCGATGTCGTCCGGCCTCACCCTGGCTTCGATGAGGAGTCTTTCATCGGAGGGGACGATCTCGACCAGGGGTTCACCGGGACGGGCGGTGCCGCCGCGGGTGGTGACGAGGACCCGGTTGATCCGGCCGGCCAGCGGTGCCCGGATCACGGTCCGGTCGACCCGCTCGGCCAGCGCAGGCATGGCTCGGCGACGGGCGGCAAGTTCGGCCTGGGCGGTGGCGAGCTCGTTGGCCGCCTGGGCCCGCCATTCCTGGCGGATCTGGGCAAGCGCCGAGCGGGCTTCGGAGACCGAGGCCCGGGCGCGCGCGATCGATTCCGCCGCCTGCTGGGCCTCGCTGGCAGCGATCGCGGCGGCGCTTTCCGCCTGGGCCAGGCTCAGCCGGGGTTCGATCCCGCGCTCGACGAGCGGCCTGAGAATGCGGACCTCCGAGAGCCGCGAATCCCGGGCGGTGACCCGCGCCTGGTAGGCGGCCTGGGCTTCGGCGACGGAACGCTCGGCCTGGGCAGCGCGAGCCGCGGCCGCCGAGGTGAGGCTCGACAGATCGGCCATCCGCGAGGCGTGGAGCGCCTGCTCGATCCTGATCTGGTCGGCGGTCGCCGCGTCGGCAGCGGCCGGATAGGCGGGGCTTCGGCCCTGCACTTCGGCCTGAAGCCGGGCGATCTTCACGGTCAGAGCCGAAACCGTCGCTTCGCCGCTCCCGAACTCGGAGCCCATCTGGGTCGGGTCGAGCCGGATCAGCGGATCGCCTTCATCGACCTGCTGGCCGGGACGGATGAGGATGTCCTGGACGACTCCGCCTTCCATGTTCGACACGATCTGGAGCTGGGAGCTCGGGATCACCCGGCCCATGCCGCGAACGGTGCGCTCGAGCTCGGCGAACGCCGCCCAGATGACGAAGAGGACGACGAAGCCGACGACGAACCAGAGGAGAAGGTTCGAAGCGGTCCTCGGCTTGATCCGGTCGGTCAGGTCCTCGAGATGGGTTTCGGACATCTATGCGGCAGCCTTGGGGCGCATGATCTGCTTGAGCACGTTGTCGCGCGGCCCGTCGGCGACGACCTTGCCCTTGTCCATCAGGATGATCCGGTCGACCAGCTGAAGAAGCGGCGGCCGATGGGTGATGAGGAGAAGGGTGCGGTCCTTCAATTCCTCCTTGAGGCGCTGGATCAGCCCGCTTTCGGTCTGGGCGTCCATCGCGCTCGACGGCTCGTCCATGATGACGATCGACGGCCTGCCCGCAAGCGCCCTGGCGATCGCGATCGACTGGCGCTGACCGCCGGAAAGGCCTTCGCCGCGATCCGCCAGGCGAAGGTCGTAGCCATTGGCGATCTGCCCCATAAACTGGTGGGTGCCGGAAATGTTGGCGGCGCGGACGAGCTCCTCGTCGTCGATCCCGTCTCGGCCGAGGGCGATATTCTCGCGCACCGAGCCGGTCAGGAGGACGCTTTCCTGCATCGCCGCGCCGATATGCTGGCGAAGATTGGCCGGATCGAGCTGGCGGATGTCCGTGCCGTCGATGAGGATGACGCCTTCCTCGGGCGGATAGAGGCCGAGCACCAACCGGGCGATGGTCGACTTGCCTGAGCCGACCCGGCCGAGCAAGGCGACATGCTCGCCGGGAGCGATGGTGAAGCCCAGGCCGTCGAGCGCGCGTTCGGCGGCGCCGGGGTAGCGGAATCCGACATTGCGGAACTCGATCCTGCCCTCAGGCCGGTTCAGCCGAAGCGGATCGCCCTCGGGGCCTTCGGGCGGCATCTCCATCATCTCGTTGATCTGCCGATAGGCGGTCCGGGTCGTCGTGATCCTGGACAGAAGCTGGGAGATCTGAGCGAGCGGCGCGATCGCCCGGCCGGCAAGGATCGAGCAGGCGATGAGTCCGCCCATCGTCAGCTCCTGCTCGGCGATGAGATTGACTCCGACGATGACGACTCCGGCATAGGAAATGGTCCCGGCCGAGGTCGCGAAAGTGACCCCGATCGCGGCGATGAGGCGCTGGCGAAGCGACGAATCGGAATGCTGCTGGACGGCCTTGAGCCAGCGCTTCGAAAGCAAGGGCGAGGCGCCTGAGGTCTTGACCGTCTCCAGCCCGCCGATCGTCTCGACCAGCACCGACTGCTTGAGCAGGCCTTCGCCCATGGCGCGTGCCGCCAGCCGGTCCATCGCGGGATGGGTGAGCCAGCCGATCAGGATGACGAGCGGCACCATCAGCGCCGGTACGATCACCACCGGCCCGCCGATCAGGCCGACGATGAGCAAGGTGAGGAGGATGAAGGGAAGATCGACGACCGCGGTGAGAGTGGCCGAGGCGAAGAAGTCGCGAAGCGCCTCGAGCTCGCGCATCATTCCGGCAAGCGCTCCGGTCGAGCCCTTCTTGAGCTCGAGCCGCATCGTGATCAGGCGCTCGAAGACCTTCTCGCCTATCTCGAGGTCGATCTGGGCCCCGGCGTGATCGACGAAATAGGCGCGGAGCAGCTTGAGGATGAAATCGAAGATGATGACGATGGCGAGGCCGATGGTCAGTGCGATCAGCGAGGCGGTGGCGTTGTTCGGGACCACCCGGTCGTAGACGACCATCGTGAACAGGGCCGTCATCAGCCCGAAGATGTTGATGAACACGGCGGCCAGAGCAACCTTCCAATAGGTCGCGCGGTTTCGCCGCATCGGCTCGACAAGCCACTCGGCGATCCTCGGCCGAGGCATCTTGATCAGAGTCTCAGAATTCACCTTCGCCCCTCAGCCGGTCGGTGTCGATCCGCAGCACTTCCAGAAGCCGCCCGGTTCGGGATAGCAGGACATAGCGGGCGGCGTCCAACTCGCTCAGCGCCTGGATATAGCTGGTCGCGGCCTCGAAATAGGCGTCCTCGGCGGCGACGACGTCGAACAACGTGCCTCGGGCGACCCGGAAACGCTCGAGGATGACGTCGCGCGATCGGCGGCTGGCGACGTAGCTCGCCTCCAGGGCGCTCAACTGCTCTTCAAGCGCCTTGACGTCCGACCAGGCGATGGCGGCGTCCCGCTCGGCTTCCTCGCGAACCCGGTCGAAACGGGCGTCGGCGGCGCGGGCGCGCGCCTCGAACTGCTCTGCTCGGGCGTCGGTGCCGCCGAACAGCCGATAGCGAAGCGCGACCCGCCCGCGAATGTCATAGTCGCGGTCATTCTCGAAGACTCCGTAGCGGCCGGCATCGACCCCGGCGGTAAGCTGCGGAAGCCGCTCGGCGCGGGCGGCTCGGGCATCCTGCCGGGCGGCGTCGCCGACCGCCGCCGCGCTTCGGACGGCCGCGGACTCCGCGGCGGCGGCCGCCGCCTCGTCGCGGCTCCCGATCGTGACCGGCGGCGTCGGCGCGCGCTCGAGCCCGGCCGACGCCGGAACTCCGGCAAGCTCGGCGAAGCGGGCCTCGGCGCTCGCCAGCTGGCGGCGGAAGCGGGCCAGGCGGGTTTCGGTCTGGGCGATGTAGGAATCGACCCGTGCGAGATCGCTTTCGGCGGAGACGCCCTGCGCGATCCGCTCCTCGACGGCGGAGCGAAGCTCGCGCTGGCTGTCGCGGAAGGCGGCGGTCAGCTCGACCAGCGAGCGATAGCCGAACACTTCGTACCAGGAGGCGATCGCGTTGAGGGCGATCCGGTCGGCCGAAGCCTCGAGCTCGGCGGCCGCGGCCCGCAGCCGGGCGCCGGCGGCGGCGACCCGGCGCGCTCCGGCGCCGAAATCGAAGATGCTCTGCTGGACCGTCACCAGCGCGTCGGTCCGCTGGGTCGGCCTCGACCGCTCGATGATGTTGGTCGGATCGTTGGAGAAATCCCGAGCCAGCACCCGGTAGGACTGGAGGTTGATATCCACCGTCGGCAGGCGGGTCTCCTCGGCCTGCTCGAGAGCGGCGAGCGCCTCGTCCTCGCCGGCAGCGCTCTCGGCCGTCGCGGGATGGCTTTCGACGGCGGTGGCGATGGCGTTGCGGAAGGTCTCGAAATCGACCTGCTGGCGGCGGAGCCGAAGGATCGGATCGGCGGCGAAATCGATCTCAAGCGGCCGGCCGCTGGGCGCCGGAAGCGACGCCGCCGGCGGCGGCTCGGCCGCAGGCGGCTGAGCAAGCGCGGCGGCCGCCATGGTCATGGAAAGCAGGATCGTCATTATGCCCCAATTGCCCAGAATCGCCGCCGCTGGCGGGAAACTAGGCAAGGCCGCGGCACAGCGCCAGCACGATCTTGCAGGGCGCGGGCCTTTTCAGGGCTTTTTCAGGCGGTTGGTCCCAAAACGGGCCCTCGATCAGCCTTCGTAGTCGCCGCCGGCATTGTTGTTGCGCTGAGGCGCGGCGGCGGTGAGGCGAAGCGCCTCGGCCGAAGCGCTGAGCGAGCCGACCTCGTCGGCGACGTCGTCGTCGTCGACCTGGACCCGCTGAAGGCTGGAGACGAGCGATTCCTGAAGCTCCGCGGGCTTGACCGTCTCTTCGGCGATCTCGCGGAGCGCGACGACCGGATTCTTGTCGCGGTCGCGGTCGATCGTCAGCTCGGCGCCACCCGACACCTGGCGCGCCCGCTGTGCGGACAGCAGGACGAGGTCGAAACGGTTCGGGACTTTGTCGACGCAATCTTCAACGGTAACGCGCGCCATAAGGCAGTTCCACTCTCAATCCGGGCTTGCGGGAAAGGCCGGGCGCCTATCAGCGCCGACCCCTGGAGTCAATGTAGGGAGGCGGCCACGGCTTGGCTAGAGGAGGCCCGCCGACCTGCGCTCACACCCCGAACGAAGCGAGGATCGGGCAAGGGCCTTTCCCGCCGCCGCCGCACTCGGCCGCAAGCCGCCGCAGGGAGTCGCGGGCCTGCTCGAGCTCGGCGATCCTCGAGTCCAGCTCGGCGATCCGGGCCGACGCCAGCTCCCTCGCCCGGCTTCGATCCTCGCCGGCGTCGAGCGCCAGCAACTCCCTGATCTCCTCGAGCGTGAAGCCCGCCGCCTTGGCCTGCCTGATGAAGCGAAGACGGCGGAGGTCGTCATTGCCGTAGCGCCTGATCCCGCTCTCGCGCGTTGGAGTCTCGATGAGGCCCCGGCGCTGATAGAATCTGATGGTTTCCACGCCGACTCCGGCGGCGGAAGCGAGACCACCGATCGTCAGCTTGTGACCCTCTTGACTCCGTACCATGGTACGGACCCTATATGAGAAGCGACACGATCACAAGGAGACGAAGATGTCGGATATGTCGCACCATCCCAAGGCCGCGAAGAAGGCGGTCATCCACCGCATGGTCATGCCGTCCCACACCTGTCCCTACGGCCTCAAGGCGGTCCACCTGCTGAAGCGCTCGGGGTACGAGGTGGAGGATCATCATCTCGAGACTCGCGAGCAGACCGACGCGTTCAAGGCCCAGCATGGAGTGGAAACGACGCCCCAGGTCTTCATCGGCGGCAAGAGGGTCGGCGGCTATGACGACCTTCGCCGGTTCCTCGGCAAGAAGGTCGCGGATCCCAAGGCGACGAGCTATCGGCCCGTCATCGCTCTCTTCGCGATGACCGCCTTGATGGCGATGGCGGCGAGCTTTGCCGTGACCGGAAGCCCGTTCACCGTCCGCGCCGCCGAATGGTTCATCGCCTTCTCGATGGTGGTTCTGGCGCTGCTCAAGCTCCAGAACGTCGAGACTTTCTCCTCGATGTTCCTCAATTACGACCTGCTGGCCAGGAAATGGGTGCCCTACAGCTACGTCTATCCGTTCGCGGAAGGCCTGGCCGGCGTTCTGATGATTGCCGGAGCCCTCACCTGGCTGTCGGTGTCGGTCGCCTTGTTCATCGGTACGATCGGCGCGGTCTCGGTCTTCAAGGCGGTCTATATCGACCGGCGTGAGCTCAAATGCGCGTGCGTCGGCGGCTCGAGCAACGTTCCGCTGGGCTTCGTCTCGCTGACCGAGAATCTGATGATGGTGGCCATGGCG
>CBIGXQ010000099.1:0-8461 GCA_966193865.1 uncultured Sphingosinicella sp. | reverse complement strand
GTCGCCATCACGAAGAAGCCGAAGCCCCAGCGCAGACGGTTCAGGAAGGTCATGTTGGCGCGATGCTCCTTCGGGAGGATCCGCCGGCTGTCCGCCACCTCGCCCTCGATGAAGCGCTCGATCATGGCCGCGAACTTCGGATCGTCGACTCGAAGCATCATCTCCAGGTTCAGATAAAGGCTTCGAAGGTCGAAATTGGCCGATCCGATATGGACGACGCCGTCGATCATGATGAGCTTCATGTGGAGCTTGGTCGGCTGATATTCGTAGATCTGGATTCCGCGCTTCAAGGCCCGCCAATAGGAGAATCGCGCCGCCCACAGGGTCGTCCTGAGGTCCGACTTGCCGGCCGTGACGAGCCTGACCCGGCCGCGCCGGGCGACTCCGTAGAGCCGCCTCAGCATCGACAGGCTCGGGACGAAATAGGCCATCACCATGTCGACCTTGCCGGCCCGAAGCATGTCGCGCTTCACCGATCTCGCCCACGGGCTGAGCCGCCGGGTCGGGCCGCCGAACAGCCAGTGGAGCCGGTCATATTGAACGCTATGCTTGCTCAACATCCGCCTCAGCGCCCGGATCGAGGCCCCTTCATTTTCGGCCCAGGCGAACATGTCGTCGAAATAGCCGGCAAGGCAGGCGACGCTCGGCCCTTCCACCTCGAGCCCGAGGTCGCGCCACGCACCTGATTCGATCGTTCCGAAATATTCGTCGCCGATGTTGAAGCCGCCGACGATGGCCTTGCGGCCGTCGGCGAGCGCCAGCTTCTGGTGGTTGCGAAGCAGATAGCGCCGTCCCCAGCGTGGCACGAACCGGCAGAAACTCGCATCGGCGTCGCTCAAGGACTTGAAGAAGACGGGGGTTGCCGCCGACGCGCCGAAGCCGTCGAGAAGCATCGACACCTTCACCCCTCGCTTCGCCGCTGCCACCAGCGCGTCGCGCACGCGCTGGCCGGTCTCGTCGTTCAGCCAGATATAATAGAGGATTCGAAGCGATTCCTGAGCGCCGTCGATCAATGCGATCAGGGCTTCGAGCCGCTTCGGCCCGTCCGGCAGCAAGGTCAGCCGATTCCCCGCCACGTCGATCGGCGCGATCTCTTCGTCCTGAATCCCCATCACTGTCCCGACTAGACGGAGCTTCAGGCGCTGGGAAGGCGGCAGCTTCCGCCTTTCGAATGCCATGCTAGAGCGAAAAGGTGCACGTCTCCCGCCTCTCGCTCGCGGATTTCCGTTCCTATGCCGACGCGGTGCTCGCGCCCGGCGAGGGCTTCGTCATCCTCACCGGCGATAATGGCGCGGGCAAGACCAACCTGCTCGAGGCGGTGTCGCTGCTCGTGCCCGGCCGCGGCCTGAGGGGCGCCAGCCTGTCGGACATGGCGCGGCATGGCGGCTCCGGCGGCTTCTCCGTCGCCGCGAGGCTGGACGGGCTCGAGATCGGCACCGGCACCCTCCCGGCCGCGCCTGAACGGCGCCAGGTCAGGATCAACGGCGCTGCGGCGGCTGCCAACAGCCTTTCCGAATGGCTGGCGGTGCTCTGGCTGACGCCGGCGATGGATCGGCTGTTCGCGGATCCGGCGTCCGGCCGCCGCCGATTCCTCGATCGGCTGGTTCTCGCCCTCCATCCCGACCATGCCGGCCACAGCTCGCGCTACGAAGCCGCGATGCGGGCCCGAAACAAGCTTCTCGCCGGCGAGACCGAGCCCGATCCCGACTGGCTCGCTGCGCTCGAGGCGCGAATGGCCGATCATGGGGCGCGGCTGGCGGAGAACCGGGTCGCGACCGTCGCCGAGCTTGCCGAGTTGATCGGCCGCCAGCCGGAAGGGGCGTTTGCCCGCGCCGGGCTGGCGCTTGACGGGTGGCGACCGCAGGGCGCGGCCGAGCTCACCGAGGCGCTTCACCGCGGGCGGTCGGGCGACAGAGCGGCGGGACGCACCTTGACCGGCCCCCACCGGACCGACCTTGCCGTCACCCATGTCGGCAAGAACCAGCCTGCCGCCTTATGCTCGACCGGGGAGCAGAAGGCGCTCCTGATCGGTCTCGTCCTCGCCCATGCCGAGCTCGTCTCCGATCGCACCGGTCGGCGGCCGATCCTGCTTCTCGACGAGATTGCGGCGCACCTCGATCCGTCGCGCCGGTCGGCGCTTTTCGAGCGCCTGGGCGGCAGCGGCGGCCAGGTCTGGATGACCGGAACCGAGCCTGGACTCTTCGCCGGAACGGGCAGTGACGCGAGCTGGTTCGAAATCGCCGGCGGAGCCGTCAGGAATCGCTGAATCCTGCCGTTTTTCCTTGGGTTTCCTCTCTCAAGACCCTATATCCTGATCATGACATCCTCCCCCAATGACAGCAGCTACGGCGCCGATTCCATCAAGGTGCTGAAAGGGCTCGACGCGGTCCGCAAGCGGCCCGGAATGTATATCGGCGACACCGACGACGGATCGGGCCTCCACCACATGGTGTTCGAGGTTTCGGACAATGCCATCGACGAGGCGCTGGCCGGTCATTGCGACCGGATCCTGATCACCCTCAACCCCGACGGATCCTGCTCGGTGGAGGATAATGGCCGAGGCATTCCGGTCGGAATCCACGCCGAGGAAGGCGTCTCCGCGGCCGAGGTCATCATGACCCAGCTCCATGCCGGCGGGAAGTTCGAGAACACGTCGGACGACAATGCCTACAAGGTGTCGGGAGGCCTTCACGGCGTCGGGGTCAGCGTCGTCAACGCCCTTTCCGAGGTGCTCGAGCTGACCGTCTGGCGCGACGGCAAGGAGCATTGGATGCGCTTCCGGCACGGCGATGCCGAAGCGCCGCTCAAAGTGGTCGGCGACGCACCGCCGGGGAAGAAGGGCACCAAGGTGACCTTCCTGCCCTCGCCCGAGACGTTCAAGATCACCGAGTTCGAGTTCGACAGGCTCGAGCATCGCTTCCGCGAGCTCGCCTTCCTCAACAGCGGAGTCCGGCTCGTCCTCACCGACGCTCGGCACGAGGAGGAAAAGAGCGTCGAGCTCTATTATGAGGGCGGAATCTCCGCCTTCGTTCGCTATCTCGACCGCGCCAAGACCGCGCTCATCCCGGATCCGATCTCGGTCACCGGCCAGCGCGACGAAATCGGCATCGAGGTCGCGCTCGAGTGGAACGACAGCTATTACGAGCAGGTCCTCTGCTTCACGAACAACATCCCGCAGCGTGACGGCGGCACCCATCTCGCCGCCTTCCGCGCGGCGCTGACCCGGACGCTCAACAATTATGCCGACAAATCGGGCATGATGAAGCGCGAGAAGGTCAGCCTGACCGGCGACGACATGCGCGAAGGCCTGACGGCGATCGTCTCGGTCAAGCTTCCCGATCCGAAATTCGGTTCGCAGACCAAGGACAAGCTGGTCAGCTCCGAAGTCCGCCAGCCGCTGGAAAGCCTGATGGCCGACAAGATGGCGGAATGGCTCGAGGAGAATCCCGGCCACGCCCGAACCATCATCCAGAAGATCATCGACGCCGCCGCCGCCCGCGAAGCGGCGCGCAAGGCGCGCGAGGCGAGCCGCAAGTCGGTCCTCGGAATCTCCTCGCTTCCGGGCAAGCTCGCCGATTGCCAGGAGAAGGATCCGGCCAAGTCGGAACTGTTCCTGGTCGAGGGCGACAGCGCCGGCGGATCGGCCAAGCAGGGCCGCAACCGCGAAGTCCAGGCGATCCTCCCGCTCAAGGGCAAGATCCTCAACGTCGAGCGGGCGCGGTTCGATCGGATGCTCGGCTCGAAGGAGGTCGGCACCCTGATCCAGGCGATGGGCACCGGAATCGGCCGGGACGACTTCAACATCGACAAGCTCAGGTACCACAAGATCATCATCATGACGGACGCCGACGTCGACGGCGCCCATATCCGGACCCTGCTGCTCACCTTCTTCTACCGGCAGATGCCGGAGATCATCGAGCGCGGGCACCTCTACATCGCCCAGCCGCCGCTCTACAAAGTCGCCAAGGGCCGGTCGGAAGTCTATCTCAAGGACAATAACGCCCTCGACGATTATCTGATCGACGCCGGGGTCAACGCGATGGTGCTCGAAACGGCCGAGGGGCCGCGCTCGGGCGACGATCTTCGCGCCCTTGCCGATCATGCCCGCCGGATGCGCTCGCTCATGGCCTATGTGCCGAAGCGCTATGATCCCGCGATCATCGAGGCGCTGGCGCTGTCCGGCGCGCTCGATCCGAAATTCGGTCCGCCCCAGCGCGCCGCCGCCGTCGAACGGGCCGCGGCCTGGCTCAATGCCGGCGACGAGGAAGGCCAGTGGACGGGCGAGCTCGGCGCCGACGGCGATTATGTCCTGCGAAGGCTGTGGCGCGGGGTCACCGACCATCACGTCATCGATCACAAGTTCATGGTCTCGGCCGAAGCGCGCAAGCTTCACGGCCTCGCGATCGGCGAGGCGTCGACCTATGCCGGCGCGTCGAGGCTCGTCTCGCTGAAGAGCTCGACCCAGGCCGCGGAAATGGTCGAGGCCGAGGATGAGAATGAGGAGGAAGGCGCGGTCCGCGAGCGCGCCCCGGACCCGCGCGGCAATCTCGTCACTCGGCCGACCCAGCTGCTCGAGGCGATCCTCGCCGCCGGCCGGAAGGGCCTTTCCGTCCAGCGCTACAAGGGGCTGGGCGAGATGAACGCGGATCAGCTGTGGGAGACGACCCTTGATCCGGCCAATCGCGCCTTGCTCCAGGTCGAGGTCGCCCAGGCCGACGTGGCCGACGAGATCTTCACCCGGCTGATGGGCGACGTGGTCGAGCCGCGCCGCGACTTCATCCAGGAAAATGCGCTCAACGTGGCGAATCTCGACGTCTGACGACGACGACGTCGCCTGATTCGGTCGGGCGATGGGGAGGTCGAATCGCCCGCTTCGTCCGCTTGCTGGTCTCTCGCTCGTGCGAACGGTCCTGGCTGGTGCCCAGCGCCGCGGTCGATCTGGGAACGAAGCTCACCTGGCGAAGCCGCCAGCGCCGATCGGGATGGCCCGGCCAGAGACTCTCCAGGTCGAGCTCCTCTTCGGCTCGTCCGCCGATGATCTCCGCATGGATATAGCGTCCCGTTTCGCGAAGGCGCACTTTCGACCCGGGATAGCGCGACTCGAGCGAAGCGATCAGAGTCCGCGCATCCTCCGCAATCTCGTTCTTGCCGACTTCACGCGGCGTTCCATCGACCAGTTCGGCGGTCGCCACGCGAAGCGAGGTGATCCCGTCCTTGAGGATGCTCGTCGAAATGAGCGCGGCCGCGGCGGCGTCGGCCCACCAATATCCGAGCCCGACGGCCGCGATTCCGACGACGCCGGCGAGTCCGGTCATCCAGTCCGCCTTCTGCATCATGGCGTCGGTGTCGAGTACCTCGTCCTGGAGGTTGCGGGCGATCGGCTGCTTGAGGTGGCCGAGGATCACGGGCGGGATCACCGAGTAGATCAGAGCCGCGATCATGACCCAGCCGAGCCAGACGTCCTGGCCGAACAGACGGATGGGCGCGATCGTCGGATGTTCGCTGGCGATCAGTGTCCTTGCCGAATCGTAGAGGAGGAAGGCACCCACCGCGGTCAGAGCGACCGCGGCGATGAGCGAGGCCAGGCTGTGGACTCGCAGATAGCCGAAGGCGAAGCGATCGGTCGGCGCCTTCTTCTCGTAATGATTGGCGACGAGGAAGGTGACCGCCGGGATGAGACTGAGAAGATCTTCGATCAGGGCCGTCTTCATCGCCTGGCTGGAGCCCATCGCAAGCCACATCACGACGCAGACCGAGCCCATCCAGAACAGGGTCCACCAGGCCAGGCGCTTCGCTCGCTCCAGACTGGCGCGGACGTGGGGCGGGAGATCGCCGTTCATCGCCGCGCTCCGGCGCCGGTCGCCTGTTCGTGAACGAGCCGGATCCAGCCATTCTCTCCATTTCGCGCCGCCACTCCGGTTACGATCGATTCCTCGCTGCCGGCCGGCTTCGCCAGCGTCGGAACGAAGGTGACCCGGTGGCTCCAGGGGGAGGAATAGTCGAACTCGCCGATGACGAGGTCGAACGTCCCCTTCTCGAGCCGTACCAGAAGCGCCTCGGTCGATCCCGTCTCCACGACCGGTGAGGCGCCGGTTGCCGCCGCGATCCGGCCGAGGTGAGCGCCGGCGGTGCTCCGGTCGCTGCCCGCGACCAGCCCGACCCGGAATTGCCGGCTCGAGCGGACCCGTTCCAGCGTGTCTTCGGGGTCCATTGGGATGCGGTCGCAGCCGGCGGCCAGCGCCAGCACGAACGCCAGCAGAAATCTTGAGCGGGATCGCCGATGAAAGGTCATGGCTTCCTCTTGAAGACGTGTCCTGGACTCGGACGAAGCGGTCGGCGGGCTTCGGCGCCAGAGCCTTTCCTGCTCAGGCGGATCCGCCGCGATGATTGCGACCCATGACGATCCAACGAAGATGAGGCGGCGGAGTTGCCGAACCTCGGCTGGCGAGAGGGCCGCCGGTCAGGAGGCGAGCCCGAAGCTGTCGGCACGGGCAAGGCGCCAGGCGGCGCTGTAGAAATCCCGGTCGTGCGACTCGCTGAGCAACTCGCCGTCCTCCAGGAAGATGTGGAGCTGCGAGAACATCCTGATCTCGGTCAGGCTGACCCGCCGGACGAGATGATGAGGCCCGATCAGCCCGGGATGCTCGAGGCCCGCAGCCGCGACCATCTCCGACAGCGCGGCGAGCGTGTTGCGGTGGAAGTTGAACACCCGCTCCGCCTTGTCGGGAACGACCAGAGCGCGCTGGCGCATCGGATCCTGAGTGGCGACCCCGACCGGGCAACGATTGGTATGGCAGGACAGCGACTGGATGCAGCCGAGCGCGAACATGAAGCCGCGGCCGGCATTGGTCCAGTCGGCGCCGAGGGCGAGGACGGCGGCGATGTCGAACGCGCTGACGATCTTCCCAGCGGCACCGATCCGGATCTCGGAACGAAGCCCTGCCCCGACCAGCGTGTTGTGGACGAAGAGCAGGCTCTCACGCATCGGCATTCCGAGATGGTCGGCGAATTCGAGCGGAGCGGCGCCGGTACCGCCCTCGGCGCCGTCGACGACGATATAATCGGGCCTGATCCCGGTTTCGCGCATCGCCTTGACCATCGCCATGAATTCCCACGGCTGGCCGACGCAGAGCTTGAACCCGATCGGCTTGCCTTTCGAAAGGCGCCGAAGCTGGGCGATGAAATGCATCAATTCGATCGGCGTCGAGAAGGCGCGGTGGCGCGCCGGCGAGAGGCAATCCTCGCCGACCGGAACGCCGCGGGTCATCGCGATCTCGGCGCTGACCTTCTCCGCCGGAAGGATCCCGCCATGGCCGGGTTTCGCCCCCTGGCTCAGCTTGATCTCGATCATCTTGACCTGCGGATCGGCGGCCTGCTCGGCGAAGCGGATCGGATCGAACATGCCGTCGGCTGTCCGGCATCCGAAATAGCCGCTGCCGATCTCCCAGATCAGATCGCCGCCATGCTCGCGATGATAGGGGCTGATGCTGCCTTCACCGGTATCGTGGGCGAAGCCTCCCATCCTGGCGCCCTTGTTCAGCGCCAGGATCGCATTGGCGCTCAGCGAACCGAAGCTCATCGCCGAGATGTTGAAGATCGAGGCGAGATAGGGCTGGGCGCATTCGTCGCCGCCGATGCGCACCCGGAAGGTCCCCGGATCCGCGGGCGGCGCCGGGCGGGTGGAATGAGCGATGAACTCGTAGCCATTCTGATAGACGTCGACGAGGGTCCCGAACGCCCGGTCGCTGCTTTCATTCTTCGAGCGCGCATAGACGAGCGATCGCTGGCTCCTGGAAAAGGGCGTCTTCTCCTGGTCGCTCTCGATCAGATATTGTCGGATCTCCGGCCGGATCTCCTCGAAGAACCAGCGCAGGCGGCCGATGATCGGGTAGTTGCGGCGGACCGAATGAAGCGGCTGGCCAAGGTCGTAGAGGCCGATGACCGTCAGGCCCAGGCTGATGGCGAAGGTCGGGATCGCCCAGACGCCCGGGAGGTAATAGCCGGACACCGAAGCGATGATGATGGCGACGGCAAGGGCCGTGTAGCGGGTAAGGAACACACCGGATCTCGCGTGGAAAATGGGCCCGACGGACTTTCAGGCCGCTTCTGGCGGCACAGGCCGAAGGGAATCGTGGAGGAACCGCTGCTGGAGCGGAGACCGGCTCGTTCGCGAGCCGGCGAAAGCGCCTAGGCCGACGTCGCGGCCCAGGCCCTCAGGCGTGCGGTGCCGCTCGCCACGGGGATCATGAACTGGAAAGAAGAGGAATGTTCACGCACCCGAGCGAGATGGCTGCGCCGGCAGCTTAATTCAAGCCGGCCACCCACCCGCAAAGCCGGCTTCGCTGCCGAAATTCCTATCTCTTGCCGTCTCCACCGGCGAATTGCCGACGCTCGGCGAGGCCGGCAAGCTCGACGAACTCGCGCCGCCAATAGCTGTCGGTCCGCGCGCGCGCGGACCGAC
>CBIGXQ010000098.1:0-8472 GCA_966193865.1 uncultured Sphingosinicella sp. | reverse complement strand
GCTGGTGACCCCAACGGGACTCGAACCCGTGTTTTCGCCGTGAAAGGGCGACGTCCTAGACCGCTAGACGATGGGGCCGGCTGAGCGAGGCCGCGACTTAGGAGGTGGCGCGGCGGGGGTCAAGGTCGAGGCCGAGACTCTTCGTTCGCACCCGCGCCAGCTTGTGATCGGCGGCGAGGAACAGCGTTCGCCCATCCTCCCCGAACGTGCAATTGGCGATCGCGGTGCCGGTCTCGATCAGCCCGAGAAGCTCGCCGTCAGCGGTGAAGATGAGGACTCCGCCGGGCCCGGTCGCCCAGAGATGGCCAGCATTGTCGACCGCCATTCCGTCGGGCAGCCCCGGTGCGGAATCGCCGACCCTGTCGGTGACGTCTGCGAACACCCGACGGGAAGCCGCATCGCCCTTCTCGTCGAGCGAGAAAGCCATCCAAAGCGCCTGGCGAGGATCGGAATTGGCGACGTAGAGCGTTCGCGCGTCGGGCGAGAGCGAGATCCCGTTGGGGAAGGTCATTCCGGAATCGAGAAGGGTCACCTTTCCGTCCGGGTCGAGCCGGTAGACGCCGTTGTGCGGCTGCTCCTTCAGCGGCGAATCGTTCAGCCCCTCGAGGCCGTAGGGCGGGTCGGTGAAATAGATCGCGCCACCGGGCGCGAGGACCAGGTCGTTGGGCGAGTTGAAGCGGCGGCCCTCATATTGGGTCGCGAGCAGGGTCTTGCGCTTCGTCGCGAGATCGAGGCTGGCGACGGCGCGGTTGCCATGATCGGCCATCAGGATAAAGCCGCCGGGGCCACGGATCAGGCCATTGGAGCCGGGCTCGCGGAAAGCCGAGGGATCCGGCCCGTCATAGCCGGAAGGGTCGAGGAAGACCGACAGGCCGTCGGCTTCCGACCAGCGGTACATCCGGTTCGCCGGGACGTCGCTCAGAAGCAGATAGCGGCCCCGGTCGATCCACACCGGGCCTTCGCACCAGGTGAAGCCCTCGGCGAGGATCTCGATCGGGGAATCGGGATCGATCAGCCGGTCCAGCGCCGGCGACAGGCGCTTGATGCCGCCAATCTGTTCGAAGCCGCCCACGTCAATCGGCCCAGGCGGCGTCTTCGAGGTGGAGCTCGGCGGAGACGTTGCCTCCATATTCGTCGCGCTTCATCCGGCCGGCGAGCCAAAATTTGCGGTGCGGCGGCGCGGCGAGCATCGCCTCGCCGAGCGCGCTCTGGGCCATCCGGAAGGCGATCGCCTTGATCCGCCGGCCGTCGTCGCCCGCGACGAGGAGGCGAAGATGGCCGTTGCCGACGACGTCCGCCTTGACGATCGAGACCGGGCCGGTGGCGACCCGGGGAGCGGGCCAGCCGGCGCCGTAGGGGCCGCCCGCCTCGAGCGCATCGCAATAGTCCGGGCAGATTCCGCGCGGCGCCAGCACCGCGTCGAGAAACAGCGCCTTGTCGTCGCGGCTCCGGGCGACGTCGGCGGCGAGGCGTTCGTCGAGGAACTGGATCAGCGCCTCGATCCGGTCGGCGGCGACGGTGATCCCGGCCGCCATGGCGTGGCCGCCGCCGGCGATAAGCAGCCCCTCGTCCTTGGCGGCGAGGATCGCGGCGCCGAGATCGACCCCGGAGATGGAGCGGCCGGAGCCCTTGCCGATATTGTCCTCGCCGATCGCGACGACGAGGCACGGCTTGTGGAGCCTTTCCTTGAGCCGTCCGGCGACGATTCCGATGACTCCGGGATGCCAGCCCGGGGCCGAGACGAGGACGATTGCGCGATTGCCCTGTGCCGAGCAGAGCGCGTCGGCCGCCTCGGTGACCATCGTCTCGATCGACCGCCGTTCCTCGTTGAGCCGGTCGAGCTCGGCCGCGATTTGCCGCGCTTCCTCCTCGTCGTCGGTGGTGAGAAGCTGGACCCCGAGGTCCGACTTGCCGACCCGGCCGCCGGCGTTGATCCGGGGCCCGAGCGCCCAGCCGAGATCGTTGCAGGCGGGCGGGCGGGTGAGCCGGGCGGCGTCGAGCAGGGCGGCCAGGCCGACGTTGCGCCGATTGGCCATCACCTTCAGTCCCTGGGTGACGAAGGCCCGATTGAGGCCCTTCAGCTGGGCGACGTCGGCGACCGTTCCGAGCGCGACGAGATCGAGCAGCTCGATCAGCTTCGGCTCCTCGCGGCCGGCGAAATAGCCGCGGCCGCGAAGGGTTCGGAGCAAGGCGGCGCCGAGCAGGAAGGCGACTCCGACGGCGGCGAGATGGCCGTGGCCCGACGCCTCCTCCCCCTCGTCGAGCCGGTTCGGATTGACGATGGCGAAGCCGTCGGGAAGGCGGCTCGCGCATTTGTGATGGTCGACGACGATGACGTCGACTCCGGCCGCTCGCGCCATCGCGAGCGCCTCGAACGCCTGGGCGCCGCAGTCCACCGTGACGATGAGCCGGGCGCCGCCCTCGGCAATCCTGACCAGCGCCTCGCCCGACGGCCCATAGCCTTCCATCAGCCGGTCGGGGATATAGGCCTTGGGATCGCCGCCGAGCGATCGAAGGAGTCGGACGAGCAGAGCCGCCGAGGTGGCGCCGTCGACGTCATAGTCGCCGAAGATGGTGACGGCTTCCGCCGCCTCGACCGCGTCGGCAAGCCGCTCGGCCGCCTTGTCCATGTCGCGGAAGCAGGAGGGGTCCGGCATGAAGCCGCGAAGAGTCGGCGACCGGTGCCGATCGAGCTCGTCGCGGACGACTCCCCGGGCGAGGAGAAGCTGGTCGACCAGGTCATCCGGCTGGAAATTGTCGTCGCGCGAATCCGCCGAGCCGCCCCGCCAGCGCCAGGGCTGGCCGAGGATCGACCGCGATACGCCGCAGACCAGGGAAGGCGTCATCAGCATAGCGGCCAGCCTAGCCGATCCCGCCCTCGGCGTGAATCCGCGGCCGAGGAAAGATGTGGAAAAGCCTTCACCATCTCCCGATGCCTCGCCTATCGAACCGCCCTTTTTGGCACGCGAAGGCGCGAAGGGCGCGAAGGCGCAAAGAAGGCAGGGACAAGTCTTCTTCCGACAATCGCCTGCAATTGGCAGCCATGCTGCCTGCCCTTCATCTCAGCGAGGTTCTAGCGGGAAACGCCGGCTTCCTTTGCGCCTTCGCGCCCTTCGCGCCTTCGCGTGAAACAACCAGGAGATCAGGCCATTCCCCGATCCTGTGGGGCGCGATGATGAGGTCGAGCAGGCCAGTCATCACGGGTCAGCTTCCGCCGCAGCCGGAGGATCAACCCGCGTGGACTTGGCCGCGAAGCCTAGCAGGTCATTCCCGGCTCGCGGTGATGCTCGCCCTTCACCCAGCGCACGGTGCCGGTCGAGGCGCGCATGACGACGCTTTCGGTCGTGATGCAGTCGCGGCGCCGCTTGACCCCCTTGAGCAGGGTGCCGTCGGTGACTCCGGTGGCGGCGAAGATGACGTCGCCGCTGGCCAGCTCCTCGAGATGGTAGATTCGGTCGAGATCGGTGACTCCCCAGCGCGCGGCGCGGGCGCGTTCGTCGTCGTTGCGGAAGACGAGCCGGCCCTGGAACTGGCCGCCGACGCAACGCAAGGCCGCGGCCGCGAGCACGCCTTCGGGGGCGCCGCCCTGGCCCATATAGACGTCGATCGTCGTGTCCGGATCGGTGACCGCGATCACCCCGGCGACGTCGCCGTCGGAGATCAGGCTGATCCCGCAGCCCAGAGCGCGCAGCTCGGCGATGAGATCGGCGTGGCGGGGCCGATCGAGGACGCAGGCGATGATGTCGCCCGGGGCGACTCCCTTCGCCGCGGCGATCGCCCGGATATTGTCGGATGGCGACCTGGCGAGATCGATGACGCCTTCGGGATAGCCCGGGCCGACGGCGAGCTTGTCCATATAGACGTCGGGCGCGTTGAGCAGATGGCCTTCCTCGGCGATGGCGAGAACCGCCATCGCGTTCACCCCGGCCTTGGCGGTGATCGTCGTTCCCTCGAGCGGATCGAGGGCGATGTCGATCTTGGGCCCGCTGCCCTGGGCGGCGCCGACCTTCTCGCCGATGAACAGCATCGGCGCCTCGTCGCGCTCGCCTTCGCCGATGACGACCGTCCCGTCGAATTCGAGCTGGTTGAGCGCGTCGCGCATCGCCTCGACCGCGGCATGGTCGGCCGCCTTCTCGTCGCCTCGGCCGACCAGCTTCGAAGCCGCGACCGCCGCCGCCTCCGTCACTCGAACCATCTCGAGCACCAGCACGCGATCGAGGTTGTGGCTTGCCTTCATCACTTCATGATTCCCTGTTTGAAAACGTGCCCGCGCGATAAGGGAGCGCCCTGGCATTGTCGAGAAGTGGAGGATCGATGCGGCTGACGGGCTTCAAGGCTTTGAGCTTCGACTGCTACGGCACCCTGATCGACTGGGAGACCGGCCTCAAGTCGGCGCTCGCGCCGCTTGCGGAGCGCGCCGGAAAAGGCGTCGACGACGCGGCGCTGGCCGAGTTCGGCAGGTTCGAGAACGAGGTGGAGGCGGCGAATCCGGCCTGGCTCTACCCGGCGGTGCTGGCCGAGGTTCATCGCCGGCTCGCCGACCATTGGGGCGTCGCCCGCGACCCCGAGGAGGAATCGGCCTTCGCTGCCTCGGTCGGCCTTTGGCCGGCCTTCCCCGATACCCCCGCGGCCTTGTGCTATCTGAAGCGCCATTTCCGGCTCGTCATCCTGTCGAACGTCGACAAGGCCAGCTTCGCCCTCAGCAATCGCCGGCTCGGGGTCGAGTTCGACCATGTCTTCACCGCCGAGGAGATCGGCTCCTACAAGCCCGATCCGCGCAATTTCGACTTCCTCCTCGACCAGCTCGAGGCGGAGGGGATCGCCAGGAGCGAGATCCTTCATGTCGCCCAGAGCCTCTTTCACGACCATGTCCCGGCCAACCGCATCGGCCTGGCCTCGGCCTGGATCGACCGGCGGGGCGGCAGAGGCAGCGGGGCGACTCCGCACGTCGACCCCGGGGTCCGCTACGATTTCCGCTTCACTGCTCTGGAGGCACTGGCCGATGCCCACCGCGCGGAGGCCGGTCAGGGGGCCGGCGGAGGAACCCAGTGATGAACCCGGACTTGCGGCCCGTGACCGTCGAGGGAAGCTGCCATTGCGGCCGGGTCCGGATCAGCGTGCCGAATGCGCCTGACTGGGTCGCCTCGTGCGACTGCTCGCTCTGCCGGAAGACCGGCTGGCTGCTCGCTTATTATCATCCGGATCAGGTGAAGATCAGCGGCGAGACCATCCCCTATGTCTGGGGCGATCGCCTGATCGGAATCCATCATTGCCCGGTATGCGGCTGCGGCACTCACTGGTCGGCGCTCGCCGAAGCGCTCGCCGGCGACCTCGACGAGGATCTTCGGCACTCGCTGGAAAACCGGATGGGCGTCAACGCCCGCTTGCTCGACGGCTTCGACCCGGCCCAGGTCGAGATCCGCTACGTGCACAATGCCGGCTAGATCCGGGTGCCTTCGCCGGTCGCGTCCGGAAGATTCGGAGGTTGCGAGCTCTCGACGATATTTCGGGATTTCACGCGAAGGCGCGAAGGACGCGAAGGCGCGAAGAGTCCGAGCGGCGGACCGGCCTTGAATCCGCCAGGCGAGCGCAGCGAAGCCATCCAGTCCGGCGGTAATGGATAGCTTCGCCGCTTTCGCGCTCGCAATGACGGCGACCTTTGTCGCTGCCCCTTCGCGCCTTCGCGTCCTTCGCGCCTTCGCGTGAAAAATTAGGGAGCCCGGCCAGCCGCGGATCCCGGGACTCTGATGACGAGGCCTGGCCCTGAACAGCTCTTCGAAATGATTCAGCAGGGGAAATCAGGCTGCCACGCCCCTCACCCGTTTAGTTCGAAATCGAAGCCGATCTCGGCGTTGAGCAGCTTGGAGATCGGGCAATTGGCCTTGGCGCCCTGAGCGATCTCGGCGAATCGCGCCTCGTCGATTCCGGCGACGGAGGCGGTAAGGCTGAGGTCCGACCGGCTGACCCTGAAGCCGTCGCCTTCCTTGTCGAGCTTCACCTTGGCGACGGTCTCCAGGCTGCCTTCGCTGAGCCCCTCCTTCGCCAGCGCGAAGGACAGGGCCATGGTGAAGCAGGCGGCATGGGCGGCGGCGATCAGCTCCTCCGGATTGGTGCCGGCGCCCTCCTCGAAGCGCGAGCCGAATCCATAGGCCTGCTTGTCCAGCACTCCGGACTGGGTCGAGACCTGGCCCTTGCCGTCCTTGCCGAAGCCTTCGTAGCGCGCGGTGGCGGTTCGAGTGATCATCGCCTGTCTCCTCTGTCATCTCTGATGTGCCATGCCCGTGCGCCCGGCACGTCGCGCTGGCAAGGCTCGGCGTCGCCGGATCCGCACAGCCTGGCGAAACGGCCACGGTTAGCCTTGGCCGTGCTACTTCCCGCTCGGCCGAAAAAGGATTATGGGGCTGGACAGATTTCTGGAGAGGATTTCGGCATGCGTGCTTCTCTTTGCCTCGTCGCCGCCGGCTTGAGCCTGCTCGTCGTCCCGGCGGTCGTGACCGCGGCGGACGAGCCCGCCGCCAAGACCAAGACCCAGTCGAAGGACGATCCGAACCGGGTCATCTGCCGAAGGATGGAGGATACCGGCCGGCTCGCAGGCGGTCGGCGGGTTTGCCATACCAAGGCGGACTGGGATCTGCTTGCCGAGCGCGCCCAGAGGGACAGCATGAGCGGCAGGATGACCGGGGGCACCAGCGGCAATTGAGCCGGCGTGGGCAGGCCGGCTGTTCGTACGCTTCCCAGCCTTCGCCCGCATTTGCTCGGGGTGACTCGGCGCCCGTGAAGTAAACCGGCGGTTCAGCCGGCGACCGGGGGTTCCGAATCCAGATCCTTCGCCGCGGCCTTGCGCTCCTCGGTGTCGATCCGCGCCTGATGGGTTCGGGCGGCCCGGTCGGCCATCGCGTCCCAGGCGGCAGCGGCGCCGAGATGGCGGTCGCGGACATTGTCGAGCTTGGCGTCGGAGGCAGCCCGGCGAGCCTCGACGGCGCGTTGGCAGTAGAAGTCGTGATTGAGCGACATGTCTGACCTTTCCTGCTCGATCGGGGAGCGGCGTTCGCCGGCGGAAACCTCCGCCGGCGAGGCCGGTGAGTCTAGTCGACCTGGAGGTTGACCGCGCTGGTCTTGCCGCGCTGGTCCGTCTCGAGGTCGTAGGTGACCCTCTGGTCCTGATCGAGGGTCCTGAGCCCCACCTTCTCGAGAGCGCTGATGTGGACGAATGCGTCGCTCCCGCCGTCCTCGGGGGAGATGAAGCCATAGCCCTTGGAGGCGTTGAAGAATTTTACTTTGCCGATGGTCATGGATCTGGATCCTTCTGTGCGGCCGCCGAAAATGGCCGGCCTTGCGTGCCCGGGAGAAGCGAGAAGGAGGAAGGAGCCGCAAAGCGCCGAAGACCGTCTTTACGACCGAAGCAGTCCTTCAGATGGGGTTCGCGCCCCCGATTGCAAGTTCCGGAGCCGGTCCGATCGGGTCCGTCGAGACCCCAGGTCGGCCGTTGCGCAGCCGCAGCGATAATAGCTGGCGGGCCGCCAAGGACATGATATTGTTCGCGGGTGCGCCGCGCACTGCGTCGCCATCTTGGGGGGACGAAGATGAAGCCGACGCGCAAGCTCAATCGACGCTCATTCCTTGGCACAGTGGCCGGCGGAGTCGCCGGCGCCGGCGCGCTCGCCGCCGTGAGCGGCGAAGCCCACGCATTCCAGTCGGGCTGCAGCGACAACGACCGCGGCCAGAATGCGGACCCCATCAATAACGGCCGCTCCTGCCGGACCTCCGGCTGCAGCGACAATGACAGCGGCCAGAATTCGGATCCGATCGGCAACGGCCGGTCCTGCCGAACGCCGACGAACTGCAGCGACAATGACCGAGGCACCAACGCCGATCCGGTCGGCCGTGGCCGCTCCTGCACGACGGGCTGCAGCGACAATGATCGCGGCACCAATTCCGACCCGGCCGGTCGAGGGCGGAGCTGCGGAAGCGGCCGGACCGGAATCACCGACGGCGACCCGGGCGACCGGCCCGATTACGGCCGCGGAACCCGCAATTGCAGCGATTCCGACAGCGGCAATGGCGCCGACCCAGGCGGTCGCGGACGACGCTGCTGAGCCGGGCCGGCTTTGCCTTCGCCCGCCCGCCGGGCTGAATTCGAATGAAGCCGATCCGAAGGCTCGATCGCCGGTCCTTCCTGGGCCGGGTGGCCGGCGGCCTCGCCGGCGCCGGGGCGCTGGCGGCGGTGAGCGGAAGGGCCGAGGCTTTCCAATCGTCCTGCAGCGACTCCGATCGCGGAAGCGAGGCAGATCCCGCCGGCCGCGGCAGGATCTGCCGACCGCCGTCGGGTTGCAGCGACCATGACAGCGGCGCCAAGGGCGATCCGGCCGGCAACGGCCGGGCCTGTCGGCGGCCGGCCAGCGGCTGCAGCGATTCCGCTCCCGCCGATCCCGGCGGCGATGGCCGCCGCTGCACGCCCGCGCGGGCGTGCAG
>CBIGXQ010000097.1:0-8496 GCA_966193865.1 uncultured Sphingosinicella sp. | reverse complement strand
CTACGAGCTCGAGCGCGAGCGGCTGGCGAGCGAACGAGCCGGCGCGAGAAAATCGATGGTCGGATCGGGCGACCGCTCGGAGCGGATCCGGACCTATAATTTTCCCCAGGGAAGGGTCACCGATCACCGGATCAACCTGACTCTCCACCGGCTTCCCGAAATATTGGAAGGCCAGCTCGACGAGCTGATCGGCGCGCTCATCGCCGAGGACGAGGCGGAGCGGCTGGCGACCCTCGATGAGAGTGCGTGACGCGATCGCCAATGCCGCCGGGCGGCTGGGCTCGGCGACCGAGACGCCGAGGCTCGACGCCGAGCTTCTGATGGCCCACGCGCTCGGCATGGAGCGCGAGCTTATGCTCCTCGAGGCGACCGAGGCTGAAGTCCCGCCGGGTTTCCATGCGCTGCTCGAGCGGCGCCTCGCTCACGAGCCGATCGCCTATATCACCGGCCGCCGCGCCTTCTGGACGATCGAGCTCGAGGTCGGGCCGGGCGTGCTGGTTCCGCGGCCGGACAGCGAGACCCTGATCGAGGCGGCTCTGGACCATTTCAGGGATCGCGCTCCGGGCTCGATCCTCGATCTCGGCACCGGCCCCGGAACGCTCCTGCTCGCCGCGCTCGATCAGTGGCCGGAGTCGACGGGGCTGGGCATCGACGCCTCGGAATCGGCGCTCGTTCATGCTCGACGAAACGCCGAACGGCTCGACCTCGCCGATCGTGCCGAATTGCGCCTCGGCGACTGGGCGGAAGGGCTGGACCGCCGCTTCGACCTGATCCTGTGCAACCCGCCTTATGTCGCCGCGCACTCGCCGCTCCCGGTCGATGTCGAGGCGTGGGAGCCGGCCGAGGCGCTGTTCGCCGGGGCGGACGGTCTCGACGATTATCGGCGGCTGGCGCCGCAGCTTCCGAAGCTTGTCGAAAGAGGCGGCATCGCCTGCGTCGAGATCGGGGCAGGCCAGGAAGAAAGCGTTTCGGTCCTGTTCGCGCGCGAAGGGTTCACGATTTCGTCACGCGCCGATCTTCAGGGGGTGGCTCGCTGCCTGGTCCTGGCCCTTGATCGAGAATAGTTCTTTTTCCCTTGGATTTGGAACATCGCATGGCTACATAGGGAGCCAGGGACGGGGCCGACCACAGCAATAGATGCGTGAGGCCTGACGTCGCCGACCCCCGATTGCTGGTCGCTTGGCAGGCGGTTTCGGTGAGGTAGCAGGGGCTGCTTTGCAGCTGTCTGCACCTTGGGGTCGCGCAAATGTTTCGGCCGGGACGGGCCCGGCCTGAAGGGGCAGAGTAGAACCACCCTTGGTGAGGATTTTCGTTTGATAAACAATCGTCAGGGCGGCCGCAGGCGCGGTCGCGGCGGCGGGCGTCCGCAAGGGGGCAACCCCAATCCGGGCAACCGCCAGGACAATCGCCAGCGCGGCAATGCCGCTCAGCTGCTCGAGAAGTATAAGGGCCTGGCCCGCGACTCGCAGATGCAGGGCGATCGCATCCAGACCGAATATTATCTGCAATATGCAGACCATTATTTCCGCGTCCTCAACGAGAATCGCGCGCGTTTCGAGGAAACTCGCCGCCCGCGCGACGATTATGAGGCTTCCGAGGAGGAAGAGGATCGCGACGAGTCCCAGGACGGCGACGAGGGCGGCCAGGACAGCGACGAGCAGGATTATGGCCGCCGCGATTACCGCGAGCCGCGCGAAGTTCGTGAACCGCGTGAGGCTCGCGAGCCCCGCGAGGCGCGAGAACCGCGTGAAACCCGCGAGCCCCGTGAGGCGCGTGAGCCCCGCGAAGTCCGTGACGATCGCAACGGTGAACGGCGTCCCCGCCGGCGCCGGCCCGAGGCCGAGACTCCGGACGAGGAGCGGATCGCCGTCGACAGTCTGCCGCCGGCCATCTCGGCAGTTCCCGATGTCGAGGTCGAACGTGCGCCGAGACGGCGCCCGCGGCGGCCGCGCGACGCTGAGGACATCGCCCCGGCGGCCTGAGGTCCGAGCCCGAATTTTTGAAGCGGCGGTTCCAGCGATGGAGCCGCCGTTTTCTTTTGACCGTCCGGCTGTAACCTTTTTGTCATCGAATTGCCGCCGGCTCGTCACGGCGCCGGAATAGACGGGTCACCGATCCTGAACGACATCGTCAAAAAGAGGACCAGATGGTGCGCCTTTCCCTTGCCGCTCTGCTTTCTGCCACGTTCCTGACCGCCGTCCCGGCGCAGGCGCAGGTCGGCACCGCCGCCGACGAAATTCGGGCCCGTCGCGCCGAGCTCCAGTCGGTCAGCGCGCGGCTCGAGGCGGTGGAGGCCCGGGCGGCCCACGCCGAAACGGCTCTCGCCGCCACCCACGCTGCCCTTTCTCCTCCGCCCGCGGCGCCGACGCCGGTTGCCGGCCCGGAGATCCGATTCAGCGGGGCGCCCCAGATCCGGGCCCCGGGCGGCTGGTCGTTCAAGCCGCGCGGCCGGCTCCAATATGATGTCGGATCGGTGAGCCGGCCGGACGGGATCGACGATCCCAGCCTCGGTTTCGGCAACGAGCTGCGCCGGGCCCGGCTCGGCGTCGAAGGTTCGATGCCCGGCGGCTTCGGCTATGTCTTCGAGGCCGATTTCGCCGATAATGACGTCGAGATCACCGACGCCATCCTCACCTATCGGCCATCGGACTCGGCCACTCTCACGGTCGGCCAGCACAACAATTTCCAGTCGCTGGAGGAGATGACGAGCTCGCGCTTCACCTCGTTCATCGAACGCTCGGCGTTCACCGACGCCTTCAATTTCGAGCGGCGGGTCGGCCTGTCCGCGGTATTCGCGAGCGGCGATCTCATCGCCCAGGCGGGCCTTTTCACCGACAATATCGCCGATCTCGACAATGACGAGAATGAGGCGGTCAGCCTGGACGGCAGGATCGTCTTCGCGCCCGAGCTCGGCGATACCAGGCTCCACTTCGGCGCCTCGGCCCACTGGCGCGACCAGGGGGGACTCGCCGATGCCGGCACGACCACCCGCTATCGCCAGCGTCCGCTTGTCCACTTCACCGACGTCCGCTTCGTCGCCACTCCGGCGCTGCCGGTCGAGCGGGAGACGAATTACGGCCTCGAGGCGGCGGCGATCCGCGGCCCGCTTCATGCCGCGGCCGAGGTGCACTGGCTGAACGCCGATCTGCCGACCGCGGAAAGCCAGACCTTTTTCGGCGGTTATGCGGAGATCGGCTATTTCCTCACCGGCGAGACTCGCGGCTATCGCAACGGCCGCTTCGACCGGACCAGCGTCCGGCGCCCGCTCGGCGGCGACGAAGGGGGCTTTGGCGCCGTTCAGCTCAACCTGCGCTACGATTTCCTCGATCTCAATTCCTCCGCGATCACCGGCGGCACTCAGGACGGGCTTCAGGCGTCGCTGATCTGGATCCCGACCGACTATGTGCGCCTGCTCCTGAATTACGGCCGGATGCGCTACCAGGATGCCGCCATCCCCGCGGCGGGCGGCGATCGCGACTATCGAGTCGACGTCGTCGCCGCCCGGGCCCAGATCGACTTTTGAGCGGGTTGACACCCATGTGACACTGTAACATGTTCCGGCTTCTTGCCCGGCAGGAGCTTGTCCATGCGCCAATTTCTCTGGTTGTCCCCCGCTTGCGCCCTCTTCGCCGTCCCGGCGCTCGCCCAGAACGAGATCCCGCTGCCGTCGCAAAGTGCCCAGGGCGACGTTTCGGTGACGATCTACAACGATGATCTCGCCTTGGTTCAGGACAGCCGCCAGCTCGACATACCGGGCGGCCGGTCGCGCCAGGAATTTCCCGACGTCTCGGCGCAGATCCGCCCGGAAACAGTGACTCTGACGGGCAATGGCGTCGGCATCATCGAGCAGAATTTCGATTTCGACCTGCTGTCGCCTCAGGCCCTGATCCAGAAGGCGGTCGGCGAGACAATCACCCTGGTCCGTACCAACCCGGCGACCGGCGCCGAAGTCCGCGAACGGGCCCGGGTGCTCGCCGCCAATGGCGGAGTCGTGCTCCAGATCGGCGACCGGATCGAGGTGCTCCGCGACGACGGCCTTCCGGTCCGGGTCATCTTCGACCGCGTGCCGGAAAATCTCCGCGCCCGCCCGACCTTGTCGGTGACGGTGGAAAGCGTCCAGGGTGGAAGGCGCCCGGTCACCCTCACCTATCTGACTCCGGGCCTGGGCTGGCAGGCCGATTATGTCGCCTTGTTTGACGAGGCGAACGGCCGAATGGACGTCCAGGGCTGGATCACTCTGACCAACAATAGCGGCACCGAATATCGCAATGCCGACACCTTGCTCGTCGCCGGCGCGGTCGGGCAGAACCAGAACGGCTACCAGCGCGGCTATCCGCCGCCGCCGCCGCCCGGACGGCCGATCCGACAGCCTGGGACCGAGACCGCGGATCGCGAGCAGCTCGGCGATTTCTACCTCTATCCGCTCCCCGAGCGGACGACGATCGCGAACCGGCAGCAGAAGCAGGTGAGCTTTCTCGACGTCGCCGGAAGCCCGGCCGCGCGCGCTTATGAATATCGCAATGCCTGGCTCGGCACCCAGGACCAGCCGGTCAGCGCCAATTCGGTGCTTCGCTTCTCCAGCTCGCGCGAGCAGGGCCTGGGCGACGCCTTGCCGGCCGGAACGGTGCGCGTCTACCAGCGCGATGCCCGCGGCAATCCGCAGTTCGTCGGCGAAAGCGCGATCGGCCACACGCCGATGGGATCGGAGCTCGGCCTGGTCACCGGCCAGGCGTTCGACGTCAAGGTCCAGCCGGTCGTCGAGCGGCGCGAGCGTCTGTCCGACACGCGCTGGCGGACGGTGATGCGCTACACGCTCACCAACGCCCGCCCGGTGCCGGTGACCGTCGATCTGCTCCAGTCGGGGCTTTGGGGCGACACGAGGATCGTCGAGGAGAGCCAGCCGAGCGAGCGCCGCTCCGCGGACGACGCCTTGTGGCGGGTGGCCGTCCCGGCCAACGGCGAGGCGACCGTCACCGCCACGTTCGAATCGCGCTACTGAGCCGGCCGGTGTCGCGCCTTCGCGGCCTGCTGCTCCTGGTGTCGGCGCTGGCGGCGCCGGCCGGCGCCCAGACGATCGTCACGTCGGCGGCGCCCGACGGCGTCGCAGTGACCGTTTATCGCGATCCGAATCGTTCTGCCGTCGAGGCGCTCGAGCTGGAGTGGCTGAATGGCTTCGCCCTGATCAGCGAGACCCGGCAGGTCACCTTGCCGGCCGGCGAATCGGAGCTTCGCTTCGAAGGGGTCGCCGGCGGCATCCTTCCGCAGAGCGCCATCGTCACCGGTCTCCCCGAGGGGATCGTCGAGCGCAACCGCGATGCCTATCTGCTTTCGCCGGGAACCCTTCTCGATCGCTCGCTGGGCCGAAGGGTCCATCTTCGGCGAACCTCGCGGGCGACCGGCGAGGTGCGCGAGCAGGACGCGGTGATCCGGTCCGGAAGCGGCGGCGCGGTGGTGCTTGAGACCGGCGACGGCTTCGAGGCCCTTCGCTGCACCGGCCTCGCCGAGACCCTGGTCTATGACGAAGTTCCCCCGGGGCTTTCGGCTCGCCCAACCTTGTCGGTTCGGACCCGAAGCACGCAAGCGGTGAGCGCGACCGTCACTCTCTCCTACCTTTCCGGCGGCTTCGACTGGCAGGCCAATTATATCGCGACCCTCGCTCCTGACGGCCGGCACGTCGATCTGTTCGCCTGGCTCACCCTCGCCAATGGCGACGAGACCGGCTTTCAGCAGGCGAGCACCCAGGCTGTCGCGGGTCGCCTGAACCGGGAAGATTCGGAAGGTCCGGAAAGCGAAGCCTCGCCGCTGAGGCTGGAATGCTGGCCGCAGGGGACGACCAGCGACCTCGGCGAGGCGGAAATGTTCCTCCGTCAGATTCCTCCGCCCCCACCGCCGCCGCCCATGATGGTGTCGCCGATGAGCGCCGTCTCCGACGAATCGATCATGGTCACCGGCTCGCGAATCATGGCCCAGCGGGAGGATCTGGGCGATCTCAAGCTCTACCGGATTCCCGAGCCGGTGACGGTCGCCGCCAACAGCCAGAAGCAGGTGGCCTTGCTTCACCAGCCCCAGGTCGAGGTCTACATCGTCCATCGAAGCCGATTCGAGCCGGGCGACAGCTTCGGACCCCAGCCGACTCGGAGGTTCCTCGTCACCCGCAACCGCACGGCGGAGGGGCTCGGCCTTCCGCTTCCCGCCGGAGGCCTCGTCCTGTTCGCCGAGGCGCGGGGTCGGCCGATCCTGATCGGCGAAGGCAGTCTCGACGACAGCGCGGTCGGCGAGGATGTCGAGATCCGGATCGGCGAATCGTCAGAGGTGATGGTGGAATCGGAGCTCGTCGGAGAAAGCAAGGTGCCCGATCGCTATCGAATCAAAGTGACCAACGCCTCGGCGCGCCCGGTCCGCTTCGAAGCCGAGCTCGACGTCGACGTGGACGACCGATTCGATTCGTCGCGCCGGTTGCCGCGGCGCGACGGCCGGCCGCTCTGGGCGGTGACCGTGCCGGCGAACGGAAGCGCGACTCTCGACTACCGGCTGCGCGAAAGCGACTAGCCGGATATTTCGCCGGGCTCAGCGCTTGACCGGCCGCGGCTGGTGATTTTCGTCGAGCGCGACGAAGGTGAACAGGCCCTCGGTGACCTTCACTTCCGTCTGGCCGCGGTCCCGGGTCGCCACCACCTCGATCCGGATCGCGACCGAGGTCCGTCCGATCCGCTCGACCCGCGCGTAGACCGAAATGATGTCGTGAAGCAGGATCGGCGCGATGAACTCCATCGCGTCGATCGCCACCGTCGCGACCGGACCATCGGCTTCCCGCGACGCGACGATCCCGGCCGCGATGTCCATCTGGCTCAGCACCCAGCCGCCGAAGATATGGCCGTTGGCGTTGATGTCGCCGGGGCGGGGGGCGACCCGGAGGACCGGCTCGCTTCTAGTCGGGGTCATTCTGGCTTTCTCCGCGATTCGCTTCATCGTCATGCCCGGAGCGGCTGCTCAGGAAGACCAGGCCCATCAGTCCGGTGCCGACGAGGACGGTGAGCCCGACTCCGGCGATGGTGGCGATCACCATGTGCAGCCGAAGCTCCTCGAACCAGCTGAGATAGAAGAGCGACAGGCCGACGGCGATGGCCGCCGCAAGCACCATCCACTTCATCATCGCTCGGTATCTTTGCCATTCGCTGGCGACGCGGCCAGTCTCCGCCGGCCGGCGCGGGATCGGGTCATGATGGGGCATGGCTTTCCTTTGGCCGCGGCTCATGGGATCATCAAGGCCGAGTCGGTAAAATAACGCCGCCAAGCTGCAAAGGAGCCGGGCCATGACGATCGCCGCCATCCTCCAGAGCAAGGGCGCCGAGGTCGTGACCGTGGAAGTCGGCACGCTCGTGCGCGACGCCGTCGAGACTCTCGCCGAGCGCCGGATCGGCGCCCTTCCGGTCTGCGACAATGGTCAGGTCGCCGGTATCATGTCGGAACGCGACGTCATCTACTGCCTGAAGAGCGACGGCGCCGCGATTCTCGACTGGCCGGTCGAGCGAATCATGACCGCTCCCGCGATCACCGTCGAAACCGGCAAGGAGATCATGGGCGCGCTTTCGCTGATGACCCAGCGACGGATTCGTCACCTTCCGGTCGTCGAGGACGGCCGCATCGTCGGGCTCGTCTCGATCGGCGACCTCGTCAAATATCGGATGGACCAGATCGAGCAGGAAGCCGAGGCGATGCTCTCCTATATTCAGAGCGTCTGAGCCGGCGCGTCGCTGCGGGCCCCGGCTGAAGCCGGACTTAAGGCCTCGTTGAGGAATGTCGGCTAGGGCCGCGAATGAAGGCCTTGACGGCGCCTCGCTCGGCGACCATATGGCCCTTCCCGGCGACAGCGGCTTCGCGCCAAGTGGCTGGTTTTCTTTGAAAATCTATGAGTTTAGGCCTTGAAGTGAGGGTTCGCCCCCACTATCTAGGCCAGGTGAGCGGAGTGCTGCCGGTTTGGCGGACCTCCCTCTTTTCGAACAGCTCCGGGACTCGTCCGGACGGCAGCCATGCCGCCCGCGGCGATCGCCTCGGCCCGGAAATCGGGCTTCTGGCATCGGCTCCGGAGCTTTTCGAAAAAAGGCCATTGACGGTAGGAAATGTCCTCCATATATGGCGCTTCACCGACGGGGCAGGGTGTTCTGCCCAACCCCGTTTGCGTCTCTCTTAACCGATCAAACGGTACCCGGATCAAAACGGGGAGTGAGACGCGTCGGCTCTTTGACATTGTCGGTTTAGATGAAGGGACATGTGGGCGGCGGCCCCGGTCACCGAGGAGTTCAAGGCCTCGGAGGATCGGATAAAGCTAAGTCGTTCCATGTCTCGTTACATATCCACAGTATATGTGAAGTGCAGGAACGGCTCCTTGAAGCCGGCCCTGGATGTCCGGGTTTTCCCCCGGGCGCCGGTGGTCGGACATAAACTTGAGAGTTTGATTCTGGCTCAGAACGAACGCTGGCGGCATGCCTAACACAT
>CBIGXQ010000096.1:0-8498 GCA_966193865.1 uncultured Sphingosinicella sp. | reverse complement strand
TCATCCGCGCCGCGTCGCCGATCGAATGGGCGCCGGTCGAGCAGGCGGTGACGACGGCATGGTTGGGGCCCATCAGGCCGTAGCGGATCGAGACCTGGCCGGAGATGAGGTTGATGAGGCGGCCATGGACGAAGTGCGGGCTCACCCGCCTCGGCCCCTTTTCGTGAAGGACGATCGATTCCTTCTCGATCCCCGGGAGGCCGCCAATTCCAGAGCCGATCGACACGCCGGCGCGGAAACGCTCCTCTTCGCTCATGTCGGTCAGGCCGGAATCCTCGAGCGCCTGACCGGCGGCGTCGAGACCGTAGACGATGAAGGGATCGACCTGGCGCTGCACCTTGTGGTCGATCCTCTTGGCCGGATCGAAGCCATATTCATGCTCCGGCGGCTTCACCTCGCAGGCGACCTGGCAGGCGAAGTCGGTCGGGTCGAAGCGGGTGATCCGGGTGGCGCCGCTCTTGGCGGCCAGGATGTTTTTCCAGCTCGTCTCGACGTCCCCGCCGAGCGGAGTGACGAGGCCTAGACCGGTGACGACGACACGGCGCATTTCGATCAAACTCCCAAGATGGACAAACGGCCCCCCAACCGCCGGCGGGGAGCCGTTTTCAAGTCAAAGCGGCTCGACCACCGCCGGGCGGCGGATGGCCCGAAGCGTCAGGCCTTGTTCTGCTCGATATAATCGATGGCGTCCTTCACCGTCGTGATCTTCTCGGCGGCGTCGTCCGGGATCTCGACCCCGAACTCTTCCTCGAAAGCCATGACGAGCTCGACAATGTCGAGGCTGTCCGCGCCGAGATCGTCGATGAAGCTCGCTTCCTCGGTGACCTTGTCGCCTTCGACGCCCAGATGCTCGACAACGATCTTCTTAACGCGGTCAGCAGTCTCGCTCATAATCAACCTTTCCCTAGAGGCTTTTGTTGGCCCTGCCCTAGCCGCACCGGCGCCCCTAGCGCAAGTGCGCCGCATGTTGCGCCGGCATCGAAGCGCCGTCCCGGTCAGTCAATGGGCAATCCCTGCTCGACCCGCCGGAGAATGATCAAAGCGCCCAGATAGGTGCCGATGGCGGTGCCGTTGGCGTCCAGCAGCTCCATCGCAAAGCCTTGCCCGTGCAAACGATCTATCAGTCGCGTCGCCTCGGCATCCGTGACTTCGGTATTGGTCTGGAACTCGGCGTGCTGCTCGCTGAACCAGCGGTCGATTTCCCGAGTCGGCACGCCGACGGCGGTCAGCTTTCCCGCAGAATCGTCCCTGAGAAAAATGGACATGGCCGCGCCGGCCATCGTCCCTTGCTGCTCCGCGTTCCACTGGTCGCGGCCGCAAATACGGACGGCGGAGATCAGGGCGTCGAAGCCCTGCGCTCGGCCGTCCAGCGCATTGGTGACGAGACTGGCGCGATCCGGGGCAGATATGGCCGAGACGACGCAATCGACGCCGATTGCATGTGGTTTTGGCTGAGCAAGCGCGAGCAAGGCCACGGAAACGACAGCAATCATCGAACGACCTCCAGCGTGGCGGCAAGGCGCAGGCCTTTGAGCTTAGCGGACAATCAGAGCATTGCCATCCCGCCATTCACGTGGAGCGTCTGCCCGGTGACATAGCCGGCCTCGCGGCTGGCGAGATAGACAGCGGCGGCGGCAATGTCCTCGCCCGTGCCGAGATCGCCGGCAGGAATTCGGCCGAGCAGGGCGGTTTTCTGGGCCTCGGGAAGGCCGTCGGTCATCGCCGACCGGATGAAACCGGGGGCGATGCAGTTGACGGTGATTCCGCGGCTTCCGACTTCCTGGGCAAGCGCCTTCGACATGCCGACCAGGCCCGCCTTGGAGGCGGCATAATTGGCCTGTCCCGGATTGCCGGTCGCACCGACCACCGAGGTGATGGAGATGATCCGGCCGAAGCGGGCGCGCATCATCGGCTTCAATGCGCCCCGCGCGAGACGGAAGGCGGCCTCGAGGTTGATCCGGATGACCTCGGACCATTCCTCGTCCTTCATCCGCATCGCCAGATTGTCCCGGGTGACGCCGGCATTGTTGATCAGGATGTCGAGCTTGCCGAGCGCCTCGACCGCCTGCGGCACAAGGCCGTCGACCGCGGCGCCGTCGCCGAGATTGCAGGCGATGGCGACATGATCGCCGCCAAGCTCGCCGCGAAACGCCTCGAGCTTGTCCGAATTGGACCCCGACACAGCAAGCCGAGCCCCCTGCGCCGCGAGCCCGCGGGCGATCGCCGAACCGATCCCGCCCGAAGCCCCCGTCACCAAAGCCGTCATTCCGCCAAGATCGAACATGTTTCCCTACTCCGTAATTGGGCTCGCGCAGAGATGCTGAGGCGCAGAGATCCCCCTAAACTTCCTTCACCAGAGCGTCGATGTCGTCGGGGGTGACGACGCTGGTGACATTGGCGTCAGGGGCGATTCGCTTGACCATCGGCGAAAGAACCTTGCCGCCGAACTCGACGAAATGGGTGACTCCGGACTCGAACATGGCGGCGACGCTTTCGCGCCAGCGAACCATCCCGGTCACCTGCTCGACCAGGAGCTCACGGATCCGGTCCGGATCATCGGTCGGCGAAGCGGTGACATTGGCGTAGAGCGGTACCGCCGGTACCGCCATCTTCACTTCCGCAAGCGCCTCGGCCATGACGTCGGCGGCCGGCTTCATCAGCGGGCAGTGGAAAGGCGCCGACACTGGAAGGAGAAGCGCTCGCTTCGCTCCCATCTCCTTCGCGATCTCGAGCGCGCGCTCGATCGCGCCGCGATGGCCTGAGAGGACGACCTGGGACGGGTCATTGTCGTTGGCGACGGTGCAGATCTCGCCTTGGGCGGCGGCACGAGCCACCTGTTCAGCCACTTCGACATTGGCGCCGAGCAAGGCGGCCATGGCGCCTTCGCCGACCGGTACCGCCGCCTGCATCGCCTGTCCCCGGCGCCGGAGCAGGACGGCCGTGGTGGCGAGATCGAAGGTGTTGGCGCCGCACAAGGCGGTATATTCGCCGAGGCTGTGGCCGGCGACGAAGCCGGCCTTGGCGGCGAGATCGATCCCCGACGCGCGCAGGGTCGCGATCGCATTGGCCATGATCGCGGGCTGCGCATTCTCGGTGAGGGTGAGCTCCTCGACCGGCCCTTCGGCCATCAGCTTCGACAGCTTCCGGCTCAGCGCCTCGTCCACCTCCTCGAACACGGCCCGCGCCTCTCGGCTGGCTTCGGCCAGGGCCTTGCCCATCCCGACCGCCTGGCTGCCCTGACCCGGGAAGATGAATGCGCGCATGTAAGTCTCCTTCCGGCGGCGGCTGGTAGGCAGCGGCCCGGCCCAGTGCAAGCCGAGTCGAAAATGTCAGCGGAGCAAGCGCGCCGGCGCTTCAGGCAAGCGACTCGGCGTCGATGACGAAGCGATATTTGACGTCGCTTCGAAGCATCCGCTCATAGGCGTCGTCGATGTCCCTGGCCGAGATCATCTCGATGTCGGCGACGATCCCCTTCTCGGCGCAGAAATCCAGCATCTCCTGGGTCTCCGGAATTCCGCCGATCAACGAGCCGGCGATCGAGCGGCGGCCGAAGATGAGGGTCGCGACGTTGGGCGACGGATGGCCATGTTCGGGCACGCCGACCAGGCACAAGGTGCCGTCGAGCTTGAGAAGGCTGGTGAAGGCGTCGAGATCGTGGCTTGCGGCCACCGTGTCGAGGATGAAATCAAAGCTTCGCTGGTGCTTCTTCATCTCGTCCCGGTCACGCGAGACGACGACTTCGTCGGCACCGAGATCGAGCGCGTCCTGACGCTTGCTTTCCGATGTGGTGAAGGCGACGACATGAGCGCCCATGGCATGGGCCAGCTTGATGCCCATGTGGCCGAGGCCGCCGATGCCGACGATCCCGACCTTCTGGCCGGGTCCCACCTGCCAGTGGCGGAGCGGCGAGAAGGTGGTGATCCCCGCGCACAGCAGCGGCGCAACGGCGGCGAGCTGCTCTGCCAGGTGGCGGATGGCGAGGACGAATTCCTGGTCGACGACGATTCGCTGCGAATAGCCGCCAAGCGTGTGGCCCGGCGGATCCTGGGTCGGGCCATTATAGGTGCCGATCAGGCCCTTCTCGCAATATTGCTCGAGCCCCTCGTCGCAGGCCGGGCATTGGCGGCAGCTGCCGACCATGCATCCGACTCCGACGGTGTCGCCGACCTGGAAGCGGCTGACCTCGTTGCCGACCGCGCTGACATGGCCGACGATCTCGTGCCCGGGCACGCAGGGATAGAGCGTTCCGCCCCATTCGGAACGGACGGTGTGGAGATCGGAATGGCAGACTCCGCAAAAGGCGATGTCGATCTGGACGTCTTTCGGGCCGGGCGGGCGCCGTTCGATGGCGATCGGCTCGAGCGGCTTGTCGGCGGCATAGGCGCCATAAGCGCGGGTGGCCATTTGGACGTCTCCTCTCATCGGCTGAAACGGGGTCGAGGCGGCGATACGCCGGGAAGACCGGGGCTTCCACGGCAAAGTACGAAGCTCCTGGCGCTGCAGTTCCGGTCGGGACGTGTCGCTGCGGGGTTGATTTTCGCCCCCTTCTCCGCCATGTGGCGCGCAGCCCGGGGCGGAGGCGATGCCTTCAGCCCCGGTCTTTGCTTTCGAGACGACAGCCGGAGGGGCGTCCGCAATGGGCGGCGTCAGCGATCGGCCAAAAGAAGGAAATGCGCAACATGCCGCTTTACGAGCATGTGTTTCTCGCGCGTCAGGACCTGGCTCAGGCTCAGGTGGACGCGCTGGCGGAAACCGCCACCAAGATCATCGAGGATAATGGCGGCAAGGTCGTGAAGACCGAGACCTGGGGTCTCCGCAACCTCGCCTACCGAATCCAGAAGAACCGCAAGGCGCATTATGTCGCCCTCGACTTCGAGGCGCCCGCCCCCGTGGTCGCTGAGCTGGAGCGCCAGACCCAGATCAACGAGGACGTCATCCGCTACATGACCATCAAGGTCGACGCTCATGAGCAGGGCCCGTCGGCGATGATGCGTCGCGGCGACCGCGACAAGCGACGCGGCGACGACGATCGCGGCGACCGCTTCGACCGTGGCGACCGTGACCGTGGCGACCGTGGCGAGCGCGCCGGCCGTGGCCGCCGCGACGAAGTCGAAGCTTAAGGAAGGGAGACAGCAACATGGCACGCCCATTTTTCCGCCGCCGCAAGAGCTGCCCCTTCTCGGGCAAGGACGCCCCGCAGATCGACTATAAGGACGTCCGCCTGCTCCAGGGCTTCGTCTCCGAGCGCGGCAAGATCGTCCCGAGCCGGATCACCGCCGTCTCCACCAAGAAGCAGCGCGAGCTGGCGAAGGCGATCAAGCGCTCGCGCCACCTCGGCCTTCTTCCCTACGTCGTGAAATAAGGAGCGAGAGCAATGGACGTCATTTTGCTCGAGCGAATCGAGAAGCTCGGTTCCATCGGCGACGTGGTGAAGGTGAAGAACGGCTATGCCCGCAACTTCCTCCTCCCCCGCGGCAAGGCGCTTCGCGCCAACGAATCGAACCGCAAGGTCTTCGAAGCCAATCGTGAGCGGATCGAGGCGCAGAACGCCGAGCGCCGGGGCGAGGCCGAAACCGAGGCCAAGAAGGTCGACGGCGCCAAGATCCAGCTGATCCGGCAGGCGTCGAACACCGGCCAGCTCTACGGTTCGGTGTCCGCTCGCGACCTCGCCGAAGCGCTTGAAGCGGCCGGCTACAAGGTCGCGAAGAACCAGATCGTCCTCGATCGGCCGATCAAGGCGATCGGCATGCAGGACGTGAAGATCGCGCTTCACCCCGAAGTGTCGGTGACGATCTCCGTCAACGTCGCCCGCTCGCCCGAAGAGGCCGAGCTCCAGGCGGCCGGCAAGGACGTGATGGCCGAGATGTTCGAAAAGGATGTCGCCGGCTTCACCGAGGAGCGGATCGAAGGCGCCGAGCCCGGCGAGATCCTGCCGGAGCCGACCGAGGCTTCGGAAGCGCCCGCCGAGGCTTCGGAAGTACCGGCCGAGGCCAGCGAGGCCGAGACGGCTGAAGACGAGACCGCCGACCAGGCCTGATCGTTCTTCCGCCGATGAGAAAGAGCCGCCGACTCCCCGGAGTCGGCGGCTTTTTCTATCTGATCGACTTCAGATCGATGCCCTTCGTCTCGCGCGCCAGGAGCGCGCTGACGCCGCTGATCGCGCAGCTCGCACCGACGTAGATCGCCACCGGCAAGGCGGATTGATATTCGCGGTACAGCCACAAGGCGATGATCGGCGCCAGCGATCCGGCCACGATCGACGTCAGCTGGTAGGCGAGCGAGACCCCCGAATAGCGGATCCGGGTCGGAAACAGCTCGGCGATGAAGGCCGCCTGCGGGCCGTACATCGCGCCGTGGAGGACGAGCCCGACGACAAGGGCGATCATGATCGACAGATTCTCGCCGCTGCCGAGGAGCGGGAACAAGGCGAAGCTCCAGGCGGCGAGGCCGAGGCCGCCAAAGGCATAGACCGGACGACGGCCGATCCGGTCCGACAGATGGGCGAAGAAGGGGATCGCGAAGAACTGGATGGCCGCGCCGATCAGCAGGGCGTTCAATGCGAGGCTTCGAGTCTCGTCCGCCACGTCGACGAGGTAGGAAAGCGAGAAGACGGTGAGGATGTAATAGGAGATATTCTCGCCCACCCGCAGGCCGGCGCCGAGGACGAGCGCCATCGGCCGCTCACGGAAGACGTCGATCGCCGGGATTTTCGGCGCCTCCGCCTGTTCTTCCCGCGCCTCCTCGAAGAGCGGGCTCTCGGGAACGCGGTTGCGGATGTAGAAGCCGACCACGACGAGCACGGCCGAAAGCAGGAACGGGATCCGCCACCCCCAGTCGAGGAAATCGGCCTCGCTCTGCACCCCCGCCATCAAAGCGAGGATCCCGGTCGCGAGCAGGCTTCCGGCCGCGACCCCGGCCTGAGGCCAGCTCGCCCAGAAACCGCGCCGGGCGGAATCGCCATGCTCTGCCACCATCAGCACCGCTCCGCCCCATTCGCCGCCGACCGCGAAGCCCTGGACGAGGCGAAGGACGATCAAAGCGATCGGCGCCCAGATACCGATCTGCGAATAGGTCGGCAGAAGGCCGATCAGGATGGTCGCGACACCCATCAGGATCAGGCTCAGCATCAGCAGCCGCTTGCGGCCGATCCGGTCGCCGAAATGGCCGAAGACAATTCCGCCGACCGGCCGGGCGACGAATCCGAGCGCATAGGTCGCGAACGCCAGCAAGGTGCCTGTGATCGGATCGTAGGAGGGAAAGAAGAGGCGATTGAAGACCAGGGCGGCGGCCGAGCCGTAGAGGAAGAAATCATACCATTCGATCGTCGTCCCGACGAGGCTCGACATGATCACCCGCTTCAGCGGCGTGCGTCCCGCGGCTTGTTCCATTCTCTCTTCCCCCTTCAGCTGCGGCAGGACCAGATGCCGGTCAGCCTGGTCTGCGCCTCGGTTCGGCGATTGGTTACCGTCGCCCGGGCCGCCGACGCCACCCTCGCCGTGCCGGCGGCCTCGGCATCGGTCCGGCCGATGCTGATGCTGAGCCCGCGATCCTCGAAGAAGCCGCCGCTCGGCCCAACCGGGCTCGACTGGACCAGATGCACCACCCGGCCGCCGATCCGGGCGATCGAATCGCTGTCGCCGGTGGCGACCAGAAGCGCGGCGCCGCTCCGGAAACTGCACCCATGAACGGTGAGACCGGCCTGGGCGATGTCCTCGGCGGTCAGCGGCTGAAGCCGGGCCGTCGCCTGCGGATCCTGTTCCTCGTCTTCTGGCGTCGATAGGCGTTCGATCTGGTTGATGTCGGCCGGAGGAGCGCCTTCCCCCTTTTCCTCCTCCCCACAGCCGGAGAGCAGGAGGAGGGAGAGGAGCAGGACCGGCTTCATCAATAGCCCATCAGGGCCAGGACTTCGCGTCGGCTGCGTTCGTCGTCGCGGAACACGCCCATCATCCGGCTGGTCGTCATCATCACTCCGGGCGTCGAAACGCCCCGTGCCGTCATGCAGGCGTGGCTGGCCTCGATCACGACCGCCACGCCGAGCGGCTGGAGATGTTCGCAGATGCAGTCGGCGACCTGGGCGGTGAGCCGCTCCTGGACCTGAAGCCGTCGGGCGAAGCCGTGTAGCACCCGTGCGAGCTTCGAAATGCCGACGACCCGATTGGCCGGAAGATAAGCGATCGAGGCCTTGCCGATGATCGGCGCGAGGTGGTGCTCGCAATGGGACTGGAAGGGAATGTCCTTCAGGAGGACGATCTCGTCATAGCCGCCGACCTCGTCGAAGGTCCGGCTGAGATGCCGTGCCGGATCCTCGCCATAGCCGCGCGCATATTCGCGCCAGGCGCGAGCGACTCTCCTGGGCGTATCGAGCAGTCCCTCGCGGTCGGGATCGTCGCCGGCCCAGCGGATCAGGGTTCGGATCGCTTCCTGCACGTCTTCGGGGACGGCCACTTTGGGTGAAGCGGAAACCAGGTCGCCGTCGTCGGGTGTATCGTTCATGACGG
>CBIGXQ010000095.1:0-8545 GCA_966193865.1 uncultured Sphingosinicella sp. | reverse complement strand
GCCAGGCGGCCAGCCAGATGACGATTCCGACCGCGGAGACGATCAGGACATAATGGATGAGGGCACCGAAGGCCGAGCCGCCGGCCCGGGCGCCGACCACATAGGCCAGTGCGAACACGCCGATCGGAGCGATCCACAACACCCAGTTGATGACGATCAGCATCGTGTCACCGACCGCTTCGAAGAAGCCGACGAGGCGCTCGCGCGGTTCCGCAGGAAGCTGAGTCACGGCGAAGGCGAACACCATCGTGAAGAGGATCAACGGCAGGATCGCGTCTTCCGCGGCTGCGGCGATCGCGTTGGTCGGGACGATCGACTGGATGAAGTCGGCGAAGCTTGGCGCCTGTCCAACCGGTTCGGACGCGACCAGAGCGTCGCGAAGCGCTGCCGCCGATTCCGCCGGCAGCGGGAACAGGTTCAGGAGAAGCGGCATCAAGAGCGCCGCGGTCACCGACGAGATCCAAAGCAGCACCACGAACAGGATCAAGGCTCGACTGGCCAGGCGGTTGGCCCGGGCGGCCATGGCGGAAGCCGCGATGCCGGTGATCAGCAAGGAGACGACGAGCGGTACGATCGTCATCCGGAGCGCATTGAGCCACAGATTGCCGATCGGCTCGAGGAACATGATCGATCCCTCGGCCCAGGGCGCGCCTGCGGCGACGACGGCGATACCGGCGAGAAGGCCGAGGACGAGGGCGAGCAGGATTCGGGTGGGCGGCGACATTCACGCTCCTTACCGAGCAGTCGAGCGGCGGGGAAGCGCCGACCGAAACGACCGCCGCCGTCTCGCCCTGCACCGAACATCAGGCTATGGGCGGCCGGAACCAACACAGGCCGGAAGGGCTCGCATGACTCGTAAATTCTTCGGCACCGACGGTATCAGGGGCCGAACCAACCAGATGCCGATGACGGCTGAAATGGCGCTGAAGATCGGTCAGGCCGCGGGCCGCCATTTTCTTCGCGGGGATCATCGCCACCGGGTCGTCATCGGAAAGGATACGCGGCTTTCCGGCTACATGATGGAGACGGCGCTCATCTCCGGCTTCACCAGCGTCGGAATGGACGTCGTCATGGTCGGGCCGGTGCCGACTCCGGCGGTTGCGATGCTCACCCATTCGATGCGGGCTGACCTCGGGGTGATGATCTCGGCCAGCCACAACAAGTTCGTGGACAACGGCATCAAGCTGTTCGGTCCGAACGGCTTCAAATTGTCCGATGAGGACGAGATGGCGATCGAGGCGCTGCTGGAGAGCCAGCCGCGGCTTGTCGCGCCCGAGGAGATCGGCCGGTCTCGCAAGATCGAGGATGCGCGAGGCCGCTACATCCACGCCGCGAAGCTGACCTTCCCGCCACATCTGCGCCTCGACGGGCTCAAGATCGTCGTCGATTGCGCCCACGGCGCGGCTTACCAGGTCGCGCCCGCCGCGCTGTGGGAATTGGGGGCCGAGGTCATCCCGATCGGAGTCAATCCGAACGGAATCAATATCAACGAAGGCTGCGGCTCGACCGACACCGGATTGCTCAGGCAGACCGTGCTCGACAATGGCGCCGATGTCGGTCTGGCGCTCGACGGCGATGCCGATCGCCTGATCGTGGTCGACGAGAAAGGCCGGGTTGTCGACGGCGATCAGCTGATGGCGCTGATCGGCACATCCTGGCATCGTCGCGGCCTGCTTCGGGGCGGCGGGATCGTCGCGACGATCATGTCCAATTTGGGCCTTGAGCGATATCTCGGCGGTGAGGGCCTGAAGCTCGAGCGCACTCAAGTGGGTGACCGCTATGTGCTCGAGACGATGCGGAACAAGGGATTCAATGTCGGCGGCGAGCAATCGGGCCACATCATCCTGACGGACTATGGCACCACCGGAGACGGCCTCGTCGCCGGGCTGCAGGTCCTTGCCGAGCTGGTCGTCGCCGATCGCCCCGCCAGTGAAATGCTCGACCTGTTCGAACCGCTTCCGCAATTGCTCAGGAACGTTCGCTTCGAAGGTTCCTCTCCGCTCCAGTCGGAAACGGTGAAAGCGGCGATCGCCGCGGGGGAGGCGCGTCTCGGCACGAGCGGGCGTCTCGTCATTCGCAAGTCTGGCACGGAGCCCCTGATCAGGGTCATGGCCGAAGGCGAGGACGACAAGCTCGTCACCGAAGTGGTCGAAGCCATTTGCGAAGCGGTGGCGAAGGCGTGAGGAAGGGGCGCGCCGACCATGCTTGAGATGCGGCCGGACTGCGAGCGTTGCGGACGGGACCTGGCGCCTGACAGCGACGATGCGTTCATCTGTTCCTTCGAGTGCAGCTTCTGCGCGGACTGCGTCGAAACCGCGCTCCACGGCGGTTGCCCCAATTGCGGCGGCGAACTGGTGCGCCGCCCGACCCGCGCCGCCCATCTGCTCGAAAGATATCCGGCCTCCTCGAAGCGGCGGGGTCCGCAATGATACCGCCCAGGATCCTCATCATCGCAGGTTCGGATTCCGGCGGCGGCGCCGGTCTTCAGGCAGACATCAAGGCCGTGACGATGTTCGGCGGTCACGCAATGACCGCGGTGACCGCGATCACCGCCCAGAACAGCCTCGGCGTCGAGAAGGTGATGCCGATTCCCGTCGAGCTGGTGATGAGCCAGATCGACATGGTCCTGGCGGATCTCGGCGCGGATTCGGTGAAGCTCGGAATGATCGGCTCCGCCGAGACCGCCCAGGCCGTTGCCGATCGTCTCGAGCAGCTGGACGTGCCGGTCGTCTTCGATCCCGTGATGGTCGCGACCAGCGGCGCGGCTCTGGCTGACGAAGCGACGATCGCTGCGTTCGACCGGCTGATTCGCCTGGCAGCCCTGACGACCCCCAACCTTCCGGAGCTCGCGGCGTTGACCCGTCGCGACATCGTCGATCTCGAGGCGCTGGAGGATGCCGCTCTCAGCCTGGTCCGTGACACCGGAAAGGCCGTTCTCGCAAAAGGCGGCCATCTTGACTCGCCGGTGCTGACCGATGTCCTGGTCGAGCCCGGCGGCAAGGTTCATCGCTGGGAGTCGGAGCGGGTCGAGACGCTCAATACCCACGGCACCGGCTGCACGCTGGCAAGTGCCATCGCCTGCGGGCTGGGGCAGGGGCGTGATCTTGCCGATTCGGTCGACCGCGCCCGCGCCTATGTCCAGGCGGCCATTCGGGCCGCGCCGGGCTTCGGCCAGGGTCATGGGCCGATCGGCCACGCGCTCGGTACCGTGCCCTGGAACCTCATCCACAGGAATGTTGGATGAAGGCGGAACGGGGACTCGCCATTGCGAAACGCCGGCCATAGTCTCGAGGCGATGCCACGGCCCTGCTTCAAGCTCGAAAAAGCCCATCCCATGCCCCTTGCCGGCGTCGACGAGGCCGGCTGCGCTCCGCTGGCGGGGCCTGTCGTCGCTGCGGCGGTGATCCTTGACCGGGAGAAATTTCCTCGCGGGATCGACGATTCGAAGGCGCTTCCCGCCGCTGCTCGGGAAGCCATCTTCGAACGGCTTCGGAAAGTGGCCGTGATCGGAGTGGGGATCGCCTCCGTCGAGGAGATCGATCGGCTCAACATCTACTGGGCCCGGATGCTGGCGATGTGTCGGGCGGTGGACGCGCTCGGCGTCGATCCGGCCATGGTCCTCGTCGACGGCAATCGCTGCCCGAAATGGGAGCGCAGGTCGATTGCGATCGTCGCCGGCGATTCGAAATGTCGGTCGATCGCGGCGGCCTCGATCGTTGCGAAGGTCACCCGGGACGCGATCATGCGCGATCATGCGCGCGAGCATCCCGGCTATGGGTGGGAGACGAACAAGGGCTATGGCACGCCCGAACATCTACGAGCGCTTCAGGCGCTTGGTCCGACCCCGCTTCACCGCCGCAGCTTCTCGCCCGTCCAGCAATATGCGCTGAACCTCGAAGCATCGCCGCAGCTGGTCGGCTGAGCGCCCCAACGCGGCAACGGACAGGCCCTGCTTCCAAAGGGGCAGGCGATTGAATCGGGCCTGAGTCTTTCCCGACACACTACTTCAGATTGAGTCTCCGATGCGCGTCGGACCACAAGATGTAGCGCGGACTCGTTCCGTTCCCGTGACCCTCCTTGTCGTCTCAGGCCTGGCCTGCAAGTCTCTGTTCTTGACCGCGGAGTCGGCCTGACTCACCATCCCCGTCCAATTGAAGGGGGCGGACTGATGAGCGTGATGGGGCGTGTGGACACGGTCGCGAAGTCGCGGCGGACGGTGAAACGAGTTCCGGCGATCGCTGCGTCAGCCATGGAGGGCCCGAAGCTTCCGCTCGACACCATCCTTCAGGACGATTGTGTCGCGGCGATGGCGAGTCTGCCCGACGCCTGCGTCGATCTCGTCTTCGCTGACCCGCCCTATAATCTCCAGCTCGGCGGCGACCTGTTCCGGCCGGAAGGCAGCCGGGTGGATGCCGTCGACGACGATTGGGACAAGTTCGCCACCTTCGCCGATTATGACAGCTTCACCCGGGCCTGGCTGAAGGAGGCGCGGCGGATTCTCAAGCCGAACGGGACCTTATGGGTGATCGGCAGCTATCACAATATTTTCCGCGTCGGCGCGGCGCTTCAGGACGAAGGCTATTGGATCCTGAACGACATCATCTGGCGCAAATCGAATCCGATGCCGAATTTCCGCGGCACCCGCTTCACCAATGCTCACGAAACGCTGATCTGGGCATCGCGGTCCGAGGACAGCCGCTACACGTTCAATTACCGGGCGATGAAGGCTCTGAACGAGGATCTGCAGATGCGTTCCGACTGGCTGCTGCCGATCTGCGCGGGCGGCGAGCGGGTGAAGGGGCAGGGGGGCGCCAAGGCGCATCCAACCCAGAAACCCGAATCCCTGCTCTATCGGGTCCTGCTCGCCTGCTCCAATCCGGGCGATGTGGTCCTCGATCCGTTCTTCGGCACCGGTACGACGGGCGCGGTGGCGCGCCGGCTCGGGCGCCGCTGGATCGGGATCGAGCGTGAGAGCCGCTACATCAAGGTCGCCCGGGCCCGGATCGAATCGACCCTGGAGCTGGATGAAAGCGCGATGAAGGTGATGGCGTCGCGCTCGACCCAGCCGAAAGTCCCGTTCGGAACCCTGGTCGAATGCGGCTTCGTCGCGCCGGGGACCTTGCTCACCGACTCCAAGCGGCGCTGGACCGCCCGGGTCCTGGCCGATTCCTCGATCGAGCAGGGCGGCCACCAGGGATCGATCCACAAGATCGGCGCCGCGGTTCAAAATGCGCCCGCCTGCAACGGCTGGACATTCTGGCATGTCGAGCGGGACGGCGGTCTTTTGCCGCTGGACGCGCTCAGGCAAAATTATCTGGAGACGCTCGCTCCCTAGCGATGGGGAAGCGAAGCGACCCGCGTCGCTTCGCATTCCCGATGGCGGCTTCAGAGAATGAAGTCGTTCGCGCTCAGACTGATCTTGTCGTCGAGGAAAAGCTGGAAATCGGCGATCGAGTCTCCATCCACGTCGGCCTGGATCATGGTCCCTCCATTCATGGTGACCAGACGAAGCTCTCCTGACGCTCCAGAGAAGCTCTGCTTGCCGATGAACCGGAAGGCGTCATTGGCCTCGGTCTCCGCGATGGCGTCTATTCCCGCGAGGTCGATCTGGTCGGAACGGCGCGTGAAATCGGTGATCGTATCGAAGAGTCCGGGCAGACTGTCCGAAAGCGCCTCATAAGCGAAACGATCGAACCCGGTGCCGCCGGTGAGCCGGTCGGCGCCGAAGCCACCGATCAGAACGTCGTTGCCGCCTCCGCCATTGATCCGGTCGTCGCCTCCATGGCCACGAAGGACGTCGCCGAAGGCGGTGCCCTCGATCACGTCATCGCCATTCGTCGCGCCATTGGCGTCGCCGAGCCCGATGAAATCTTCGACCGTGAGCTGGAGGCCGCTGTCGATCTCGATCTGGAAGTCGGTGAGACGGTCGCCATTCTGGTCGACCTCGATCAGGGTGGTTCCCGCAACGGCGACATAGCGGACCTGTCCGGCCACTCCGGAAAAGTCGGTTGTGCCGATGAGTCTGGAGGCGCCGGCGCCGCTCAGGTCGATCCTGTCGCTGCCCTGTTCGAAGCCGATGATGACATCGCGGCCAAGACCGATGCCGCTGTCCGTCGCGCCGATCAGGAACAGGTCGCTGCCGCCGCCGCCATCGAGCCGGTCCGCGCCGAATCCACCGACGAGCACATCATCACCGCCGCCGCCGACGACGATGTCGTCGCCAGCGCCCGAATCGAGCCGGTTCGAGGCGTCGTTGCCGACGAGCCGATCCTTGCCCGAGCCGGAACTCGCATTTTCGATCGTGACTCCGTTGGCGATCGTGAAGCCGCCGAAAATACCCCAGGCATAGGACATCCATCCGCCGCCACCGACCTCGTAGAGGAGGGTTGCCGGCCTCAGGTCGATGACGCAGTCCCGGGCTCCGCCATAGCCGATCGAATCCAGGCCGCCGGCATCCCAGATGCACTGGTAGGACGTGGCCTCTCGGATGATGTTGTGATTGGCGTCGAACAACGCGCTGACATTTTCATCGCTCAGAACGTAGACGTCGTCACCGGCCGCCCAGTCTTCATTCACCCCATATTTGTCCTGGATGGCGGCCACATCGAAGGCCATCAGACCCCCTACCCAGCCGTAGGGCGTGGTCGAGCTTGGGGAACCATAGGGCGATGTCTGCCAGCCGTCCTCATAGGACATCATGGTGTGCACGCCCTGGTTGAGGTCGAAGTCGCCCGTCGTATAGTCGAACGGCTTCGGAAGGCCGTTCTCGTCCACTTCCTCCAGGACGCCGCGCATGATGCTCGATCCGCCGCCGGTATCGTGCGGGTGCGCAAGCGCGTGGCCGTGGCCCATTTCGTGGATCAAGGTGTTGAAGCTGAAGCCACCCGGAGCAAGATGTTCGGGCGTCCAGCGTATATCATTGCCGTTGAATTCCGACTGGCCTTCGTCATCCTCGTCAGGCGCGCTCATCCGCCCGAGCAGGCTCGGTCCGACCTGGCCGGAAGTCCCTTCATAGACGATGAAGGTGAAGTCGCTCGACGCCGTTTGGGTCAGCGGATCATAGGCGTTGTCGACGACGACGTAGACGAGGTCTGCGACGTTGGCATAAGCGGTGAAGGCCTGAGTATAGGCGGCCATCTCCCACGCTTCGAAGCCCTTCGAGATGATGGTGTTCGTCGTGCCGAGCGTCGTGGGATCCTGGTCGATATAGGCTTCGCCAGCCTTGGCGAAGTAGACGGTGATGACGTTCTTGCCGGGATGGCCCTGGGTCTCGCCGTCGGGAACCTGCTGCGGGCTGCCGGTCGGCCTCGGCCCCTCCTCGCCGTCCGGGTTGCGAACGGTGATGCCGTCCTTGTTGATCAGCCGGGCGCCCCAGTCGATCGAATGGAGCGGACTCGAATCGAGAGTCGGCAATCCGATCTCGTTGCGGACGGTCGACGGATCGTCTTCGGATTCGAAATCGACGAAATAATAGGGGCCGGTGGAGTTGGAGATCCGAACGGAGACCTCGTAATCGCCCACGAAGTCACCGGTCGTGGTCAGCGGGTTGGGGTCGGTCTCGGTGAGACCCAGAGGATCGCGGGCGTCCCACGCGCGAGCGTTGATGTAATAGACCCCGCTCTGAGTCGGAGTGAAGACGAGCAGGGCATCGTCCGTGCCATTGGGACTGGGCGGCCCGCCGCTATCGTCGAACGTGATGAAGGTGCCGTCGGATCGGTAGATTTCGACCAGCGGATCGAAGAGCGGCACGCCGCTCGGCCCGTTGCGGGTCGAGGAGAGGCCGATGTCGTAGGTGACGCCCGCCTGAAGCTCCACTCGGACCCAGTCCTGATCGCCGGGAATGTCGATCGTCGAGATCAATGCGGCTCCGCCAACGGTGACGCCGGCGGTCGTGCTCGTGTCGTTCGCGATGTCAGGTCCGCCAAGCAGGCCGACGAGGGCGACTTCCGCCGGGTCCTGGGGCGGGGGTGCGGTCAATTTATGGCCAATGCCGTCGGCGGGAAATGCCGAGTAATACTTTTGGAACTGCAGGGCTGAGGCGCTGATCGCGAAGCTCGTATCCGCATCGTGCAGCCGGAAGCCGCCATGATTGGAGGAAAAACCTCCAAAGCCATAAAAGTCGTCGGATAAGAAGCTTCTCAAATAGGGCGCCAATGATCGAGACATTTCGTATCTCCTATGTCAAACTGGGACGGAAGGGACGAAAACGCGCGGGATACTTGTGGATACTTGGCCGGTTGTGTGGAAATAAGGCAATATTTTCAAGTATTTGTATTTGAATGTTTCGGAGGCGGATTGTTAAACCGCGACCGTCGGCCGTTGGTTGCCGTGCAGTTTCAAACAGCCTCCCGGTTGCGACGGACGGTGCGCTTCTTGCGACGCGGCCATCAAAATCGCCCGATTGACGCTACGGCATCCAAACCTTCCTTCACGCCACTGCCGCCGCGCGGGTTCTTTCATCGATGCACATGATCCGGACTCCGGCTACGAGCGCTTGGCAAACGCCTGGCCGGCGGGCTTTAATCCCGCACCGGTCGAACGGGCG
>CBIGXQ010000094.1:0-8556 GCA_966193865.1 uncultured Sphingosinicella sp. | reverse complement strand
CTAAACACCGGCGCCATGAACAGGACCGAAGCCGCCGCAAGCAAGGCCTCCCACGGCGCCGCCCAGCGCTGGAACGAAATCGCCGAATGGGCGACGACGAACAGCAGCGACATCGCGCTGGCCGTCGCCATCGGGCTCGTCATCGCCGGCTTCCTCTATCTGCTGCGGCGGGTCGGCCATCGCCTGATCCGGGAGCGCGACCCCAATATCAGGTGGCAGACGATCTTCGGCCGGGTGCTCGCCAAAACGAGCCTGTTCTTCATCATCGCCTGCGCCGCCAAGCTGGTGTCGAGCCAGACCGACGCGCCCTACGTGCTCCGCCGGACGATCGACATCGCCTTCACCGTCGCCGCCGCCTTCCAGGCCGCCGTCTGGGCGCGCGAGCTGATCCTCGGCTTCATCCAGCACCGGGTCGGCGACGAGGAATCGAACCGAGCGCTCGGATCGGCGATCGGGATCATCCGGCTGCTCGTCACCGTCGCCTTGTTCGCGATCGCGATCATCCTCATCCTCGACAATCTCGGGGTGAACGTCACCGGCCTCGTCGCCGGCCTCGGAATCGGCGGAATCGCGATCGGCCTCGCCGCCCAGGGCATCTTCTCCGATCTGTTCGCGGCGCTTTCGATCATCTTCGACAAGCCGTTCCGCAAAGGCGACGTGATCACCTTCGGCAATCCGCCGACGACCGGAATCGTCGGGCATATCGGGCTCAAGAGCACCCGCCTTCGCTCGCTCAACGGCGAGGAGGTGGTGATGGCGAACACCAAGCTCCTCGAGCAGCAGCTCCAGAACTGGACCCTGCTCCGGCAGCGCCGAGCGGTGATGACCTTCGGCCTGGTCTACCAGACCCGGCCCGATCTTCTCGCCCAGGTGCCGCTCGAGCTGAAGGAGATCGTCGAGGCCCAGCCGCTCGCCACCTTCGACCGCTGCCACGCCTTCCAGTTCGCCCCCTCCTCGATCGACTTCGAGCTCGTCTTCCACGTCGACAGCAGCGAGATGGACGATTTCATGGCGGTGAGGCAGGCGGTGATGCTGGGCATGATCCGCCGCTTCGCCGAGATCGGCGCCGAATTCGCCTACCCGACCCAGACCACCTTCACCGCCGCGCCGGACGGGAAACTGGTCATGCCCTACGCGCCGCCGAAGCCGGCTTAAGCCGGGTGGACCTGAAGGACGGCGAATAACCGCAAGGCCCTCCACCCGGCCCCACACGTCATGCCAGCGAAGGCTGACATCGAAGCGGCGAGCATTTCACCCAGACGGTCTGGACCCCAACCTTCGCTGGGGTGACGAATTGGGACTGGCGGCGTTTCCGGGCGCTCGGACTTCAGAGCCCCACATCCTCCAGGGAAAGCAGGGTGGCGTTGCCGCCGGAGCTGGTCGTGTCGGTGCTCGTCACTCGCTCGGTGCAGAAGCGCGGCAGATAATGGGGTCCGCCCGCCTTGGGACCGGTGCCGGAAAGGCCTTCGCCGCCGAACGGCTGCGAGCCGACGATGGCGCCGATCATCGATCGGTTGACGTAGAGATTGCCCACCGTGCCGGCCTCCTCGACCGTCTCGGCGGCCCGGGCGATCCGGCTGTGAAGGCCCATGGTGAGGCCGAAGCCGGTGGCGTTGATCCGCCGGACCGTCTCGACAAGTTCGCCCGATTTCCAGGTAGTGACGTGGAGCAAGGGCCCGAACCATTCCTCCTTCAGATCCTCGATCCGGTCGATGCCGATCAGCGTCGGCGGCACGAACAGCCCGTCCGACGGGGCCGGGATCGATTTCAGGACCCGGTCCTTCATCGCCTCGCGCCGGCCCATCAGCTTGGCGAAGCTCGGCTCGTCGATGACCGGGCCGACGTCGGTCGCCGGATCGGCCGGATCGCCGACGATGAGCGAGTCCATCGCCCCCATCAGCATTTCCAGGGTGCGATCGGCGACGTCCTCCTGGAGGACGAGGAGCCGAAGCGCCGAGCAGCGCTGGCCGGCGGAGCGGAAGGCGGAGGTGACGACGTCCTGGACCACCTGCTCGGGCAGAGCGGTGGAATCGACGATCATCGCGTTGATCCCGCCGGTCTCGGCGATGAGCGGGATGATTGGCCGGTCGTCGTCGGCGTTGAGGGTTCGAACGATGGTCTTGGCGGTCGCGGTCGAGCCGGTGAAGGCGACCCCGCCGATCCGCTTATCCTCCATCAATTTCTGGCCCATGTTGCGGTGGCCGGCGGCGAGGATCAGCGCATCCTCGGGAATTCCGGCAGCGTGGGCGAGGCCGACCGCATAAGCGGCGATCTCGGGCGTCTGCGAGGCCGGCTTGGCGACGACGGTGTTGCCGGCCGCCAACGCCGCCGACACCTGGCCGAGGAAGATGGCGAGCGGGAAGTTCCACGGCGCGATGCAGACGAAGACGCCGCGGCCGGCCATCCGAAGCAGGTTCCGTTCCCCGGTCGGACCGGGAAGCTCGACCGGCTGAAGCCCTTTGCGCGCCTGGGCGGCGTAATAACGGCAGAAATCGACCGCCTCGCGGACCTCGGCGAGGGCGTCGGGAATCGTCTTCTTCGCTTCCTGGACGGCGATCCGCATGAGCATGTCGCGGTCGCGCTCGAGCAAATCGGCGAGACGCTCGAGACAGGCCGATCGGTTCTCGACGCTTCGCGACGACCAGCCGGGGAAAGCGGACAAGGCCCGGCCGACCGCCTCTTCGGGAAGGGCGCCGGGCTCGGTCCGGAAGGTGAGCGGCGGAGCGACCGCCTTGGCGATCCGCGCCAGCTCAGGCCGATCGTTGAGATCGAGGCCCCAGCTGTTCGGCCGTTCCGGCCTGAACAGATCGTTCGGGAGCGGGATGGACGGGTGGCGGCTGCCGCCGACGGCGGCGATCTTCGCGACGGGATCGGCGAGGATCTTTTCGTCGGTCATCGTCGCGTCGGCGAGCTGGTGGACGAAGCTGGAATTGGCGCCGTTCTCGAGCAGCCTGCGGACGAGATAGGCGAGGAGATCGCGATGGCCGCCGACCGGCGCATAGATGCGCGTATGATAGCCCTGATCGCGGACCAGGCTTTCGTAGAGGCCCTCGCCCATGCCGTGGAGCCGCTGGAACTCGAAGTCGCGGCTGTCGCCGGCCCATTCGAGAAGGGTGGCGACGGTGAGCGCATTGTGGGTGGCGAAGGCGGGATAGATGTTCTTCGCCCGGAGCATGTCGCGGGCGCAGGCGAGATAGGAGACGTCGGTCGCCGCCTTGCGGGTGAACAAGGGATAATCGGCGAGGCCCTGCTCCTGGGTGCGCTTGATCTCGGTGTCCCAATAGGCGCCCTTGACGAGCCGGACGGCGATCCGCCGGCCGGTCCGGGCGCCCAGGGAATCCGCCCAGGCGACGGTCGGACGGCATCTCTTGCCATAGGCCTGGACCGCCATTCCGAGCCCGTCCCAGCCCTTGAGGGCGGGAAGCCCGGCGACCGCCTCGATGATGTCGAGGCTCATCTCCAGCCGCTCGCTCTCCTCGGCGTCGATGGTGAGCGGGATCCCGGCCGTGGCGGCGAGCGTGGCGAGCGCCTCGACCCGCTCGATCAAAGCGGGGACGCAGCGCCCATATTGGGCGACCTCGTAGCGCGGATGGAGCGCCGACAGCTTGACCGAGATGGAATGGCCCTCGGCCGGCACCCTTCCGACTGCCCGGATCGCGTCTTCATAAGCGGCGAAATAGCGTTCGGCGTCGGGGAAGGTGCGCGCCGCCTCGCCAAGCATGTCGAAGCTGGCGGTGAAGCCGCGATTCTCCGGCTTGCCCATCCGCTCGATCGCCTCGCCGATATTGCGGCCCATGACGAAGATCTCGCCCATCATCCGCATCGCCGCGCCGACGCCCTGGCGGACGAAGGGCTCGCCGGCACGGGCGATGAGCCGGCGAAGAGCGCTGGCCTGCTCGCTGTCGCTGGTCAGAGCGCGGCCGATGACGAGGCCCCAGGTGGCGGTGTTGACGAGGGCCGAATTGGCCTTGCCCTTGTGCGACCGCCAGTCGCCGCCGCCGAGCTTGTCGGCGATCAGACTGTCCGCTGTCTCCGGGTCCGGAACCCTGAGGAAGGCCTCGGCGAGCGAGAGCAAGGCGACCCCTTCCTGGGTGTTCAGACGATATTCCTGGAGGAACTGGTTGACCCAGCCGCGCGCCTGCGCCTCGCGGAGCAGGCCGAGCATCTTCAGGGCTCTTTTCTCGACCCGCTTGCGCGAATCGGAATCGAGCTCGGAGTCGCGAAGGAGCGGCTTCAGCACCTCCGGCTCGGGCGCCCGGTGGAGCCGCCTGATCTCGTCACGCGCGGTTGCCGTAGCGTCCGCCATAATCACCCTTCTCCAGGTCTTGAGTATCGCCGCGACGCGGCCCTAAAGCGGGCCGTAGCGCCAGAGAAGGGGAGGCTCAATGCCGGTCGCCACGATCGACGAGATCAAGGCCAGAGTAAGCGAGGAAGTCGGCGTCTCCGACTGGATCCTCGTCGACCAGGCGGCGATCAATGCCTTCGCCGAGGTCACCGACGACCACCAGTTCATCCATGTCGATCCGGAAGCCGCGGCCAGGACGCCGTTCGGCGGCACCGTCGCCCACGGCTTCCTCACCTTGTCGCTGTTGAGCCGGATGGCCGCCGACGCCATGCTTCGTCCCGAGCAGGTTCGGATGGGGGTCAATTACGGCTTCGACAAGGTCCGATTCATGGCCCCGGTCCGATCGGGCAAGAGGGTTCGCGGCCACTTCCGCCTCACCCGCTTCGAGGAGAAGAGGCCCGGCCAGTGGCAGTTCGTCCACGAGGTCAAAGTCGAGATCGAAGGGGAGGACAAGCCCGCTCTGGTCGCCGAGTGGATCGGCCTCATCTTCCTGTGAGCCGAACCACCCTCCTGGAACGGCCATGGCCGGACTGGTTCGCCGAGGCGATGGAGCGAACCATGCCTCCGGGAGCGGAGCCCCTGAGCCTGTTTCGAGCCATCGGCCGATCACCGCGCGCCTGGAGCAAGTTCGCCGGCGGCTCACTGCTCGATCGCGGACCCTTGCCGCTTCGCGAACGCGAGATCGTCATCGACCGGACGACGGCGATTTCGGGATGCGGCTATGAATGGGGCATACATGTCCGCCTTTTCGGTGAGCGTGCCGGCCTGTTGCAACGGCAGATCGACGATATGGCGCTGCCGGGGATCGACAAGGCGCTGTGGACCGAGGCCGAGATCGCCCTGATCGAGACCGTCGACCGCCTGCTCGAGAAGAAGCGCCTCGACGGTCCGGAATATGAGCAGCTGGCCACGCATTATAGCGAGGAGCAGGTCCTCGAGATCATCCAGCTGATCGCGTTCTATCACGGAGTCGCCCTGATCTGCGGCGCCTTCGATCTTGCGCCCGAACCGGGCATGCCCACTTTGCCTTCGTCAGGAGATTGAACATGGCCAGCCGCGACGCCGTCATCGTTTCCACCGCCCGAACCGCGATCGGCCGGGCCTATAAGGGGGCGTTCAACGCCACCCCCTCCCCCACTCTCGCAAGCCACGCGATCAAAGCGGCGGTCGAGCGGGCGAAAGTGGATCCGGCCGAGGTCGACGACGTCATCATGGGCGCGGCGCTCCAGCAGGGCGTCCAGACGACGATCGGCCGGACCGCCGCCCTTCGCGCCGGCCTTCCGGTGACGGTCGCCGGAATGTCGATCGACCGCCAGTGCGCCTCGGGCCTGATGGCGATCGCCACCGCCGCCAAGCAGATCATCGTCGACCGGATGGACGTGATGGTTGCCGGCGGGGTCGAATCGATCAGCCTCGTCCAGACCCCCGAGATGCGGCTTGGGCCGGACCCGGATCTGCTGTCGATGCACAACGGCATCTACATGCCGATGATCTCGACCGCCGAAGTGGTCGGCAAGCGCTACAGCGTCAGCCGCGAACGGCAGGACGAATATGCGCTCCGATCCCAGCAGCGCACCGCCGCCGCCCAGGCCGCCGGCCGGTTCGACGACGAGATCGTCCCGGTCACCGCGAAGATGGCGGTGAAGAACAGGGAGACCGGCGAGACGACGATGCACGAGGTGACGATCGCCAAGGACGAAGGCAACAGGCCCGAGACGACGATCGAGGGCTTGAAGGCGCTCCAGCCGGTGATGGGCCCGGACGCGATGATCACCGCCGGCAATGCAAGCCAGCTCTCCGACGGCGCCTCCGTCTGCGTGCTGATGGAGGCGGGCCTCGCCGAGCAGCGCGGCCTCGAGCCGCTCGGCCGCTATGTCGGAATGGCGGTCGCCGGCACCGAGCCCGACGAGATGGGGATCGGCCCGGTCTTCGCTGTCCCCAAGCTGCTCAAGAGGTTCGGCCTGACGGTCGACGATATCGGCCTGTGGGAGCTGAACGAGGCGTTCGCGGTCCAGGTCCTCTATTGCCAGGACCAGCTTGGAATCCCCGACGACCGGCTCAACGTCGACGGCGGCGCGATCTCGATCGGCCATCCCTACGGCATGTCCGGCGCCCGGCTGACGGGCCATGCCCTGATCGAGGGCAAGAGGCGCGGCGTGAAGCATGTCGTCGTGACGATGTGCGTCGGTGGCGGAATGGGCGCGGCCGGCCTGTTCGAAGTCCTCTAGGAGGTCGAGGCCGCTGACCTCGGCCCTGCCCGCCGCCTGCGATCGCCACCTCGGCGCCTCCACCGGGAGCGCGGCCGGAAAGGCGGAGCATCCGCGGCTGGTGCTCGCGACGACGATCCTCGCCTCGAGCCTCGCCTTCATCGACGGATCGGTGCTCAACGTGGCGCTTCCGGCGATCGAGCAGAGCTTCGAGGCGGGGACTGAGCGCACACCGTGGGTGATCAACGCCTTCCTGCTGCCGCTGTCGGCGCTGCTGCTCGTCGGCGGCGCCGCCGGCGACCTGTTCGGGCGCCGCCGGCTCCTCATTGCCGGGATCGCCTTGTTCACCCTGGCCTCCCTGCTCTGCGCGGCGGCGCCGAGCTTCGAGGCGTTCATCGCCGGCCGGGCGCTCCAGGGCCTCGGCGCGGCGATGCTCATGCCGAACAGCCTCGCCATCTTGAGCGACGCCTTTTCGGGCGAGGAACGGGGCAAGGCGGTCGGCACCTGGGCCGCCGCGGGCGCCGTCTCCGGGGCGATCGCGCCGTTGCTGGGCGGCTGGATCGTCGATTCGATCGGCTGGCCCGCCATCTTCCTGCTCAACGTCCCGATCGCCTTGGCCGCGATCTGGCTGGGCTGGCGCTTCGTTCCGGAGAGCGCGAACAGCGACCGCCCGCCGCCCGACTGGATCGGGGCGCTTCTGGCGACGATCGGCCTCGGCGGCCTGACCTGGGCGCTGACGAGCTGGTCGGCGACCGGCCGCCTCGGCACCGACGGGATCGCCGCGCTCGCCGCCGGGGCGATCTTCTCCTTGGTCTTCCTGTTCGTCGAGCGGAAGCGCGGCGACAGGGCGATGGTGCCTTTGGACCTGTTCGGGTCTCGCCCCTTCGTCGGGCTCAACCTCCTCACCTTCCTGCTCTACGGCGCCCTCGGCGGCCTGATGGTGCTCCTCCCCTATACGTTGATCGAGGCGCTCGATTATCCAGCGGTCACCGCCGGCGCCGCTCTGCTTCCGCTTCCGATCGTCATCGCCTTGGGATCGCCGCTCGCGGGACGGATGGCGGCCAGGATCGGGCCTCGCTGGCCGCTGACGATCGGGCCGCTGATCGTCGCCGCCGGCTTCCTCCTCATGCTCCGGATCGGCGACGGCGGAAGCTATTGGACGATCGTGCTTCCGGCGATCTTCGCCGTCTCCGCCGGAATGGCGGTGGCGGTGGCGCCGCTCACCACCGCGGTGCTGGGCTCGGTCGACAAAGGGCATACCGGCACCGCTTCCGGGCTCAACAGCGCGGTCGCCCGAAGCGGCGGACTGATCGCGACGGCCCTGCTCGGCGCCGTTTTGGCGATGCGGGCCGAGGCGCTGGTCGACGGGTTCCACGTCGCCGCCATGGTCGGGGCGGCGCTCGCTCTGGCTTCGGCACTGACCGCCTTCGCGTTCCTCGACGGGGCGAAGCCGGGGCGAAATGCGCAGGAGCGATGAGGATCGCTTACCTTCGCTTTCCCTTTGCCGATCCGCGCCATTAGGCTGGGATCATGGCCCGGAGAGCAAGACGCCGCCGCAATCCCTCCCTGTTCGACCGGATCAGGATCGACGCCCATGCGATGTGGCTTGCCGCGCGCGACCCGCGGACGCCCTGGCATGCCCGCGCCTTCGGCCTGCTCGTCGCCGCCTACGCGCTGTCGCCGATCGACCTCATCCCCGATTTCATCCCGATCCTCGGCCTCGTCGACGACGCGATCATCGTCCCGGCCGGGATCTGGCTGTTCCTGAAGATGCTCCCGCCGGACCTGTTCGAGGAACATCGCGCCGCCGCCGCTGCCGCGGCCGAGCGGCCGCGAAGCAAAGGCGGGCTGCTGATCGTCGTGCTGGTCTGGGTGGCGCTTGCGGCCCTGATCTGGTGGCTGCTGGGCTGGAACTACGCCTGACGCCGGCGCTCAGACCTTCGCGCGGAAAGGCGTGAAGTCGGTGCCTTCGTCATAGACGTCGATTCCCTCGCGCCGCTTGAG
>CBIGXQ010000093.1:0-8667 GCA_966193865.1 uncultured Sphingosinicella sp. | reverse complement strand
AGGAATTGCTGTTCGGCAAGCTCGCCCATGGCGGCGAGGTGAAGGTCAGGATCAAAGACAATCAGCCGGTCTTCGAGATCAACCCGGCCGCGCCCAAGGCTTCGAAGAAGAAGAAGGCCGCCGGCAAGAAGGAACAGGGCCAGCCGGAAGAGCAGGCCTGAGATCGGGCCCTCCCCTCGGGGAGGGCCTTTTTCTTTCGTGACTCGTCGAGGGAGCTTATGGTGCCGGCTCAGCCAGGGAGCCGCCCATGACCGAGATCCTCACCTTCTACACCAATCCGATGTCGCGCGGGCGGATCGTCCGCTGGATGCTCGAGGAGATCGGCGAACCCTACGAGACGGTCGTGCTCGATTATGGCACGACGATGAAGTCGCCCGATTATCTGGCCGTCAATCCGATGGGGAAAGTGCCGGCGATCCGATATGGCGACACGATCGTCACCGAGGGCGCGGCGATCTGCGCCTTCCTGGCCGACATGTTCCCCGACCGCGGCCTCGCCCCGCCGTCCGGCAATCCCAAGCGCGGTCCCTATTATCGCTGGCTCTTCTTCGCCGCCGGCCCGGTCGAGGCGGCGGTGACCGCCAAGTCGCTCGGCCTTCTGGCGCCGGCCGACAAGAAGGCGATGGCCGGCTATGGCAGCTTCGAGGAGGCGATCGACTGTCTCGAAGTCGCGGTCCGCGACGGCCCCTATATCTGCGGCGAGCAGTTCACCGCCGCCGACGTCTATGTCGGTTCCCAGATCGGCTGGGGGATGATGTTCGGATCGATCGACAAGCGCCCGGTCTTCGAGGACTATGTCGGCCGCATCCGGTCGCGCCCTGCGGCGATCCGCGCCAACGAGATCGACGAGGCCCTGACGCCCAGGCCGGAGCCTCAGGCGCAATGAGCGAGGACCTCACTCGAGCCGCGATCGCTCTCTACGATCGATTCACCCACAGCCGGATGGATCGGCGGCTGTTCATGGCCGAGCTGACGCGAATCGCCGGCGGCGCCGCGGCCGCCACCGCCTTGCTTTCCGGGATCGCCGCCCAGGCGGCGGAGCCCCAGGTCGCCGCCGACGACGAACGGCTGACGATCCGGACGCTCGACTTCGAGCCGCGTCCGGGTCGCCGCTACCAGGCCTATAACGCCGCGCCCAAAGCTGGGGCCGATCTTCCGGTCGTCCTCGTCGTCCACGAAAATCGGGGCCTCAACGAGCATATTCGCGACGTCGCGCGGCGGTTCGCGCTCGCCGGTTATTCGGCCGTCGCGCCCGATTTCCTCAGCCCCGCGGGCGGCACGCCCGTCGACGAGGACCGCGCCCGGACGATGATCGGCGAGCTCGACATGGCCGAGACGGTGGCGGACGGGGCAGCGATGATCCGCTGGCTGGCGTCGGCCGAAGGCGGCTCGCGCAAGGTCGGGATCGTCGGTTTCTGCTGGGGCGGTGGCATGGTCAACCGGCTCGCCGTCGCCGCCGGCGACTCGCTCGACGCCGGCGTCGTCTTCTACGGTCCGGCGCCGTCGGGCGCCGAGGCGCCCAAAGTCGAGGCGCCGCTGCTCATCCACCTCGCCGAGCGCGACGAGCGGGTGAACGCCACCGCCCTCCCCTGGATCGTCGCGCTTCGCAACGCCGGCAAATCGGTCCGGGCGATCAATCATCACGGCGTCGACCATGCCTTCCACAACGACACGTCCGCCGCGCGCTACGATGCGCAGGCCGCCCGGCGCGCCTGGTCGGCTACCATCGACTTCTTCGCCGAGCATCTGAGCGGGGCATGAAAAAAGGGCCCGGCGTCGCCGCCGGGCCCCTTCGAAAAAGTCTCCGAGGCTTCGCTCTATTCGCGGCTGCCCATGAACTGGAGCAGGAAGGTGAACATGTTGATGAAGTCGAGATAGAGCGAAAGTGCGCCCATGATCGCTGCCTTGCCGACCATGTCGGTGCCCGCGATCTGGAGATACAGGCTCTTGATGCGCTGCGTGTCGTAGGCGGTGAGGCCGGCGAACAGAAGCACGCCGATGAAGCTCACAGCGTAATGCAGCGCCGGTGACTGCAGGAACAGGTTGATGATCATCGCCACCAGCAAGCCGACGACGCCCATGATCAGGAACGTTCCGAACGCCGACAAATCGCGCTTCGTCGTATAGCCGTAGAGGCTGAGTGCGAGGAAGGCGACGGATGTCGCGAAGAAGGTCTGGGCGATCGAGGCACCGGTGAAGACGAGGAAGATCGACGACAGCGACAGCCCCATGACGGTAGCAAACAGCCAGTAGAGGAGCTGTGCCGTCCCGGTTGACATGCGGTGAACGCCGAAGCTCAGCGCCATCACGAATGCCAGAGGTGCGAACATGATGACATATTTGAGGATGCCCGGGCCCATCAGCACCTGGGCGGCCAGACCGCTGTTCGCGAAGAGCAACGCGACGATGCCCGTCCAGAGAACGCCGGAGGCCATGTAATTGTAAACGGAAAGCATGTGCGCCCGCAGGCCGGCGTCGAACGCGACGTCCGAGCGTCCCGCCGTCGTCGCCGGCGAGGCGGCGCCAATCCGCGGATCAGACCAATTGGCCATCTCAAAGTCTCCCATCACGGCGAAAAGCCGCCGAATGGTTCCAATATCGTGGGATTGAGGGACGCTTTCAAGCGAAACCGGACAGAGAGGCGGCTTGCCATGATTCCGGACGCCGGCTTTGCTATGGGCAATGAATGCACCGCCTGTTCGTCGCTCTTCGCCTCCCCACCCCGATCCGTGCGCTCCTGATCGCCGCGATGGGCGGGATCAGCGGCGCCCGATGGCAGCGGGATGACCAGCTTCACCTTACCCTGCGATTCATCGGCGAGGTCGACCGCCACCTCGCGAGCGACATCCACGCCGCCCTCGGGGCTGTTCACCATCCCGCCTTCGAGCTGGCCCTCAACGGGCTCGGCCTGTTCGACCGCCGGGGCGCTCCGGAAACGGTCTGGGCCGGAGTGACTCCGCAGGAACCCGTCCAGTCGCTTCACAAGAAGGTCGATCAGGCCCTCGCCCGGGTCGGAATCGCGCCGGAACAGCGCGCTTTCCTTCCCCACATCACGCTCGCCCGGCTGAAGCCGAGCTCCGGCACCGTCCGCAACATGATGGAAAGCTCCGGCGGCCTCACCAGTCCCCGCTTCCGTGTCGAAAGCTTCGCTTTGGTCGAAAGCAAACTCACGCCCGACGGCGCCGTCTATACCGACGTGGAGACCTACAAGCTGGACTAGGCGCCGACGGCGCCGAGGAGCCGGTCCACCAGCGGCGCATAAGCGGCACCGAACAGCCGCAGGTGAACGAGCGCCGGAAAGAGCTGGTAGAGCGGCACCCGCTCCCGCCAGTCCGGCTCGAGCCCGCCATAGCCATCCCAGAAGCCTTGCGGCGGCACGCCGAACAGGGTCAGCATCGCCAGGTCGACTTCCCGGTCGCCATGATAGCAAGCGGGGTCGATGAGGGCGGCGAGCCTCCCGTCGCTCACCAATATGTTCCCGCTCCACAGATCGCCGTGAAGGAGCGAGGGTGGCGGCGAGGCGGGCAGCAGGTCGCCAAGCCTTGAAGCGAGCCTTTCGACACGCTCCCGCCAGGGCCGGTCGAGCAAGGCGGCGGTCGAAGCCAGCCTCTGCTCGCCCCAGAAGAGCGGCCAGTTGCGGCGCTGCCGGTTGTCGAGCTGGACGGTGCCGATCTTGTGGTCGACGGACCAGCCATAATCCTCGCCGAGGCGTGCGTGGAGGCGGGCGACCTGCACGCCGATGTCGCCCCACGTCTTCCCGCTGAACAGCCCGTCATGACCGACATGCTCGAGCAGGAGCACGTCCTCATATTCGGCCTCCACGGCGGGTGCCCGGATTCCGGCGGCGGCGAGGGCGCGAAGCATGCCCGCTTCGCTGGCGATCGCCGGCCCGCTTTTGGCGACGCTGAGATGCCCGTCAGGGCGCCGAACGAGCAGAACGTCGGAAAGGTCGCCGCCGGACAGCCGCTCGAGCCGGTCGGCTTCCACTCCGGTGAGCTCGGCGACCCGGAGCGCGAAGGCGTTCATGATCCCCGCGCCGCCTGGGCTGCAAGCTTCGCGGCCAGCGCCCGTGCCGCTTCGGCGACGTCGGCCCAGGTGGCGTCGAAATGGCTGTCGCCGCCATGATAGGGATCGGCCACCGCCTGTCCTGCCCGGCCCGGGACGTGGTCGAGGAGAAGGGAAAGCTCGGCCTTCGCCCCCTCCGGCCTCAGCCTTCGAAGGTCGCGAAGATTGGCAAGGTCGAGGGCGATCACATGATCGAAGCGGTCGAAATCCGACGGCTCGACCTGCCGTGCCCGAAGAGCATCGATGTCCACGCCGTGGCGCCGGGCCGCCGCCCGCGCCCGCGAATCCGGCGGCTGGCCGACATGCCAGTCGCCGGTCCCGGCGCTGTCCACTTCGATGTCGAGGCCAAGACGCTCGGCCTCCGCCCGGAGCGCCGCCTCGGCGAGCGGCGAGCGGCAGATATTGCCCAGGCAGACGAACAGGACTCGGACGGCCATCGGCGAAGCCTTGTTGCCAAAGCGGTCGGCTCTGCTAGCCATTGGCCGAGAAAAGCTCAACGGGAGGGGTGAATGGCGACCAATCGAGCCGGCGACTCGCCCGCCGCTTCCCCTCCGATCCGGGTCGGCGCTTATGCCTGGTACGCGCTGATCGTCCTCGTCATCGTCTACGCGCTCAATTTCATCGATCGTCAGATCCTCTCGATCCTGGCCGAGGACATAAAGCGCGATCTCGGCCTCGAGGACGCTCAGATCGGCTTCCTCTATGGAACCGCATTCGCCGTCTTCTATGCCCTGTTCGGAATCCCGCTCGGCCGGCTCGCGGACAGCTGGTACCGCGGCCGGGTGATGGCGATCGGGCTTGCGCTCTGGTCGTCGATGACCGCCTTGTCGGGCTTCGCCAACAGCTTCGCCATGCTGGCCGTCGCCAGGATCGGCGTCGGCGTCGGCGAAGCCGCGGCCTCGCCCGCGGCCTATTCGATGATCTCCGACTGGTTTCCGAAGGAGAAACGGGCCACCGCTTTGTCGATCTATTCCAGCGGCCTCTATATCGGCGGCGCGCTCAGTCTTCCGATCGGCGGCTTCGTCCTCAGCCGCTGGAATCTCGCTTATCCCAACCCGGCGGAGGCCCCGCTCGGCCTCGTCGGCTGGCAGGCGGCCTTTCTCGCGGTCGGCATACCGGGACTTCTCATTGCCTTGTGGGTGCTGTCGCTCAGGGAACCGCAGCGCGGCGCCTCCGACGGCCTTCCTCAGCCGATCGTCAGGCCCAATGCCTGGCGCGACTTCGGCCGTGAACTGGGGGCGATCCTGCCGCCCTTGACCCTGTTCAGCGTTGCCCGGATCCCGGGCGCGCTGAAGGTCAACCTGATCGCGCTTGCCGTGGTCACGGTCTGCGCCTTCCTTCTGATCCGGCTCACCGGCGATTTTCCCCAATGGTCGGCCTATGGGCTGGGCGTCTACGCCGTCTTCTCCTGGGTCCAGTCGCTGAAGCAGCGCGACCCGGCGACTCACAGGCTGATCTGGGGGACTCCGATCACGATCATCCTCGCCATCGCCTTCGGAAGCATTTCCTTCGTGACCTATGCGGTGAGCTTCTGGGGGCCGCCCTACGTCCTTCGCACCTTCTATCCCGATCCCACCGGGCCGGCTTTCTTCATCGGCGGGATGACCGCCGCCGAGGAAGTCGCCTTCATCATGGGATGGGGCGCCGCGGTGTCGGCGGCCGTCGGCGTGATCATGGGCGGAGTGATTGCCGATCTGTGGCGCCGTCACGATCCGCGCGGCCGGATCTTCGTCAACATGGCGTCGGTGATCCTCGCCGCGCCGTTGAGCTGGCTCATCTTCACCACCGACTCGATCGCCGTCTTCTACTGGGTTTTCCCGCTCGCCCACATGTTCGGAGCGGCGTGGGTCGGAGCCGCGGTGGCAACTCTTCAGGATCTTGTCCTGCCGCGAATGCGGGCGACCGCGGGAGCGACCTATATCCTCGGCACGACGATGATCGGCCTTGCGCTCGGGCCCTATTTCGCCGGCAAGGTGGCCGACGTCGCCGAGAGTCTCCGGGCCGGCATCTTCGCCCTCTATCTGATCGTTCCGCTCACCCTGCTCGGCCTGTGGCTCGGCAGCCGGCGGATCGCCGAGCTGGAAGCGACCCGGGTCGAGCGCGCGCGCGCCGTCGGCGAGCTGATCTAACCGAGGACGCCGCAGGCGATCCGGGCGCCTGAATTGCCGGACGGGTCGGTTCGATAATCGTCTTCAGTGGCGTGGATCACGAGCGAAGCGCCGTCGCCATCGAGCATGGCCTGATCGCCTCGTCCCACGCGGCCCGCGGGAAGGACGAATTCGAGAGTTCCGCGCCCGTCCGTGCCGACGAGCAGATTGGGCAGGTCGCCATGATGCGGCCCCTGTGGGTTGAGGCTGCCATGCTCGCGTCCGTTCGGATTCCAGTGCGGACCCGCGCTTGTGAAGCCCGGCGCGTCGCAGCGGCCGACGGCATGGACATGGGCACCGTGAACGCCCTGCGGCAGGGCCGTGGCTTCGATCCTGACCCGAAGACCGCTCTCGTCTTCGCTCACCGAAGCGGTCCCGACATTGCGCCCGGCGGAATCGCGAAGGACGGCCGACGCCGTCGTCGGGCCGTCGACATCGCCAGTGTCGACGTCGTCGGTCACGCAGGCGGACAGGCCGAGCGCGGCCAGGCTGGTCAGCATCGCATATCGCATCATTCGATTCTCCTTTTCGTGACCGATGAACGGACGGACCGGATGAGGGTTGCCGCAACGGCTTCAGGCGGCGCGATCCGGCTTGCCCACCCCGTGCCAGCGCAGGCCAGCCGCCTCCGCCTCTTCAGGCCGGTAGACGTTGCGCAGATCGACGAGGATCGGCTGCGCCATGATCGAGGCGAGCCGCTTCAGATCGAGCGCGCGCAGGACGTCCCACTCCGTCACCAGAACGACCGCGTCGGCGCCGTCGGCCGCCTCGTAGGGACTGGAGCAGAGCTCGACATTGGGAAGCAGCGGCCGCGCCTGTTCCATCCCTTCCGGATCATAGGCGCGAACACGAGCGCCGACGTCCTGGAGCGCCTGGACGATGCTCAGCGAAGGGGCGTCCCTCATGTCGTCGGTGTTCGGCTTGAAGGTCAGGCCGAGAACCGCCACGATCTTGCCTCGGGCATCGTCGCCCAGCGCCCGGATCACCTTCCGGCCCATGGCCCGCTTGCGCGAGTCGTTGACGCCGACCACGGCCTCGACGATTCGGAGCGGCGCCTGGCTATCCTCGGCCGTCTTCAGCAGGGCCAGAGTGTCCTTCGGAAAGCAGGAGCCGCCATAGCCGGGCCCGGCATGAAGGAACTTGGCGCCGATCCGTCCATCGAGGCCGATTCCGCGAGAGACGTCCTGGACGTCCGCGCCGACCGCCTCGCAAAGATCGGCGATCTCGTTGATGAAGGTGATCTTGGTGGCGAGGAAGGCGTTGGCCGCATATTTGATCAGCTCGGCCGTTCGCCGCGAGGTGAACAACAAGGGCGCGCGGTTGAGATAAAGCGGCCGATAGACTTCGCGCATGACCTCGGCCGCGTGATCGTCCTCGGTGCCGACGACGATCCGGTCGGGATGCTTGAAATCCTCGATCGCCGCCCCTTCGCGGAGGAATTCCGGATTGGAGACGACCGCGATCTCCATCCCGTTCGTCTTCTCCCGAACGATCCGTTCGACCTCGTCGCCGGTACCGACGGGAACCGTCGATTTCGTCACGATCACGACAGGACCGGTCAGAGCCGCGGCGATCTCCTCGGCCGCGCTATAGACGTAGGTGAGATCGGCGTGGCCGTCGCCCCGTCGCGACGGCGTGCCGACGGCGATGAAGATCGCTTCGGCGCCGTCGACCGCTCGGGCCAGATCGGTGGTGAAGTCGAGCCGGCCGCCGGCCACGTTGCGTGCGACGAGCTGATCGAGGCCCGGCTCGAAGATCGGCATGACGCCCTTCTCGAGAGCCTCGATCTTGGAGCTGTCCTTGTCGACGCAGACGACGTGATGACCGAAATCGGAAAAGCAGGCGCCCGAGACGAGGCCGACATAACCGGTGCCGATGATGGCGATCCGCATTTCTGTTCCCTTGGACTGGGTGGGTTGAAGCGGGCGTTACCAAAGCGTCACTGGCCGGAACAGGGTATTTGACCGTTGGCGGCCAGGCGGGCGAGGCCAGGCCTGCCGTCGAACAACGGGCAAAAGAAAGGGAGCCGGTCCGAAGACCGACTCCCATATCTTTCGGTGGACCCGCCGCCGAAGCGGCGAGCGCCCGACTTACCAGCCGGAGCCGGTGCCGAAGACGATCTCCACGCGCCGGTTCTGCGGCTCGCGGACGCCGTCGGCGGTCTCGACCAGCGGGCGGCTCTCGCCGAACGCTTCAGTCGTGATGACACCGTCAGGAATACCGCGGCCCGCAAGATACTGGCGCACGTTGTTCGCGCGACGCTGTGACAGACCGACGTTGTACTCATCCGAACCCGACCGGTCGGCGTGTCCGGAGAGGACGACCCGAGCCTGACCCGTCTGCGCATATTGCTGCGCAGCATTGTCGAGGATCGCGGCGGCCTGCGGCGTGATGTCGTCGCGTTCCCAATCGAAGAACACCACGAACGGCCCGACCGCAACAGGCGGCGGAGGCG
>CBIGXQ010000092.1:0-9077 GCA_966193865.1 uncultured Sphingosinicella sp. | reverse complement strand
ACCTCGGCGCCGAAATCGGCGTGGCCCGGCGTGTCGACGATGTTGATGTGGGTGGTCTGGCCCTCATGCTCCCATTCGACGCTGGTGCACTTGGCGAGGATCGTGATCCCGCGCTCCTTTTCGAGGTCGTTCGAATCCATCGCCCGCTCCTCCACGCGCTGATTCTCGCGGAAGGTGCCGGACTGGCGGAACAGCTGGTCGACAAGAGTCGTCTTGCCGTGATCGACGTGGGCGATGATCGCCACGTTACGCAGGCTCATCTCGGTATAACTCATTTGGGCTGGAAAATTGTTCCGCGCCTATACGCAGCATATTGCGGCGCAACAAGGGCAGCCCCGGTCATTTCTGCGACAGCACCGGAAGTCGACGGGCGCGGCCGGCCGCAAACTCGGCGCTGTCAGGGGGCGAGCCACCAGCGCAGGACGAAGGCCACGGCCCCGACGATGGCGATGCTCGCCGCCCACAGGCCGACGAACCAGCCGATCTGCCTCAATCTAATGATAGCCCTGCTCGCCGACCTTGCCCCTGAACACCCAATAGGCCCAGCCGGTATAGGCAAGGATCATCGGCACCAGCACGAGCGCGCCGACGAGCATGAAGAGCTGGCTCTCATAGGGCGCCGCGGCCTGCCAGATCGTGACCCGGCCCGGGATCACGTCCGGCCAGATCGAGACGGCGAGCCCCGCCATCGACAGCAGGAACAGGGCCAGGGTCAGGACGAAGGGCAGCCAGTCGCGGCCGCCGCCGAGGCTGCGCCACAGAGCGAAGGCGATTCCGGCGACGAGCAGTGGCATCGGCACGGCGACGATGAGCCCCGGATAATCGAACCAGCGCTCGAAATAGCGCGGCTCGACGAACGGGGTCGCGAGGCTGACCAGCCCGATCGCGGCGAGAAGCGCCGGAACCAGGAAACGGGCGTGACGGCGGGCGTCGGACTGGATCTGCCCCTCCGTCTTCCAGATCAGCCAGCCGGCACCGAGCAGGGCATAGCCGATGACGAGGGCGGCGCCGGTCAGCAGGCTGAACGGGGTCAGCCATTCCCACCAGCCGCCGGAATAGGCCCGGCCGTCGACGCTGATCCCCTGAAGCAAAGCGCCGAGCGTGATTCCCTGGGCGAAGGTGGCGACCAGCGAGCCGAGACAGAAGCCGGCATCCCAGAATCGGCGATGGCCGGGGTCGCGCCAGCGGAACTCGAAGGCGACGCCGCGGAAGACGAGCCCGAGAAGCATCGCGATCAACGGTGCGTAGAGGGCGGGAAGGATGATCGCATAAGCGAGCGGAAAGGCCGCGAGGAGCCCGCCGCCGCCGAGCACCAGCCAAGTTTCGTTGCCGTCCCAGACGGGCGCGATGCTGTTCATCGCCTGGTCGCGCTCCTTGCCGACTCGGAAGCCGGGAAAGAGGATCCCGATGCCGAGGTCGAAGCCGTCCATGACGACGTAAGCGGCGACGGCGAAGGCGATCAGGAATGCCCAGACGATCGTCAGGTCCATCAGAGCGCCTCCTCGCCGATGGACTCGGGACTGCGCGTTCCCCAGAACAGGACGGCTTCGAACAGGAGAAAGGCGCCGATCACGACGGCCGAGCCGATCGAGCCGGCGACGTCGGCGCCGATCCTGGCCGCGACATAGAGAAGCGCCAGCATCGTCACCAGCATGCCCGGCGCGCCGAGGCCGCGAAGCGCCGCGCTTCGATGATAGCCGATCCAGAAGGCGAAGCGGGCCAGGATCCAGACGATGGTCGTGGCGAGCACGGACCTGATCGAGTCCCCGTCCTCGCTATAGGCGGCAAGCCCGAAGAGCGCGGCGGCGAGGACGATGATCTGCTCGACCGTGTTCTGGAGATAGCGCTGGTTCACCTCAAGCCGGCGGGTCGAATGAGGATCGAGCGGATCGAAGGCCGGCGAGCCCAGCCGTTCGTGGGCGACCGCCTCGACTCCGGTCACCAGGCAGAAAAGCACGGCCAGGCAGAAGCATTTGAGAGTGAAGACCATCCGGCCGGACAGGTCCTCCATGCCGTCGAGCGGCGGCGCGCAGAAGCGGATGGCGAACCAGAGCAGCGAGGCGACCAGGCTTGCCGCGGCGATCGCCGCCATCCCGCTCCTGCGCTGAGCCCGCCAATCGCCCGCCATCAGCGCGCCTCCTCGTCGGGAGAAGGATCCGATTCGCCGCCGCGCCGCTCGACGGCCGGCGCCGGAGTGATACCTGCGCTTCGGATCGGCTGCTCCGCCGGCCGCGGCTCGCCTGCCTTGGGCGCGTGGGCCATGAGCTTCAAGATGTAGATCGTGCCGGCGGCGAAGACCGTGAAATAGACGATGACGAAGGCGATCAGGGATCCGGTGACGCCGGGGGTCGCGATCGGCGACACCGCGTCCTTCGTCCTGAGCAGGCCGTAGATCACCCAGGGCTGGCGGCCGACCTCGGTCGTGACCCAGCCGGCGATGACGGCGACGAAACCGGCCGGCCCCATCACAAGCGCGAACAGGTGGAGCGGGCGCCAGTCGTAGAGGCGGTGGCGGACGCGGGCGACCAGGCTGAACAGGCCGAGCAGAAACATCAAGGTGCCGAGCCCGACCATGATCCGGAACGACCAGAAGACGATCCCCACCGGCGGCCGCTCGTCGCGCGGCCAGGCGTCGAGACCGGTCACCGGCGCGTTCCAGCCATGGTGGAGGATGAGCGAGGACAGGTTCGGGATCTCGACGCTGGCATGGACCGTCTCGGCTTCGGAATCCGGGATTCCGAACAGGATCAAGGGGGCGCCGTCCGGATAGGAACGGAAATGGCCTTCCATCGCCGCGATCTTCTGCGGCTGGTGCTCGAGCGTGTTGAGCCCGTGCAGGTCGCCGACGAAAATCTGCACCGGAGCGACGAGCGCAAGCATCCACATCGCCATCGAGAACATCCGCCTCACCTCGGGCGTGTCCCGGCGGCGAAGCAGGTGCCAGGCGCCGGCGCCGCCGACGACCAAGGCGGTGGTGAGATAGGCGGCGAGCACGGTGTGGACGAGGCGGTAGGGAAAGCTGGGATTGAAGATGATCTCCAGCCATCCTCCCGAAGGGACGAACTGGCCGACCTCGTTGAGCGCCCAGCCGACCGGGGTCTGCATCCAGCTGTTCACGCTCAGGATCCAGAAGGCCGAGATGAAGGTGCCGATGGCGACCATCAGGGTCGCCGCGAAATGAAGCCCCTTCCCCACCCTTTCCATCCCGAACAGCATGACCCCGAGGAAGCCGGCTTCGAGAAAGAAGGCGGTGAGGACCTCATAGGCCATGAGCGGCCCGATGATCGGCCCGGCCCGATCGGAGAAGACCGACCAGTTGGTGCCGAACTGGTAGGACATGACGATTCCGGAGACGACGCCCATCGCGAAGGTCAGCGCGAAGATCTTCAGCCAGTAGCGGAACAGGTTGAGATAGGAGTCCTGGCCGGTCTTGAGCCAGAGCGCCTCGAGCACCGCAAGATAGGAAGCGAGGCCGATCGAGAAGGCTGGAAAGATGAAGTGGAAGGAGATCGTGAACGCGAACTGCGCTCGGGCCAGGATCAATGCGGTTTCGGCATCGGCCACGCGCAGTCCCTAGCTCAGGGCGAAGGAGAGTTCATCCCCCAATCCGCCGGCGGCTCGAGGAGAAATGAAGGCGGCCGCACTTGTGCGAGGCAGGTCGGATCGAGCCGGTTCGGATCGCCATGGTCGAGAAAGGCGATGAGCAAGGGGTCGAGGCAGGTGTCGATTCCGGAAAGCCCGTCGGGAATGTGGCCGCCGCCGGAAAGGATGAAATGGCGGGCCCTGCCCGATCGCTGGGCGACCGCCTCGGCCCAGTCGGGCGGAGTAACGGGATCGAGCTCGCCCGACACGAAGAGGACAGAGGCGCTCGGCCGCGGCGGGTCGAAGAAACGGGCGGCGGTGGCTGCCACGGGCCAGTCCTCGCAAGCCGCGCGCTGGCGGCGGAGGCGATAGTCGCCGAACAGGGTATTCCGCGCGGCGGCGCTGGCCTGTTCGAAGTCCATTCCGGCCATGCCCTCGGCGCAGACGATGGACAGATAGACGCCGTCGCTGTCCAGCGCCGGCTCGGTTCGGCGGGTGGCGGCGAAGAAGGGCCGGAGATCGCCGTCCGCGGCGTAGCGCAGGATCAGGGGGATCATCCGCGCCCGGGCGGGAGCGTACATCAGGCTTCGAAGCCGTTCGAGGAAGACGTCGCGATCGGGAGCGCCGGAAATGCCCGGCAGCAGGGCCAGCGCGCGGTCGAGATCGACTCGGGGGTTTGGGAAGCGCGAGGCACAGACCGGATCGGCGGCGCAGGCGGCGAACAGGCCGGTAAGCGCGCGCTGGCCGGCTGGGGCATGGCCGGAAGGCACTCGCGCCTCCGGGGTCGCCGTGCCGAGCAGGACCATCGCCCTCGCGCGGCCGGGAAAGAGCTGGTCGTAGCGAAGGGCGAGCAGGGTCCCGTAGGACAGGCCGAACAGGTCGATCCTGTCATGGCCGAGCGCCTGCCGGACGGCCTCCAGATCGGCCGCGGCGGCGTCCGTACCGTAATGCTCCAGCCGCGCGCGGCTCGACAGGGAGGTCCGGCAGGCGGCGACCCGCTCGACCGGATAGAAAAGCTCATATTGGCGGTCGGGCGAAGCGAGGTCGGGGCACTGAAGCCCATTGGACCGGCCGGTGCCGCGCTGATCGAGCAGGACGATATCGCGACCCTCGCGATAGGCGCCGCCGAAGCTCAGATAGAATTCGGCAGTCTGGGTCGCGGGAAGGCCGGGTCCGCCCGCGAGATCGTAGAGCGGCAGCAGCCTTTTCTCGCCGGTCGCGGGAAGAATGACGAGATTGAGCGCGATCCGCCGCCCGCCTGGATCGGCCCGGTCCTCCGGCACGCTGACGATCCCGCAGCGTGCCGTCTCGCCGATCCGGCTGTCGGCGCAGGGCCGAGCCTCGAAGACCGGCGCCTGCGCCCAGGCGCTGGCCGCCAGGAAGAAGCCGAGGCCGGCGGCGAGACGCAAGAGCCTCATATGCGCGACGGGTAAGCCGGGCGGATGTCGGTGGGGATATGGGCGGTCGCAGCGAGCGCAGTGCGCGCTTCGTCGTCGAGCCGCGCGTAGCGCTCGAAGAAGGCACGAGTGCCCTCATAATCGCCATTGCCCTGAAGCCGCACCAGCTCGCCGACCAAGTCCCTTATCCCCGCCTCCATTCGCGGATAGTCGATTCGGAAGCGCCGTTGCGAAGAATCCCAGGCGAAGGCGCCCTTCTCCTTCAGATAGGCATATTGGACGGCGGCGCCGCGGCCATGGGCCTCGTCGATGCCGAAGCGGACGGCCCTGAAGATGCCCGCGAAATAGGTGGCGAGCGCCGATTCGCGCTCGGCCGCCGGAAGTTCTCCGCGCTCCATCATGTAGAGGATGTTCCACACCCCCATGACGTCGGCCTTGCACTCCTCGCTCGCCGAATAGACGTCGCGAAGCTCGGCATTCACCGTCGTCTGCCGGCCGTCGACGCTGATCGTGCCCGGGCCGAGGCTGTGGGACAGTTCGTGGAACAGGGTTTCCTCGGTCATCCAGCGCCGGCTCACCAGCCGGGCCTGCTCCGGGACGAGGACGAACTGGGCCATCGGCGCCAGGATCCGCTCATATTTGGCGCCCAGGACGTTGGCGAGGATCACCTTCTTGGCGCCCTTGGTCTCGCGCACGCGCTCGTCGTTGGGAAGGTTGAACGCGATCGTCTGCACCCCGGGCACATTGTCGCCGCCGCCATGGACCTGGTCGGCCACCAGGATCGGGGAATCGAAGCGGCGGTTGAAATTCTTGTAGCGTTCCTCGACCGGGAGGTTGCGCTCCATGTCCGGCAGTAGCGCCTTGTAGCGGTCGAGCGCTGCGCTGGCCTCCGGGTCCTTGACGGTGATGAAGGCCTCGAACGCCGTCTTCTGACCGTAGAGCGTGTCGGTATAGACTTCGTAGGGGCCGATCACCGGCTCGATCGGAGTCCCGCTGATGTCCATCCAGGCGAGCTCCGAGGGATAATAATCGTTGGTCCGGAACGCCTCGGCGCGAAGCTGGAGGAAGTTGCGAAGGCTCTGGTTGCTCGTCGTCCTGGCCGCCTCCTCGAGCAGCCGCGCCGCCGGCTCCAGCCATTCGCGATAGGCTTCGCTATAGGGGATCGCGACGAGCCGGTCACCTTGCCGGCGGACGATCGTATAGCCGCTGGTCAGCGCCTCGCGCTGGTCCGGATGGGCAGCGAGATAGGCATCGAACGCTTCCTTCGTCATATCCTCCGGGTAGAAGCCGGCGCCCGGCGGCATCGGCTGGTCGCCCCAGAAGGGATGGTTTTCGGCAAGAGTGTCCCACGGGCCGAAATGAAGGTCGAACATGTCGAGCAAGGCGGCACGATCAGGCGCGTTGCTCGCCGCGATCGCCTGGCGGATCTGCGGATTGCGGGCCGATCGCTGGCGAAGATAGATTTCGCTCATCAACTCGGCGGCCCGGTTGAGGAGGTTCACCACCTGCCGCTCCTCGGCATTGAGGAAGCTGGTGTCGGGATTCATCGCGATGTCGGCGAACTTGGCGCGCTGCGCAGCGAGGTCGTAGCTATCATGGCCGGCGACGGAATCGGCGGTGGCAGCGGCTGGTGGGGGCGGTGCCGGCTGCGGCTCGGCCTGCGGCATGGTGCAGGCCGCCGTCGAGATCATCAAAGCCGCCAGGAACGCCTTGCGCATCACCACTTCCTCCTCGAAACGTTACGAAGCCGGTTTAACGGCGGAGACGGGATTCAGCTAGGGCGGCGGCGAACGGACCGGATCGGCAACCTGGCGACAGCCGCAGCGTTACAGCCTTCTTCCCCTCAAGGCGCGCCAATGTCCGTTTTCCGCATTCTGTGCCTGGCCGGCGGGCTCCTGAAGGAATGGGAGGAGCTCGAAGCGGAGGACGTCGTGCAGGCGCTCAACGCCAGGACCCTCGGTCACGGCTGCGAACGGGTAGAGGTCTGGAGCGAAGGCCACCGGGTCGCGGTCCTTCGCCCCGCCCGTTCGGACATGACCTCGCCCTGAGTGCTTCAACGGCACGTCCGAAAAGGGTTTGAACGCCTGCGGCGCGCCGGCTTTCAGCCCGTGGCAGATCGTTCGAGCATTGGATGCCCCGCGTGGATTCGAACCACGATTGACGGATTCAGAGTCCGTAGTCTTACCATTAGACGACGGGGCAATCGGGAGGGCGCGAGATAGGCAGCCGGCTCCGGCCTGTCAACGTGCGCGGGGGCCGTTCTTGCCCCCATTACCCCCACCGTGTAGAACGGCCTCAGGTCAAAGGCGGTCTCGGCTGCCTGGAACGAGAATATAAGAGAAGTTTGGGTCAATGCCGCAGCAGGCCGTCACGGCTACGCAAGCGCCGGCTTCAGATCCGGCCGCCCCGCTCGCAGGGGTCTTCCCCAATCGTCCGCATAACGGCCGCCATACTTATGGCGCGATCGATCTCGGCACCAATAATTGCCGGCTCCTCGTCGCCCGCCCGACCGATGACGGCTTCACCGTCATCGACGCCTTTTCGCGGATCGTCCGGCTCGGCGAAGGCATGGCGACGAGCGGCAAGATCAGCGAATCGGCGATGGACCGCGCCGTCGCTGCGCTCACCGTCTGCTCGGAGAAGCTTCGGCGCCGGCGGGTCAGCCTTGCCCGATCGGTGGCGACCGAGGCGTGCCGCCGGGCGGTCAACGGCCGCCAGTTCGTCGAGCGGGTCCGCCGCGAGACCGGCATCTGCCTCGAGATCATCTCCCCAGAGGAGGAAGCGCGGCTCGCCGTTCTCGGCTGCCATCGCCTGCTCCAGCCCGGCGACGGACCGGCGCTGATCTTCGACATAGGCGGCGGCTCCACCGAACTGGTGCTCATCGACACGGATGGCGAGACTCCGCGGATGAAGTGCTGGTGGAGCGCGCCCTGGGGCGTCTATTCGCTGACCGAAAGCGAAGGCCGGGAATTCAACGGCCCCGAGGAAAGGCTCGCCGCCTATGGCCGGATGCGCGAGCGGGTCCGCCACGCCTTCCGCCACTTCGTCGAGCTTCTTCCGACCAACAAGAAGAATATCAGGCTGATGGGGACGAGCGGAACGGTGACGACGCTTGCGAGCGTCCATCTGTCGCTTCCGAGCTATGATCGGCGGGCGATCGACGGGCTCCACGTGCCCACCAGCTCGATGCGCGAGATCAGCGCGATGCTGTCCAGGATGGACCGCGACGAACGATCGCGCTTTCCCTGCATCGGCTATGACCGGGCCGACCTCGTCGTCGCCGGCTGCGCCATTCTCGAGGCGATCATGGACCTGTGGCCGGCCGAGACGCTGGGCGTCGCCGACCGCGGAATCCGCGAAGGCATTTTGCGCTCGCTGATGGCCCGCGACGGCTATTCGATCTGATGCGGCGCGATCGCCGCTCATGAGCCGAAGCCCCAAGCAGCGGGTCAGGACCGCCAAGGGCCGCAAGGTCGGCTCCACCCGCTGGCTCGAGCGCCAGCTGAACGATCCCTATGTGAAGAAGGCCAAGGCGGAGGGCTATCGCTCGCGCGCGGCCTACAAGCTGATCGAGCTGGACGAAAGATTCGGCTTCCTCAAGGGCGCGAAACGGGTCGTCGACCTCGGGGTCGCCCCCGGCGGCTGGACCCAGGTGGTCCGGCTGAAGGCGCCGCACGCGATCGTCGTCGGAATCGACCTGCTGCCGACTGACCCGATCGACGAAGCGATCTTGTTCGAGATGGATTTCATGAGCGACGAGGCGCCCGAGCGGTTGAAGGAGGCCCTGGGCGGCCCCGCCGATCTCGTCCTGTCCGACATGGCGGCCAACACGGTCGGCCATCCGCAGACCGACCATTTGCGAACGATGGGCCTGGTCGAGGCGGGACTCATGTTCGCCAACGAGGTGCTTCGGCCCGGCGGCGCCTTCGTCGCGAAGGTGCTCGCGGGGGGCGCCGATTCCAGCCTGGTGGCCGAGCTCAAGCGCCGCTTCTCGACCGTCAAGCACGCCAAGCCCCCGGCCAGCCGCAAGGGATCGTCGGAATGGTATGTGGTGGCTCAGGGATTCAAGGGGGCTGGGGAGTAGGGACTGGGTTTTGG
>CBIGXQ010000091.1:0-9405 GCA_966193865.1 uncultured Sphingosinicella sp. | reverse complement strand
GGTGGAGCAGGTCCGGCGAGGTGATCGCCAGCAGTCCCAGCCCGGGAACGTCCTCACTCAGCGCTTCCCAGGCTGCAAGGGCTTCCGGCGCGATCGCGCCCGAATAGACCAGGGCCGCCTCGGCGCCTTCGGCGGGAGCGCGAAGCCAGTAGCCGCCGGCGAGCGCGTCCGCCTTCCACTGCTTGTCGGGCCGTTCCACCTGGGCAATGGTTCGGGTGGTGAGGCGAAGATAGACGCTCTCGCCGTCCGGCGCCTGGATGAGCCGGAACGCCTCCTCCATGAACAAGGCGAGCTCGTCGACGAAGGCCGGCTCGTAATGCCTGAGGCCGGGCTGGCCCAGCGCGATGAGCGGCGGATTGATCGACTGGTGAGCGCCGCCTTCGGGGCCCAAAGTCACGCCCGAGGGAGTCGCCACGAGCAGGAATCGCGAATCCTGGTAACAGGCATAGTTGAGGGCATCGAGGCCACGCGCGATGAACGGATCGTAGACGGTGCCGATCGGGAAGAGCCGCTGGCCGAACAGGTCGCCGGCAAGGCCCAGCGCCGCAAGCATCAGGAACAGATTATTCTCGGCGATGCCGAGCTCGACATGCTGGCCGGCACCGTGGGCGCCCCATTTCTGCGCGGACGGGATCTTCGCCGCAGCGAACACATCCGCCGCTTCCTGGCGGCGAAACAGGCCGCGCTGGTTCACCCAGGCGCCGAGATTGGTTGAAACGGTGACGTCGGGCGAGGTCGTCACGATCCGGTCCGCGAGCCCGCCGCCGGTCCGAGACAAATCGAGGAGGATTTTCCCGAACGCGGCCTGGGTCGACTGCTCCTCCCCGGCCGGCGGGGCGATCCGCGGGACCGGGGCGACGTTCCAGGCGCGTTCGCGCCGGGCTCGGGCGATCCGGCTGCTTTCGACGAGCGCCCTGGCCGCCGCCGCGGCATTGTCGCCGAGCCCGGCCCAGGCGTCCCACTCCTCGCCTTCCGCGATTCCCATCCGCTCGCGAAGCGCCGCCATCTGGCCGGGGTTCATGAGACCGGCATGATTGTCCTTGTGGCCGGCGAAGGGCAGGCCATGCCCCTTGATGGTGAAGGCGATGAACAGGGTAGGCACGTCGTCCAGGGCAGAATCGAACGCCTCCACCAGCGCCGCCATGTCGTGGCCGCCGAGATTGGTCAGCAAGGCGTGAAGCGCGTCGTCGTCGCGGGAATCGAGGATCGGTCTCGCTTCCGGCGCCTCCTTCAGCAGGCGCTCGCGCCAGGCGGCGCCGCCGAGATAGGTGAGCGCCGAATAATCGGCATTGCTCACCTCATCGAGCCACGCCTTGAGCGAATCCCCGCCTTTCTCCCGGAAAGCCGATTCCAGCGCCTTGCCGTAGCGGAGCGTGACGACCCTCCAGCCGCAGCTCGCGAAGATCTCGTCGAAGCGCCGGAACATGCGGTCGGCCGACGTGGCATCGAGCGACTGGCGATTATAATCGACGATCCACCAGCAATTGCGGATGTCGTGCTTGTACGCCTCGATCAGGCATTCGTAGATATTGCCCTCGTCCAGCTCGGCGTCGCCCATCAGCGCGACCATGCGGCCAGCTTCCTCCGCCGGCATCAGATCATGGGCGATGAGATAATCCTGGACCAGGCTGGCGAAGGCGGTGACGGCGACTCCAAGGCCGACGGAACCGGTCGAGAAATCGACCGGGATCCGGTCCTTGGTCCGGCTCGGATAGGATTGGGCGCCGCCGAAGCCGCGAAAGGCTTCGAGCTGCTCGCGGCTCTGCGATCCGAGCAGATAATGGATGGCGTGGAGAACCGGCCCCGCATGCGGCTTGACCGCCACCCGGTCGTTGGGCCCAAGGGCGTGGAAATAGAGCGCCGCCATGATCGCGGTCATCGAGGCGCAGGACGCCTGGTGGCCGCCGACCTTCAGTCCGTCGCTACTTTCGCGCAGATGGTTGGCATGATGGATCGTCCAGCTCGAAAGCCAGCGAAGCCGTTCGTCGATCAGCCGCAGCGAGTCGAGGTCGGCGCTTCCCCGGGGTTCGGCTTTATCGGGCGTCCTGTTCTTCCGCATGGGACCGCTCCGTAGCAGCGGAGGCGGGGATTCCCACCGTCAAATTGATCGGAGGGAACCGCCTGGGAGGCGATTCCCTCCGGCCCACCTCATGCCCGGAATGCGCCATCTGCGTGCGCGCATGCTCGCAGCTCACATTGGCGTTGAACGGACTGAAGATCCCGGCGGGATTGTCGCGGAACAACCAGACGTGGCGGTCGAAATGGGGCTCGAAATGATGCGCCTCGTCGATCGTCGTCGAAGCATCGTCCGCCATCCGCTCATAGGGAAGGCCATGAAAGCTAGGCGGAACGTCGTGGCCGGAGGCACGCCAGGCCGCCTCGAACACGAGATTCTCGACGGCGACCAGAGTCAGCGATCCGTCGGCCTGGGGCTCGTAGATCAGGATCGCCGGCCGCCGGAAGTCGGTGTGGGTGCCGTTGCCGTCCACGCGCGGATTGGGCGGGGCCGTGATTCCGAGCAGATCGGGCCGGAAATAATGGATTCCCATCGCTCCGAGCTCAGGCGAAAGCCCCATTCCCGCTGCAGTTTCGCACATCGCGCCGGGCGCGGCGATATAGCCCTCGGCCAGGGCGACGTCGACGTCGCGGAAGCGCTCGGCCAAGGCACGGATCTCAGCAAGGTCGGGCTCGCCCTCGGCGGGCGCCGAAGCGGCTGGAACGGAAGTCGAAAGGGCAAGAGCCGCGGCGGCGGCAAGCAGGATCTTCATGGGCTACTCCCTGAAAGCGTCTCGAGGTGACGCTCCCTTGGCCCTGTCCGCTTTTCAGCCTGATTTCGCGAGCCGCCCGAACCTGTCGCAATTGTGTCTGCGGCTTCCGCTCAGCCGTCGTGCCTGGCGATCCACTCCTCGACGACCGGAGCGATCCGGTTGCGCCACTTGCTGCCGTTGAAGATGCCGTAATGGCCGACGCCCTTGGCGAGGTGATATTGCTTGAGGCGCGCCGGAAGCGACTTCGAGATATCCAGCGCCGCCTTGGTCTGGCCGACGCCCGATATGTCGTCGCGCTCGCCCTCGATCGCGAGCAGGGCCACATCGCTGATCGCGGCCGGATCGACCCGGCGTCCGCGATGGGTGAGCTCGCCTTTCGGGAGCAAGTGGCGCTGGAAGACGACATCGACGGTCTGAAGATAATATTCGGCGGTCATGTCGCAGACCGCCCGATATTCGTCGTAAAATTCCTTGGTCGATTCGGCGCCTTCGCCGTCGCCCTGGACGAGGTGGCGGAACATCTCCCAATGGCTGACGAGATGATTGCCCAGGTTCATCGCCATGAATCCGGCGAGCTGGAGGAAGCCGGGATACACTTTCCGGCCATGGCCCGGATAGAGATAGGGCACGGTGGCGATGACGTTGCTCTCGAACCAGCCATAAGGGCGCTGGGTCGCGACGATATTGACCTCGGTCGGCGCCTTTCTCGTGTCGATCGGTCCACCCATCATCGTCAGCGTTCGCGGCCGGCAGGGGTTGCGATCGGCGCTCATCAGGGCGGCGGCGGCATAAGCCGGCACCGAGGGCTGACAGACGGCGAGCATGTGGGCGCCGGGGCCGATCTTCTCGAGAAAGGCGACGAGATAATCGACATAATCGTCGAGGTCGAAGCTGCCCTCGTCGAGCGAGACCAGCTTCGCATCGCGCCAATCGGTGATGTAGACGTCGTGGCCGGGCAGCATCCGTTCGACCGTGCCGCGAAGAAGCGTTGCATAGTGGCCCGACATCGGCGCGACGATCAGAAGCTTGGGACCGCTTTTGACGCCCTGACGGCGGAAATGCTTGAGCTGGCCGAACGGCTTGCGAAGCACCACCTCTTCGACGACCCGGACGCTTCGCCCTTCGACGATGGTCGTGTCGAGACCGAAATCGGGCTTGCCGCGCGGTGCGGAGGCATGGGCGAAGACGTCGAGCGCCGAGGCGACGATCGGCCCCATGTGGGAATAAGCGAACGGATTGACGGGATTCTGCATCCAGCCGGCGCCGATATTGGCCAATGTGCTGGCGCCCGCGAGCCAGGAACGATGAACTTCGTACGCGTCGTAAAGCATCAATCCTCCACCCCCGTTGGTCCGAATATGGAGGGCCATGGGGGATTAATCCAGAAGATAACCGACCGGTCGGTCAAAGGGTCCGAAAAGCCGCGCCATTGAGCGCAATCCGGCCCGCTGCTAGGTCGTGCCGATGGAACCGAGGATCGAGGACGGACCGCCCGGCAAGATCGCCAATCTGGTGATGATCTGGCGCTATGCGGCGCGCTACAAGGCGACGATCGCCGGCGCCGCCATCGCCCTTCTGCTGGCGGCCGCCGCGACCCTCGCCATTCCTGACGGCTTCAGGCGGGTCATCGACAAGGGCTTCGTCGCCGGCGGTGGCGACCTCAGCCTTCAATTCAACTATCTCTTCGTCATGGTGATCGTGCTCGCGCTCGCCACCGCCTTGCGCTTCTATTTCGTCTCGATGCTCGGCGAGAAGGTGATCGCCGACATCAGGAGTGCCGTCCACGACAACCTCCTCCGGCTCGAGCCCCGCTTCTTCGAGGAGAACCGGCCGTCGGAAATCGCCTCCCGGGTCACTTCGGACACGGCGGTGATCGAGATGGTGGTCGGCTCGACCGTCTCGGTGGCGCTCCGCAACACCGTCCTCGGCGTCGGCGGGATCATCTATCTGTTCACCCTGGCGCCGGAGCTGACCGCCTGGCTGATCGTCGGGATCCCGGTGATCATCCTGCCGATCATGATGATCGGCCGCCGGGTTCGGGTCGTGTCGAGGACGAGCCAGGATCGGATCGCCGATCTCGGCTCGATCGTCGCCGAGACCCTCGGCGCGATGAAGATCGTCCAGGCGTTCGGCCAGGAATCGCGTGAGAGCGCCCGGTTCCGCGACGCGGTGCGGCACGCCTTCAACACCGCGCGCCGCCGGATCCTGCTTCGCGCCCTCCTCACCGCGATCGTCATCACGATGCTGTTCGGATCGATCACCTTGCTGGTCCGTCAGGCCGCCATCGACGTTTCGCAGGGGGATGTCAGCGGCGGTACGGTCGCTGCCTTCGTCATCACCGGAGCCATCGTCGCCGGTGCCTTCGGTGCCCTGACCGAAGTCTATGGCGAGCTTCTTCGCGGCGCCGGCGCGACCGGCCGGATCGCCGAGCTGATGGCGGTCGTGCCGCAGATCAAGGCGCCGGCCAATCCGAAGCCGCTGCCCGATCCGGGCCGAGGCGAGCTGGAATTCGATCAGGTGACCTTCCAATATCCGACCCGCCCCGACGTGAGCGCGCTTCACGGCTTCAGCCTCGCCGTCCGGACCGGAGAGACTGTCGCCGTCGTCGGTCCGTCGGGCGCCGGCAAATCGACCCTGTTCCAGCTTGCCCAGCGCTTCTACGATCCGCAGGAGGGGACGATAAGGCTCGACGGGATCGATCTTCGCGAAGCCGATCCTGCGCAGATCCGGGCCCATATCGCGGTGGTTCCGCAGGAAACGGTGATCTTCGCCGCCTCGGCGCGCGACAATCTCCGCTACGGGCTCTGGGAGGCCAGCGACGAGCGGATCTGGCAGGCGGCCGAGGCCGCCAACGCAGCGGAATTCCTGCGCAAGCTCCCGGAAGGGCTCGACACCTATCTCGGCGAGGGCGGAGCGCGCCTTTCCGGGGGGCAGAGGCAGCGGATCGCGATCGCTCGCGCCCTGCTTCGCGATTCGCCGCTGCTGCTGCTCGACGAAGCGACGTCGGCGCTCGACGCCGAATCGGAGCGGCTGGTCCAGGCATCCCTGGAAAACCTCTTCGAAGGCCGAACCACCATCGTCATCGCCCACCGGCTGGCGACGGTCCGGGCGGCGGATCGAATCATCGTCATGGATCAGGGCCGGATCGTCGAGGAAGGCACTCACGATTCGCTGAACGCCCGCGGCGGCCTCTACGCCCGGCTCGCCCGGATGCAGTTCGAAGGCCTCGCTGCCTAGAATTCGAGATCCAGTTCAGCGCCGGCCTCGCCACAAGGGGCTTTGCCTGGCCGCCGCTGCGCCGGCGAACGAGCAGATGTGCCGTTCAACCGCTGCCGAACGCCCCCCTTGGCGTCGCTCCCGGATTGAAGCCTCCCTCGGGCCGCCGATCACCACGAGCCAGGCTCTCGTCCCTGAGCTCCGGACAAGAAAAAGGGGCCTGAGCTCCGGACAAGAAAAAGGGGCCTGAGCCCCGGACAAGAAAAAGGGCGGCCCCGAAGGACCGCCCCCGATTTCCGCTGAAGCCGGACCCTATTGGAAGTCGGCGTAGGCCTCGTTGCCGACGAAGCCCATCGAGACGATGTTGGCGCGCTTGGTCACCGCCAGAACCTCGTCGACGACCTCGTAGCGGGCCTGCGGGTCGGGCTGGAGGTGAAGCTCCGGGGTCGGGGTCATCGTGGTGGTGATGTCCAGATACTGACGCAGCGTCACCATATCGACCGGCGTGCCGTTCCAGAGCACCGCATCGTTCGGCATGACCACGATCTTGTTCTTGACCGGATCGATCGGCGGCGGGTTCGGATTATCCAGCGGCTGCGGCAGATCGAGCTTCACCGCGTGAGTCTGGATCGGGATGGTGATGATGAACATGATCAGAAGCACCAGCATGACGTCGATGAGCGGCGTCGTGTTGATGTCCATCATCGGCTCTGATGATTCGGGATTGAGAACTTCCGCAGACATTGGACTATTCCTTGATCGATATCATCAGTAACGGGTGCCGCCGCGCGGCTCCGGCTCGGAGATGAAGCCAACGCGCGGATAGCCTGCACGCTGCATCACCGCGATGGCACCGCCGACGCAGCGCCAGGGCGTGTTGATGTCCGAACGGATATGCGCTTCCGGGAGGGTCTCATCGGTCAAATTCTCGGCGCCACCGGCAGCTTCGATCTGGGCTTCCAGATCGGCGACCGCGCGATCGAGCAGCTGCTCGGAATTGATCTTGGTGAGTTCCCAATAGACTTCGCACTGGCCGTTCACGGCCCGAACCGAGAGGTTGACGTTCTCCGGCTTGGTCACCGTCGGCTCATATTCGACCTTCGGCAGCTGCACCGGGACCGACTGAAGAGTGATCGGCACTGTGATGAGGAAGATGATGAGTAGCACCAGCATGACGTCGACGAGCGGCGTCGTGTTGATGTCGGACATTGGGGTTTCTTCACCCTCAGCCGATGGACCGACACTCATTGCCATGTGTACGTTTTCCTATTCTGGCATCCTGCCGCCGAGGCGGCTGACGGCGGCGGGACGAAGTGCCCCGCCGCCAGGCCATTACATCTTGTTGGGGCTGGTCGTGGTGGTGCCCGTCGCGCTGCCGGTGGCGGTGGTGCCGCTCGGCGTACGCGTGGTTCCGGCCGTGGCCGTGCCCGTCTTCGCTCCGGGGGCCGCCGAACGGAGAGCCGGACGAACCGTACCACCCGACATCATGTAGCCGTGGACATCGTTCGAGAAGCGGGCGAGCTCCTCGGTGATCGCCTTGTTGCGCCGCATCAGCCAGTTATACTGCATGACGGCCGGGACGGCGACGGCGAGTCCGAGCGCGGTCATGATCAGCGCCTCACCGACCGGACCGGCGACCGCGTCGATCGAGGCCTGGCCGGAGGCGCCGATCCTGATCAGAGCGCGATAGATGCCGACGACGGTACCGAACAGGCCGACGAACGGCGCGACCGAACCGACGGTGGCGAGAAGCGCCAGGCCGGTCGAGAGCTTCGAGGAGATCGCGCCCTGGCTTCGGGCCAGCGAGCCGAGCATCCAGTCATGCTGGTCGATCGGGTCGGTCAGCTTGTCATGCTGATCGCGAGCGAGGAGGCCGTCGTCGACGATCTGGCGATAGGCGCCATTCTTGTCGAGCTTGTTGGCGCCCTCGCGAAGGTTGGCCGACTGCCAGAAGCTGGTCCGCGCGCGCTTGCCCTCATTGATGATCTTCTGCTGCTCGATGATCTTCACGAAGAAGACGTACCAAGAAGCGACCGACATGAGGACGAGAATGCCGAAGGTGAGCTGGGCGATGATGCCGCCCTCTTGAAGCGCGGCAACGATACCATAAGGGTTTTCGCCGGCGGGTGCTGGTGCTGCCATTTGAACGTTTTCCTCTCAGTCTGGAATGAAGAACCGGGATTTCACACCCGCATCACTGTTGAATCTGCCACCTGATCGGAGGTGACGTAATGGTATCGGCAATTGGCTGCCCGCGATTGTCGCGGGCCGGAGTAAAGCGCGCACGACGCTGAAGCAGACGACAGGTCGTCGAATCGAGCTGCGACGAACCGCTCGACTGGGTCACGCTGCAATTGGTGACCCGGCCGGACGTATCGATGCTGAGCCTCACCCGGACCGTGCCCTGCTCCTCGTTGCGGAGGGCCGACGGCGGATAATCGTCGCTGGAAATGAGGCCGGCGAGATTGGCGCGGGCGCGGGCGGGCTCCACCACCCGCGGCGGCGCCGGCGGAGGCGGAGGTGGTGCGGGTGGAGCCGGCGGCGCCGTATAGGTGATCGGCGGCGGCGGCGCCGCGGGCACCGAGAAGATCGGCGGCGGCGGGACGTTCGTCCTGACCAAAGGCGGCGGAGCCACGACCGGCGGCGGAGCGACCTCCTTCGGAGTCTCCGGCGGCGGCGGCACCTCTTCCGGGGGCGGCGGCTCCTCGACGACTTCGAACGTCTTCAGATCCTCGGAGACCGACTTGACGAACTTGTAGGCGAGGCCGGTCACGAACGCATATGCGAGCAAGGCGTGGAGAACGGCCACGCCGATGATCGCCCAGATTCGGGCCTGGCTTACCCCTTGATCAGTGAAGGACATTAATCAGCCACGCTCCTTCTGAATTCGCTCGGCACCAACTGCCACAAACGCAGCGCGTTGAATTCGGTTCATCCGTGTAACGGCACGGGTGAGGCGGGTGTCTCTATCGCGGCACTTTCGCCGACGCAATGCCCCCGTGATTCTCCGGGGATCGGCGAATTTGCGCCGCAATCCAAGGTTAAGGCGGGATCGACTAGCGCTTGCTGAAGAGGGGTTTCGAGGAGAATCGATGCGTATCCTGTCGATCGGATTGGCCGCTGGCCTGGCCGCGGTCATGGCCCAACCCGTTGAGTCGCAAAACGTTCCTCCGCCGCCGACGGCGAGCTACGCCGACCTGGCCGACCTTGCCCTGCCAGCCCCGCTCGTCGCCCACATCCGGGTTACCGATACGGACCTGCTCGATCAGAGCGAGGCGACCAATGTCGCTCCGGGCCACCGCCGATTTCTCGTCGAGGCGATTGTCACGGCACTGATTCGCGGGCCCGGCGCTTCGCCTCAGCGAGTGAGCTATTTGATCGATCTTCCCAACGACTCCCGCGGCCGACCCGCGCGAATCCG
>CBIGXQ010000090.1:0-9617 GCA_966193865.1 uncultured Sphingosinicella sp. | reverse complement strand
GTCATAGCCTGTCCTTATGGTCGCCCGAGCGCTTGTAATGCGACTTTCCGCACCGGCCGCCGCTAAGCTGGGCCTTTACGCAAGGGAAGATCGCTGATGCTCAACCGCCGCTCGTTCCTGCTCGGCTCGGCCGCGACGATGGCGGTTCTCACCGCTTCCTGTCGATCGGCGGGCACCTTGCCGATCTCGCGCACGAGCCGGGTAGCCGCCGCGGGCCTTTCCGCCCCGGTCGAGATCCTCGACGATCCCTATGGAGTCCCGCACATCCGGGCCCAATCGATCCCTGACGCCTTTTTCGGCCAGGGCTATGTCGTCGCCCGCGACCGCCTGTTCCAGATCGACCTTTCGCACCGCCGCGAGCTCGGCCGGATGGCGGAGGCGTTCGGCCCGGAATTCGCGGCCCATGACGCCGCCGCCCGCTTGTTCCTCTTTCGCGGTGACTTGGATCAGGAGCTGGCGCGCGTTCCGGCGCAGATCCTCGATTCCGCCCGCGCTTATGCCGCCGGGATCAATGCCCGGATCGACGAGGTCCTCGCCGATCCCGCCCTGCTTCCGCTCGAATATGCCGTTCTCGGAGTCGCGCCCCTGAAGTGGGACGTGAGGAACATGGTGCTTGCGCGCGGCTCCTCGTTCGGCGGCGTCTCCGACGAGGTTCGTCGCGCCCGCCTCGCCGGAATGGGGCTGCTCGATCTCGATTCGCTGATGGCGCCGTTGCGGCCGGCCTGGAACCTGAGCGTTCCGGAGGGCCTCGATGCGGCCGCCGTCACGGAGGCCGATCTGGGCGTTCTTCGCCTCGGCGGGCTGCCGTTCGGCTCGCTCGTCCCCCCGCCCCAGCCGGAGCCGGACCAGCCCTCCTCTCTTCTCGTCTCGGCTTTGGCGCTCGCCAATGCCGGCAGCAACGCCTGGACGATCGCGCCCTCGCGAAGCGCGACCGGAAGGCCGATCCTGGCCAATGATCCCCATCTCGGGATCGGCGGCTTCGGCCCGCGCCACGTCGCCCATCTGAGCGCTCCGGGACTGGACGTGATCGGCGGCGGATCGCCGGGCCTGCCCGGGATCATGCAGGGCCACACCGATCGCTTCGCGTTCGGCCGGACCAATTTCCACATCGACCAGGAGGATCTGTTCGTCCTCGAACTGCATCCGGACGATCCGGAGCGTTACCGCCACGGCGACGCCTGGCGCCGGTTCGAACGGACCGAGATCTCGATCCCGGTCAAGGGCGCCCCGCCGGTCGCGGCGACGCTTCGCTATTCGGTGCAGGGGCCCTTGCTCTCCCACGATCCCGCCAGGCGCCGGGCCACCGCTGTCGCCGCCGTGGAGCTTCAGCCGGGCTCGAGCGGCGCCTTCGCGATGATCGCGATCAACCTGGCGAAGGACTGGGCGAGCCTCCGCGATGCCTTCCGTTTCCACCCCTCGCCGACCAATTTCCATTATGCCGATGTGGACGGCAATCATGGCTGGCAGGTGATCGGCTTCATGCCGGTGCGCCGAAGGGGCGACGGGCTGATGCCGGTGCCCGGCGACGGCCGCTACGACTGGACCGGGCTTCGCGATTTCCGGGCGCTTCCGAGCGAATATAATCCGGCGAAGGGCTGGTTCGCCTCGGCCAACCAGAACAACCTTCCGGCGGACTGGCCCCGGGACCGGATCCCGGCCTTCTCCTTTCGCGATCCCTATCGCTACGAGCGGATCGCCCAGGTTCTTTCGGCCCAGCCCGAGCACAGCCTCGCCGACAGCGTCGCGCTCGTCCACGACACTTTGTCTACGCCGGCGCGGCAGCTCGTCGCCTTGCTGCCCGCCGCCGGTTCGGCCGGCGCGGAGCCGGCGATCGCCATGCTTCGCGGCTGGGACGGCCGGCTCGACGCCGACAGCGGCCCGGCGGCCCTGTTCCAGATCCTGTGGCGGGAGCTCGGCGCGCGGATGCTTTCCGCAGTCGTGCCCGAGCAAGCGAGGGCTCTGGTCGACGAGATCGCGCCGTCGGTTCTGATCGGGCTGATCGACCGCCCGGACCAAAGGCTCGGTGGCGATCCGGCGGCGGCGCGCGACGCCTTGTTCGATTCGGCTCTCGCCGCGGCCTGGGTCTCGGCGCGCGAGCTCATGGGCCCCGATCCCGCCGCGTGGCGGTGGGGCGCTCTCCACCATGTCCGGATCCAGCATCCGCTGTCGCGGATCCCCGCCATCGCCGCGGCCTTCCCGCCGATCGAGGGCGACGGATCGGGCGGCGATTCCTACACCGTCATGGCGCGCTGGATCCGCGGCAGCGGGTGGAACGTCGGCGGCGGCGCCAGCTACCTTCAGGTGATCGACGTCGGCGCCTGGGACAATTCGCTGATGCTCAATCTTCCGGGCCAGTCGAACGACCCGCGATCGCCTCATTATCGCGATCTCTACGATCCCTGGGTCCGGGGCGAGATGCTGCCGATGCTGTTCAGCCGCGCCGCCGTCGATTCGCGCGCGACGAGCCGGACGATCCTCGCTCCCTGATCGGGCTTATGATCCGCGCCGACTCAGGCGGGCGAGGGCTTCGCACAGCCGGTCGGTGGCAAGCGCGATCCGGGATTCGGCGGAGTCTCGGTTCGCGGCGTCGTTGCTCACCGCTTGGGTCTCGGTGTTGAAGGCGAGCAGGCTGCCGGCGCGAAGCTCCGGGCAGAGGCTGAGATAGGTCCGGAAGCCGTTCTGGTCGCCATTATGGCCGATGAACCGGATCGGGCCTGCGTTATCGACGAAGAAGCTCAGTCCGCTCTGGGTCGTCGGCGCCATCCGGCCCTGGGTGAAATCCTCGCCCGCGGCGATCTGCGGCCGCCACATCTCCTCCAGCGAGGATCGGCTGAGCACGAGGTCATGGTCGGCCCGGCGCTCGGGATCGCCGATCAGGAAAGCGAGATATTTCGCCATGTCGGGCAAGGGCGCGTTGAGGCCGCCGTTCGACACCGTCACTCCGGTATCGACGTCGAACGGCGCCTCCACCCGGCCGGCGTCGCGGACGTAATAGCTGTGGGAGCGATGGCGGAGGAGGTGAGGCGGCGTGCGGTCGAAATAGCTATGGTGCATTCCCAGCGGGCGAAGGATGTTCTTGTCGACATAGACTTCATAATCCTCGCCGCTGAGGCGCTCGATCACCTGCCCGAGATAGACGATCCCGGGATTGGAATAGCTGAACCGCGAACCCGGCTCGAACAGGACCTGCGTGTAGGGCAGCATCGCTTCCAATTGGGCCCAGCTCGGCGGCTCGAACGGCTGCCACGCCTCGTCCCGCCAGGGCCAGGTTCCGGACCGAAAGCCTGCGCTGTGGCTCATTAGCTGCCGCAACGTGATCTCGCCGGTATTGCCGAACGGATTATGGACGGCGGCCAGCTCGGGCACGTGGCGAAGGATCGGATCGTCCAGGCTCAGCAAGCCGCGGTCGCGAAGCTGCATGATCGCGATCCCCGTCATCGTCTTGGTGATCGAGGCCCAGTGGAAGATCGTCTGCGAATCGACGGGGACCTCGGCGTCGGCATCCTGCTGCCCCAGATGATCGGCCGCGGCGACCCGCCCGTCATGGAGGAAATAGAAGCTGCTCCCGGCGATCCCCGATCGCTCCACCTCGGCCCGGTGGATCTGGCGGAATTCGCTTAAGGCGGTTTCGAAGGCCCGTTCGTCGGCGGCGGCCCCGGCCGGGCTCGCGGCGAGCGAGGCGGCGAACATGAACGGAGCGGCGAAGCGACGGGCCATGTACTTTGTCTCCCCCTCGTCCGCCGGCAAAGGCCTTCCGCGCGGACGAGCCACGCATAAGCGATCGCCGCCGCCCGCACCATCCGCGCGGGCGTCGTTTCAGGAGATCAGAGAGGCGGCAGCGGCTTTCGCTGGAGCCGTGAGCGCAATTCCCTGAGCGTCACCTGCTCGACGGCGAGTTCCCGATCCTCGGAGGCGATGATCCCGGAGATGTGGCCGAGCACCTGGTTGATCAGGTCGATCGACTGGAGCTGGGTGGCGTGGCGCTGGACGAGCAAAGGGTTGCCGGCCAGCACCCCGCCCAATTGCTCGAGATGGCGGCGAATGCATTCCAGCTCTTCGGAGAGATGGTGATCGAGCGGATCGGTGGAAGGCGGCGAGCGCTTCGGCGCCGGCTTGAACAGGTTGCGTGTCGGCGACGGCGCGGTTTCGGCGCGGATCGCGGCCTGGATCTCGTCGATCCGCCGCTGGTGATCGGACGGCGAATAGGTCACCCCGGTCCTAGGCTCCTGAATATGCTGCACTTGCATCCCCCGGGCAAGGATTAGCGCGCAAAGGGTAAACGGCTCGCTAACGACGCGACGAAGCCCTGGCGGTCAGCCCAGCCTGCTCCGGATGTGCTCGGCCGAAGCGAGATCCTGGACGATGCTTCCGAGCGATTTGTAGAGCGTCACGTCGCCCGGACCCGTTCGCCCGGCCAGCGACCCCGCGAACACCTCGCCGATCTCGCCGAGCAGATGATCGTCGCCGATGAGGCCGGCCTCGCGGGCGCGGATGAATTCGCCTCCCTGCGACAGCACGCCTTCCTTGTGATCGGCGAAGAAGCGGGCGCGGGCGACGAGATCTTCGGCAATCTCCGCTCGGCCGGCGCGGCTCGATCCGACCGCGTTGACATGGACTCCGTCGGCGACCGCGAAGCTGTCCAGGATGGGCTCCGCCGCGGCGGTCACGGTGCAGATGATGTCGGCGTCGGCGACGGCGGCTTCGACTTCGGGCTCCGCCGAGGCGGCGAGACCGAGCCCCTCGACCCGGGCGGCGAAATTCTGCGCCTTCTCGAAGGAGCGGCCCCAGATCCGCACCTCCTCGATCGGCCGAACCCGCCTCAGCGCCTCGACATGACGCCATGCCTGCTCGCCATAACCCAATATGGCGAGCCGCCGGGATTCGGGACGGGCGAGAGCGTCGGTCGCGGCCGCGGAGGCCGAAGCAGTTCGGATCGCGGTGATCTCGCCCGCCTCGAGGATGGCCGACGGGGCCCCGCTGTCCGGGTCGAACAGGGCGACGATCCCCTGATGGGAGCCTTTTCCCTTCGCGAAATTGTCGGGATAGACGCTGACCAGCTTCGCCCCGAACGTGCCGCCGTCCAGGATCGCGCCCGGCATGACGCCGAAGGCCCGGCCGGCCGGAAGGTCGACGATCTGGCGAAGCGTCTGGCGGGTGCGGCCCGTGGAGAGCGCGATCATCGCCTCGCGCATCAACGGGATGCACTCCTCGTAGGGGAGGAAGCGGGCCACCTCCTCCGCCGTGACGAAGCGCAGGTTCACGCCGCCTTCTGCCTTTCCTGACGGATCAGGGATGCGCGAAACAGCCGGATCAGGATCGTCCCGTTCATCAGCATGAGGACGCCGTAGATATTCTGGGTCACCGCCAGCGGCAGGCTTTCGAGCACATTCAGGGTCAGGAAGATGGCGAGAGTGACGTTCTGGACGCCGATCTCGATGGCGAGCGTCATCGAATCGCGGCGCTCGACGCCGATCGCCCGGCCGATGGCGAGGCCGGCGGCCATTCCGGCCAGGTTGAGCAGCCACATGGCCGGCCCCGCGGCGGCGAGGTTGCGGAGCACCATCTCCAGGCTCACCGCGACCGACAATCCGATCACGGCGACGAGCACGATGAAGGCGGTCGGCCGAAGCCAGACCGTCATCCGCTCCGCCAGCGCCTGGCGGAAGTGACGAAGGATCATTCCGGCGGTCACCGGAAGCACGGTCAGAATCAGCAGCTGCATCATCACGGTCGGGATCGAAAGGCTCGGCACCTCTCCCTGTCCAGCGAGGAAGAAGGTCAGCGCCCAGCTGAGCAGGATCGGGATCGAGAAGACGGTGACGAGGCTGGTCAGGGCGGTGAGCACGATCGCCAGCGCGACATTGCCGCGGCCGACGAAGGTGAGCGCGTTGGAGGTCGTCCCGGCCGGGCAGATCGCGACGATGAACAGGCCCAGCGCGATGGCCGGAGGAAGGCCGAGGAGGGCGCCGATCGCGAGCGCGATGAGCGGCAAGGCGACGAGCTGGCCGGCGAGGCCGGCGGCGACGAGCCGGCCGTTCTTCAGCACCAAAGCGAAATCGCGGAGCCTGAGCGTCAGGCCCATGCTGAACATGATGAGCATCAGCCCGATCGGAACGAGCATCTGGAAGAGCTGGATCGCCTGGTCGCTCATCTGCCCCAAACCTCGCGCGCAAAATGAAGGAAGTTGAGGCCCAGGATCTTGTCGATCCGAGCGCTCGAATAGCCCTTTCGCTCGAGCAGCGAAGCGAGGCGACGGAATTGGTCCGGCCCGCTCAGATCCTCGACGAACGGCAAGGTGTCGGGATTTTCGCCGGAGGCGCCGATCCCCGCCGCTCTCCGCTCGGCGATCTCCTCGCGGATCCGGGCGCGATAGGCGGCCATGTCGTCGACCGCGGTGGTTCCGCCGTCGGTGCCGATCCCGACATGGTCCTCGCCGCAGACGTTCACCGCATGATCGATATGGGCGACGACGTCCTCGGCGGTGGCGACGCTGTCCGGGCTGAGGAAGGGCATGAAATAGATTCCGACGAAGCCGCCGCGCTCGGCCACCAGCCGAAGCTCGGCGTCGGTCTTGTTGCGCGGCAGATCGGTGAGCGCTCGGCAGCCGCTATGGTTGATCGAGATGGGCTGGCGCGACGCGCTCGCCGCCTCGAGGCAGGTGCGCTCGCCGCTGTGCGACAGATCGACCATGATGCGGTTCCGGTTGAGCCGCTCGATCACCTCGCGTCCGAACGGGGTGAGGCCGCGATTCCCGGGCGCCATCGCGCCGTCGCCGATCGCGTTGGCAGGGTTGTAGGTGAGCTGGATCACCCGGACGCCGAGATCGGCGAAGATGTCGGCGCGGCTGGAATCGTCGCCCATCATCGCCGCATTCTGGAAGCCGAAGATGATTCCGATCTTCTCCTCCTCCTTGGCCCGGACGATGTCGGCGGCGGTCAGCACCTTGGTCAGGCGGTCGGGATGAGCGCGGAGCCGGGCCTCCCAGACCCCGATCTCCTTCACTGTGTGCTCGAACGGCTCCATCTCGCCGGCGACGTAGCCGAGGGTCACGTTGACCGCGGTCAGGCCGGAGGCGCGTGCATCCTCGAGCACGCGCGGCTCGAGCCTTCGCCGCTCCGTTCCCTGGATCGCGCCCTGCCGGCGCGGCGCGTTGGGATTGCTGAAGCCGCCGAGCGCGTTGACGACGATCCGCCGATCCTCCGCGGGTTGAGCGCCCGCAGCGGCAGGCGCGGCGAGGGCGCCGGCTCCGGCCATGGCAAGGAAGGTCCGGCGGTCGGGGCGAAATGGCTCAGTCATCCTTGGCACTCTCCTCGGCTCCGGTCGGTCGAAACCGCGATCGATCGAAGCGGCGGCCGCGCTTCACCGTGAAAAGCGCGGTTCGAAGTTTGGAGATGTCCGCGACCGGGTCGTCGGCGACGACCAGCAGATTGGCGAGCTTGCCGGGCTCGACCGTCCCCATCCGCTCCTGCTGCCGGATCGTCGCCGCGCCGATCGCAGTGGCCGACCTGATCGCTTCCGCCGGAGTCAGGCCGGCCCGCTCGACGAGCAGCTCGATCTCCTCGATCAGCGCCGGCCAGGGATCGTCGCGCGGCGTCGATCCGTCGGTCCCGGCGGCGATGGCGACTCCGGCCCGACGCGCCTGGTCGGTGAGCCGAGCGGCAAGGTCCAGCGTGCAATGATAAGGGCGCCCCCCGGGGGCCGCGGCCCGGCGGTCGGCTTCGGCATAGACCCGGAGGGTCGCGTCGAGGATGATTCCTCGCCTGCGCATCTCGCGGAACAGGTCCGCCATCACCGGATTGTCGCCGCCTTCGAAGGCCGGATAATTGACCGGGAATCGCTCCTGGTAGCTTTGCGGCCGCGGGTCCGACAGCTGGTAGGCGAGATAGCAGGTGTGGGAAATGACGTCTGGGCCCGCGGCGGCGACGTCCGACGGCGGAGTCGGGAAGACCATGCCATGGACCCAGACCGGAAGGCCCTGGCGATGCGCCTCCTCGGTCAAGGCTCGGACCAGCGGCGGCGGCAGGTTGGCGTAGATCTTGAGACCGGTGGCGCCCGTGCCCCGGGCCCGGGCGATGGCGAGCGGAAGGTTGGTGCTTTCGTCGATCGACTGCGCCCACGGCGTCTCGCCCGGGGTCCAGCCGGCGCTGATCGCCTGGGTCCGCGGATCGGCGAAGAAACTGGGGCCGGCGACGAGGGCGGCATAATAGAGATCCGGACCGGCAATCTCGCCGGTGAGCGAGGCCCGTGCCAGCTCGGCGATCGAGCGCAAATCGTCAGCCATGATCCGAACCGCCGTGATCCCGCTATAGAGGTCGCGGCGCATCTCCGATTCCGCCTCCGCCCGGTTCGGCGGAGTCGCCAGATGCTGGTGGCTGTCGATCAGACCGGGCAGCATGAACCGGCCGGACAGGTCGACGCTCTCGGTTCCGGCGATCTGCTCCGGGGTGAGGCTGTTGTCCGGCAACACCGCCTCGATCAGCGGACCCCTGGTGATCACGGCCATGCCTGGACGAGCGGGTCCGCCGCTGCCGTCGATCAGAGTGACACCGCGATAGACGACACGCTCGGTTTCCGCCGCCGGGGCGAAGGCAATGCCGCCGGTCTCCGGCATGGCAGTCGTGCAGGCGGCGAGCAGGCAGGCGATCAGCGACAGGAGGAAGGAGCGGAACATCGCGGAGGGGTAGCATCGCCGTCGGGCATGACAAACCGGCTTTTCCACAGGTTCGTGGCGAAGCCCGGGCACGTCTTCTCGGTCGATCACCAGGCTTTCACTTGGGCAGGACAGGCTCTAGCAGGCTCGCATGTCCGACCTTCCCGAGCCTGTCCCCGCGGCGACCCTGGTTCTGATGCGCGAGGCGAAGTCGGGGCCGCCGCAACTGCTGGTGATGGAACGGACCGGCCACATGGCCTTCGCCGCCGGGGCGCTGGTCTTTCCGGGCGGCCGGATCGACGCCGAAGACCGCGAGGCGGCCGAGCTTTTTGCCGGAACAGCGGACTCGGCCGCCCGGCTCGCGGCGATCCGGGAGACGATCGAGGAGACCGGGATCGCCCCGGCCGTCGCTCCGCCGGCCGATCCTGCGCTTGCGCTGAAGCTTCGCGACGGGATTGCCCAGGGCCGGCCGCTGCTCGATCTGCTCGCGCAACACGGGCTCGCCCTCGATCTGGAATCGCTGATGCCGTTCGCCCGCTGGTGCCCGAATTTCCGCGAGACCCGCCGTTTCGACACCCTCTTCTTCCTCGCCGAGGCGCCGCCCAGGGCGGCCGAGCCGACGATCAGCGAGGCCGAGGCGGTCCGCGCCTTCTGGGCGAGCGCCGCCGACATCCTCGCCGAGATCGATTCGGGTCGCGCCCACGCCATCTTCCCGACCCGCCGCAACCTCGAGCGGCTGGCGCGCTTCGGCTCGATCGAGGAAGCGCGCGCCGACGCCGCCCGCCACCCGGTCAGCCGGATCACGCCCTGGGTCGAGAACCGAGATGGCGCGCCCCATGTCTGCATCCCCGACAATATCGGCTATCCGGTCACGTCGGAGCCGCTGGAAACCGCCCGAAGGCGTTGAGCGGTCATGAGGCGAGTCCGCCGAGCCATCACGACGACCCTGTTCCTGGGCCTGCTCGGC
>CBIGXQ010000089.1:0-9836 GCA_966193865.1 uncultured Sphingosinicella sp. | reverse complement strand
CGGCGACGCCCGGGAATCGATCTTCGCGGGCGGAGCGGATCGGGACGTTCCCCAGGGTGAGCCACCACCCGCCTGACCAGCCGTGCCAAGGCCTGGACCCCCGATCGGCAGCGCCCTGGCTTCGTCAATCGACGTGCGGATTCACCGCCGGCGGATCGCTCGCGGGAAAGCTTTCGTCCGACGCCTGGTCGAGTTTCTCCCAATCCTTCGGCGGATCGCGCATTGCGTCGGGCCCGGCCGAGCGAGCGCCACCGGACTGGCCGACCGGACCCGGCGCCGTCCTTCCCCGACCGAGCGCCGAGGCGAGCGGCTCGTCGCTGTCGCTGCCTCGCCGGCGGCTCAGAAGGGCGGCGGCGAATCCGCCGACCGTCGCCACCACGGCGGCCATGATCGTCCGCTTGCGGTTCCAGGCCATGATCAGGCTCCTTCGTGCTGCATCGTCGCCGGCATCGCAGGGCCGAGCGTGCCCGCTTCGGCCATCGCCATCAGCGCCGTCTTCCGTTCGGCGAGCTCCGCGCCCATCGCCTCGAGGTCGATGTCCGCCGCTCGGGTCTGCTGGAAGAGGTTGTCGCGCTGCTTTTCCTCTTCCTTGACGTGATGTTCGATCAGCTCCTGGAGCACCTTCACCTTGGCGTCGTAAAATGCCTCGTCCGGCTCGGCGGCTTCGAGCTCGTTGATCAGCGTCTTGGCGCTGTCATGCTCGACATAGGCCTCGTCGAGCGAATCTTCATCGACCTTGCCGCGGATCGCCGGATAATAGATTTCCTCCTCGATCATCGCGTGAACCTTGAGCTCGGTGCAGATCTGGCGGACGATCTTTTCCTTGGCCGAGGCGCCGCTCGCTTTCTCGAACTTCTCGAATAGAGTCTCCACCTCGCGGTGGTCGGAAGCGAGAAGTTGAAGGGCGTCCTGGGGCTTGTTGGTTTCGGCCATCGAGTTTCTCCTGATTGCGCCGCTGGAACAATCGGAGCAAGGCGCCGGTTCCCGCGCCAGAAGGTTCGAAAGGCTGGATTTTGAACGATACCGAGACGCTTTCGCCGGTGCTTCCCGACGCGATCGAGGAGGCGACCCGGCGGCTGCTGGACAAGGCCTGCGAGCGCGATCTGGTGCTTGCGACGGCGGAAAGCTGCACCGGCGGGATGCTGGCTTCCCTGCTCACCGACGTTCAGGGCGTCGCCCACGCCTTCGACCGCGGCTTCGTCACTTATTCGAACGAGGCCAAGCATGAGATGCTCGGGGTTCCCCTCGATCTGATCGAGCAGAAGGGCGCCGTCTCCCGCGAGGTGGCGGTGGCTATGGCCGAGGGCGCGCTCGAGCGGTCGCGCGCCAATCTGGCGCTGGCGGTGACCGGATTCGCCGACAAGGGCGAGGAGCCGGGACTCGTCCATTTCGCCTGCGCCCGAGCCGGGCGTATAACCGCTCACCGCGAGGAGCATTTCGGACCGATCGGACGCGGCGCCACCCGAATCCAGTGCATGCGGGTAGCGGTCGAGATGATGACGGAGATGTTGTGATGGGGGACGGAGCGGGGGCAGGAAAAAGGGCGCCGTTCGAGGCGATCCATCGGCACGGCTTCGTCCGGGTGGCGACGGCGAGTCCCTGCGCTTCGGCCGGCGACGTCGCCTATAACGTCGATCAGACGCTGGCGCTGGCCGGCGAGGCCGATCGTCGCGGAGTCGATCTCGCAATCTTCCCAGAGCTCAACATCTCTTCCTATGCGGTCGACGATCTCCACCTCCAGGAAGCCTTTCTCGACTCGGTCGAGGCCGGCCTCGCCCGGCTCGCCGAAGCCAGCGCGACGCTGAAGCCCGTGCTCGTCGTCGGCGCTCCGCTTCGCCGCAACGGCCGGCTCTACAATTGCGGCCTCGCACTGTCGCGGGGGCGGATCCTCGGCGTCGTCCCGAAATGCTTCCTGCCCAATTACCGCGAATATTACGAGAAGCGCTGGTTCGCCTCGGGCATCGGAATGGAGGGGCTGGAGATCGACGTGGCCGGGCAATCGGTGCCGTTCGGGCCCGATCAGATCTTCGCCGCCACCGATCTTGCCGACTTCATCTTCCACATCGAGATTTGCGAGGATTATTGGGCGCCGCAGCCGCCATCGACCAATGGCGCGATGGCGGGGGCGCTGATCCTCACCAACCTGTCGGCGTCCAACATCACGATCGGCAAGGCCGACGAACGCAAATTGCTCTGCGCGGCCCAGGCCAGCCGCTGCCACGCCGCTTATGTCTATTCGGCTTCGGGCCCGGGCGAGAGCACGACCGATCTCGCGTGGGACGGCCAGGGCTCGATCTACGAGCTCGGCGAACTCCTCGCCGAGACCGGCCGCTTCGACCGCGAGGCCGAGCTCGCCGTCGCCGATATCGACGTTCAGCGGCTTCGGCTCGAACGGATGCGCAACGGCACGTTCAACGACAATGCCCGAGCCGCCGGCCACCCGGAGAAAAGCTTCCGCCGGGTCGGGTTCGACCACCGGCCGAGCTTCGCCGACATCGGCTTCGAGCGGGCGCTTCGCCGTTTTCCCTACGTTCCGAACCGGGCCGACCAGCTCGATCAGGATTGCTACGAAGCCTTCAACATCCAGGTTCAGGGCCTCGCCAAGCGCTTTCGGGCGACGTCCGGCAAGCATCTCGTCATCGGCGTATCCGGCGGCCTCGATTCCACCCATGCGCTCATCGTCGCGGCCAAGACCTGCGATCATCTCGGCCTGCCCCGGTCGACCATTCTGGGCTTCACCATGCCCGGCTTCGCCACCGGCGAGGAAACGAAGGGCAATGCCTGGAAGCTGATGAACGCGCTCGGGATCGTCGGCGAGGAGATCGATATCAAGCCGGCGGCCCGCCAGATGCTCGCCGACATGGGCCATCCGTTCGCCAAGGGCGAAATGCAATATGACGTGACGTTCGAGAACGTCCAGGCGGGCCTTCGGACCGATTATCTCTTCCGGCTCGCCAACCAGCGCGGCGGCTTCGTCGTCGGCACCGGCGATCTGTCGGAGATCGCCCTGGGCTGGTCGACCTACGGGGTCGGCGACCAGATGAGCCATTATGGGGTCAATGCCGGCGTTCCAAAGACCCTGATCCAGTATCTGATCCGCTGGGCCATAAGATCGGGGCAGTTCGACGGCGCGACCGACGATATCCTCCAGGCCATCCTCGACACCAAGATCTCGCCGGAGCTGGTCCCCGCCGACGAGAAGAGCGGAATGCAATCGACCGAGGAGCGGATCGGCCCCTACGAGCTCCACGACTTCTTCCTGTTCCACATCCTGCGCCACGGCCAGTCGCCTTCGAAGGTCGCCTTCATGGCGTGGCAGGCGTGGAAGGAGTCGGCCCAGGGCCTGTGGCCGTTCGACTATCCCGAGACGCTGAAGCGCGAATATGATCTCGCGACGATCCGCAAATGGCTCGAGGTCTTCCTGTTCCGTTTCTTCCAGATCAGCCAGTTCAAGCGAAGCGCCATACCCAATTCGCCGAAAGTGTCGGCCGGCGGCGCGCTCAGCCCGCGCGGCGACTGGCGGGCGCCGAGCGACGGCACGGCGACCGTCTGGCTCGACGAGCTCAAGGCGGCGTTCGAGGATTGAGGCCGCGCTCGCCGAACAGGCAGCCGCCTTCGTCGAAAAGCCGACGCGCCACGTAATCGCCGCACCTTGTCCGCCTTTGACGAATCGGGCACCGTCGCCGCCTTTCCGACAGCTTCCTGTTCCCCGGGGGTATTTCATGATTCGCAGTCTCGCCGCCGTCTCCCTTTTGCTCGCCTCCACGGCCGCCATCGCCCAGGCCCAGGGGAACGGGACCAATGCCGAACGGCCGAAATGGGACGTGAACAGCCCGCCGGGAATCCGCACGCGATCGATCCCGATCAACGTCGACGAAGGCACCTGGATGAACCTGGACGTCAGCCCGGACGGCCGGACCATCGCGTTCGACCTGCTCGGCGACCTCTACACGATGCCGATCACCGGCGGCCGGGCGACCCGGATCACCTCCGGACTGTCTTATGATCAGCAGCCCCGATTCTCCCCCGACGGGCGGCAGATCGCCTTCACCTCGGACCGCGGCGGCGGCGACAATATCTGGGTCATGAACAATGATGGCAGCGGCGCCCGAGCCATCACCCGCGAGACATTCGAGCTGCTCAACAATCCGACCTGGAGCCCCGACGGCCGCTACATCGCCGCCCGCAAGCATTTCACGACCCAGCGTTCGGCCGGCACCGGCGAGATCTGGATGTACCATGTCAGCGGCACCGGCACCGGCGTCGCACTCGTCACCCGCCCCAATCCGCAGCACCAGAAGGAGCTTGGCGAGCCGACCTTCTCGCCCGACGGGCGGCTGCTCTATTTCACCCGCAACACCACCCCCGGCGGGGTGTTCGAATATGCCCAGGATTCGAACGAGCAGGTGTTCGCGATCGAAACGTACGACATGGCGACCGGCGAGCGGTCGCAAATCGCCGGCGGCCCCGGCGGGGCGGTCCGCCCCTCGCCTTCGCCCGACGGGCGCTGGCTTGCCTTCGTCCATCGCGAAGGCGGCCGAAGCCGGCTGTTCGTCAAGGATTTGCGCTCGGGGGCGGAGCGTCAGCTCTATGACGCTCTCGACCAGGATCTGCAGGAGACCTGGGCCGTGCATGGCCTCTATCCGAACATGGACTGGATTCCCGACAGCAACACGATCCTGTTCTGGGCCGGCGGCAAGATCCGCCGCGTCAATGTCGACGGCAGCGCCGCCGCCGAGATTCCCTTCCAGGTGAACGACACGAGGCTGGTGATCGACGCGGAACGGCCCGAAGTCTCGGCCTGGTCCGACACCGTCACGACCCGGCTTCCCCGTTTCGCCAGCGTCTCGCCCGACGGCCGGCAGGTCGTCTACGAGGCGTTCGGGCGTCTGTTCGTCAAGGACATGGCCGGCGGAACGCCGCGGCTCCTGACGGCCCAGGATTCAGATTTCCAGCTCTTCCCCGCCTGGTCGCGCGACGGCAGCCGGATCGCCTTCGTCTCGTGGAACGATCAGCGCCTCGGTGAAATCCGCACCGTCGCTCCGGACGGCAGCGATCTTCGAACCGTCACCGACGTCCCCGGCCATTATCGGCGGCCGCAATTCTCTCCCGACGGCAGTGTCATCGTCTTCGAGCGCGGCGGCGGCGGCTATCTCACCGACGAGACCTGGTCCGACAATCCCGGAGTCTATCGGGTTCCGGCCGCCGGCGGCCCGTCGACGCGGGTCGTCGGAAGCGGCGGCAACCCGCATTTCGGCGCGGCTTCCGACCGGATCTTCATGGAAGTGACCGAGGAGCAGAAGCGAAAACTGATCAGCACCGATCTCAACGGCCGGGACAAGAGGGTTCATGTCCAGGGCGACCTGATCGAGACCTATGCGGTGTCGCAGGACGGTCGCAGCCTCGCCTTCCGCGAGAATTACAACGTCCATGTCGCGCCCTTCTTCGCCGGCGCCCAGACCGTGACTCTGGGGATGCGCGGCGGCCCGCTTCCGGTCACCCGAGCGACTCGGGACGGCGGCCAATATTTCCACTGGGCCGAAGGTGGACGGACCCTGGCCTGGAGCATGGGCCCGACGCTCTACACCGCGGACAGCGCGAGCCTGATCCGGCCGGCCCCGGGCGGCAGCTACACGCCGCCGCGCGACGGCGTCTCGCTCGCCGTCTCGAGGCCCGCCGACCGGCCGCAGGGCCAGGTCGCCCTGGTCGGCGCCAGGATCGTCACCATGGCTTCGGAAGACGGCGGAATCATCGACGACGGAATCGTCATCATCGACGGCAACCGGATCGCGGCGGTCGGCCGCCGCGGCGAGATCGAGATACCGGCCGGGGCCCAGCAGGTCGACGTCGCCGGCAAGACGATCGTCCCGGGATTCATCGACGGCCATGCGCATGGGCCCTATGGAACCGACGATCTCATCCCGCAGCAGAACTGGTCGGCCATGGCGCATCTCGCCTTCGGAGTGACGACGACTCACGACCCGTCCAGCTCGTCGAGCGAGGTCTTCCCGGCCAGCGAATATCAGCGCGCCGGCCTCATCCTCGCGCCGCGCACCTACTCGTCCGGAGAGATCGTCTACGGTGCCCGGGCGCCAGGCGCCTATGCGCAGATCGATTCCTATGAGGATGCGCTCAGCCACGTCCGGCGGCTTCGGGTCCAGGGCGCCCATTCGGTGAAGAATTACAACCAGCCGAGGCGCGACCAGCGCCAGCAGGTGGCGCAGGCCGCAAGGGCGGAGAATGTCGCCGTCGTCGCCGAAGGCGGCTCAATCTATTCGATGGACATCACCATCATCCAGGACGGCAATACGACGCTCGAGCACAATATTCCGCAGGAGCGGCTCTACCGGGATGCGCGCAGCTTCTTCAGCCAGACCAATGTCGGCTACACGCCGACTCTCGTCGTGACCTATGGCGGACTCGCCGGCGATCCCTATTGGGCCCAGGCGACTCAGGTCTGGAATCATCCCTTGCTCACGCGTCACGCGCCCGCCGACGCCCTTGCCGATCGGGTGAGGGTCGAGACTGCGCCGGCCGACCAGTTCGTGGATATCGTCAGCGCCCGGGAATCGCTCGCTCTCTCGCGGGCCGGAGTTCCGGTCAGCATCGGCGCCCATGGCCAGCAGCAGGGTCTCGGCACCCATTGGGAGATGTGGTCCTTCGTCCGCGGCGGCATGACCCCGATCGAGGCGATCCGCGCCGCCACCGCGACTCCGGCCCAGGTCTACGGCTTCACCGACCTCGGCTCGATCGAGCGCGGCAAGCTCGCCGATCTCGTCATTCTCGATGCCGATCCGACCCAGGATATCCGCAACACCGAAAAGATCGATCGGGTGATGCTGAACGGCCGACTATACGAGGCCGAGACGCTCAACGAAGTCGTCACCGGCACGCGTCAGCGCCAGCCTTATTTCTGGGAAAATTGACCTGCGCGATTAGCGCGGGTCGACGCTAGGAATTCGGTAAGCCTTCTCTGCCATGGTGACCTCGCCAAAGTCAGGGGAGGCACTATGGCGACGCGCGCAATCGATTACGGACAGGCAGCGGTGGCGATGCCGCCGCGGGGTTTCGTCGAGCAGAGGTCGGAGAGCCGGCACGAAGGCCTGGTCGAATATGCGACCCTGTGTTTTCGAGCGCAGAATCTCCGGGTCCCGGTGATCAACATCTCGAGCCGAGGGACGATGATCGAAAGCGACATCGTTCCGCGCCTGGGCGAGAGCGTGATGATCCGCTTCGATGGCTGCAGCCCGCTTTACGCTTTCGTTCGCTGGAGTCGCGACGGCCGCCTCGGCCTCAATTTCGGCTGCGAGTTAACGGTCGGCTGATCCCCCGGGATCGGCCTCCTTTCGCTTCAACATTCCGGTCCGATTCTTCCGCCTTCGATTGACAGGGGGCAATTGCGTCCTACTTCGCAACTGATCAGCGAAGGAGGATCCGGGTGATCGATCTCTACACCGCCGCCACTCCCAACGGGCACAAGGTCTCGATCACGCTCGAGGAGCTGGGCCTGCCTTATTCGGTCCATGTCCTCGACCTTTCCGCCGGCGAGCAGAAGGAGCCGGCGTTCCTCAAGATCAATCCCAACGGCCGGATTCCCGCGATCGTCGATCGGAGCAATGGGGATTTCCCGATCTTCGAAAGCGGCGCCATCATGCTCTATCTGGCGGAGCGGGCAGGCCGCCTCATCCCCGCCGACGAAAAGGGCCGGAGCCGGGTTGTTCAGTGGCTCATGTTCCAGATGGGCGGGCTCGGCCCGATGATGGGCCAGGCCAACGTCTTCGCGAAATATTTCCCGGAGCGGATCCAGCCGGCCATCGACCGCTATTTGCGCGAAAGCCGCCGCCTGCTCGAAGTCCTCGACGGCCATCTCGCCGACAACGAATATCTCGCCGGCGACTATTCGATCGCCGACATCGCCAATTTCGCCTGGGCCCGGGTCCATCACTGGCCCGGGGTCGACATTGAAGGGCTCGACCATCTGCAGCGCTGGATGGCGGCGATCGATGCCCGTCCCGAGGTCCAGCGCGGCCTTGCCGTGCCTCCGCGCGACGATGACGAAGCGACCCGGATCGAACGGGCGCGCAAGCTTCTCGTCTGAACGATCCGGGCGATCGTGGCTTCGCCAATGGGTTACACCCTCGACCGCCAGCGACTATAGCGCCGGGCAAGGAGACTCGGCCGATGAATGAAATGACCCGGATCAGCGCGCAGCCCGCTTATGGCGAAGCGGTTCAGGCCTTCCTGAGACGCGAGCCGAAGCTCTTCATCGACGGCGAGTGGATCGAGTCCAGTCACGGCAAGCGGATCGCCGTCTTCGATCCATCGACGGGCCGTGAGATCGCCCAGGTCGTCGACGCCTCCGACCAGGATGTCGATCGCGCCGTCGCCGCCGCCCGGCGCGCCTTTGACGATGGCCGCTGGAGCGGGCTTGCGCCTTACCAGCGCGAGCGGCTGATCGAGCGGCTCGCCGATCTTCTCGAAGCGGCCATTGCGGAAATGGCGGAGCTCGAATCGATCGACAACGGCAAGCCGCGTTCCGCTTCGCAGGGCTACGACCTTCCCCGGTCGGTCCAGACCCTTCGCTACATGGCTGGCTGGGCAACGAAATTGTCGGGCGAGCATGTCGAGCCCGCCGGGATGCCGACGGGAACGGTCCACGCTTATGTCCGCCGCGAGCCGATCGGGGTCTGTGCCCAGATCGTGCCGTGGAACTTCCCGTTGATGATGGCGGTGCAGAAGATCGCTCCGGCGCTCGCCGCCGGCTGCACGATCGTCCTCAAACCGGCCGAGCAGACGCCGCTGACGGCGCTTCGACTCGCCGATCTCGTCGCCGAGGCCGGCTTCCCGGCCGGGGTGATCAACATCATCACCGGCCATGGCGAGACCGCCGGCGACCGCATGGTTCGCCATCCGGACGTCGACAAGGTCGCCTTCACCGGATCGACCGAGGTCGGCAAGATCATCAATCGCAACGCCACCGACACGCTCAAGCGGGTGACCCTGGAGCTCGGCGGCAAGTCGCCGGTGATCGTCTTGCCGGACGTCGACGTCCAGAAAGCCGCCGCCGGCGCCGCCCGATCGATCTTCGCCAATTCCGGCCAGGTCTGCATCGCCGGCTCGCGCCTGTTCGCGCATCGCGAGATCTTCGACAGCCTGATCGAAGCGGTCGCCGCCAATGCCTCGAGGTGGAAGGTGGGGCCGAGCCTCGCGCCCGATACGATGATGGGTCCGCTCGTCTCGACCGAGCAGCACGAACGGGTGCTCGGATTCATCGAATCGGGGCGAAGCGAAGGGGCCTCCGTCGTCTATGGCGGCGACGTTCCCGGCGGTGAGGGCTATTTCGTCAACCCGACGATCCTCGTCGACGTCAAGCCGGAGATGAAGGTGGTTCGCGAGGAGATATTCGGTCCGGTGCTGACCGCGACCCGCTACGACGATCTCGATGAGGTCGCCCGGCAGGCCAACGACACGACCTACGGCCTCGCCGCCTCGATCTGGACTCGCGACGTCTCGGCCATGCACCGGCTGGCGGCGAAGCTGAAGGCCGGGATGGTCTGGGGCAATTGTCCGTCGGCGGCCGACGTCGCTCTGCCGTTCGGTGGCTACAAGCAGTCCGGCTTCGGACGCGAGTCCGCCCGCTACGGAGTGGAATCCTATACCGAGCTCAAGACGGTCGCGATCGCGCTCTGACGGGCGTCGACCGGTTCCGAACGCGCCGGCAATGGCGGTTCATCGCCGAGCCATCTGACCAGGGGAATTGTATCGCCATGCGTATTGCCACTCTCTTCACCGGCGTTGCCGCTGCCGCGCTCGCCGTCGCCGCCCCCGCTCAGGAC
>CBIGXQ010000088.1:0-9877 GCA_966193865.1 uncultured Sphingosinicella sp. | reverse complement strand
GAGCAACTGACTTTTAATCAGTAGGTCGCTGGTTCGAATCCAGCTGGGCTCACCATTCGCGCCGGCGCATCGTTCAGCGGATGCTCACTTTTTCTGCTATAGCTGCCCCGTCGTGATCCGCGCTCTCGCCCTCCTCTTCGCTCTTCTGCCGGCAGCCGCTCTGGCCCAGACGCCCGATTCCGGCTCGCTTTCGGCCCGCGGCCTCTGGTCCGATTGGCGAAGCGTCAACGACGCCAGCCTCTCCGCCGAAGCCCGCCGCCAGGCCAATGCCGAGCGCAGCGCCGCCGAGGCGCGAAGCCTCGGCGACCGGGTCGGCCAGCTCGTCGCCAGCGGCGATTGCGAAGGCGGCGAGCGGATGGCGCGAGAAGCCGGCGATTTCCCGCTGGTCGACGCGGTCCGGGACTATTGCCGCACGCGTCCTGGAGCCCCTTCCTAGCGGCGGCGCGATCCCCGGTATTCGATCGCCGAAATCAGAGATGTACGGCTCGCCCACGACACAATTCGAGACATTCTAGTGCTGGCGCCGCTCGGGCTGCGACAGGTAAGAGCGCGCCATGGCCGACGAACCGCATATCCTGCTGGTCGACGATGAGCGGGACATCAGGGATCCCCTCGCTTCCTATCTGTCCAGGAACGGCCTGCGCGTGTCCAAGGCCGCCGACGCCGCCAAGGCGCGACAGATCCTTTCCGCTTATGCGATCGATCTGGTCCTCCTCGACGTCATGATGCCAGGCGAGGACGGGCTCGCTCTGACCGGCCACATCCGAGCCACCTCGCAAATCCCCGTCATCCTGCTCACCGCCAGGACGGAGGAGACCGACCGGATCGTCGGCCTCGAGATCGGCGCCGACGATTATGTCACGAAGCCGTTCAGCCCGCGCGAGCTACTGGCCCGGATCAAGGCAGTGCTTCGCCGGGCGAATGAAGGCGTCGGCCGGGTGCGGGCGCCGGACGCCGATTCCTATGCCTTCGGCCCCTGGGTACTTCGATCGGGAGAGCGCGAGCTGGTCGACCGGGACGGGGTCGCCATCCCGCTCTCGACCGGCGAGTTCAATCTCCTCCACGCGCTCGTCACTCGACCCCGCCGGGTGCTCAGCCGCGACCAGCTGCTCGATCTCAGCCAGGGCCGGGAACTGGCCGCCTTCGAACGCAGCATCGACAATCATGTCAGCCGCCTGAGGAAGAAGATCGAGGAAGATCCGTCAAATCCCAAGCTCATCAAGACGGTCTGGGGCGGCGGCTACATGCTCGCCGCCGAGGTCCGGAAGTTGTGATCCGGTGAGAAGGTTGCTGCCGAGGAGCCTCATCGGCCAGATCGCGCTGCTGATGGCGGTCGCCCTGCTGGTCGCTCAGGCGATCAATTTCAGCCTCGTCTTCACCGAGCGGCAAAGGGCGACCCGGGCCCAGGTCGAAGGGCCGGCGATCAGCCGATTCATCACGGTCGCTCAGAGGCTGGCGGCCAGTGAACCCGGGCAGCGCGAGGATCTGCTCCCCAGATGGGGGCGCCGTTCCCGTTACTCGCTCGATATGGTGAGCCTGCTCGCGCCACATCAGAGCCAGGAAAGGATCACGGCGCGCCTTCGTGAGACGGCCAGCGAGAATGGAGTCGTCCTCCGTGACGCCCGGGGCACGGTGACCGAACATCATCCCCGGAACAGGCGGCGAGAGCGAAGCCGTCCGCTTCAGACGCTGTTGCTCTCGGTCCAGTTCGATGACGGAACCTGGCTCAATGCGCGGATGATCACCCAGCGCCCCAACCCCTGGCTCGCCGTCCGGGTGGCCGCTTCAACCCTGCTCATCTACCTGATCGTGCTCGGGGCGATGATCTGGATGGCGACCCGGCTGGCTCGGCCGCTTCGCGATCTCACCCTGGCCGCCGAACGCTTCCAGCGGCCGGGCGAGGCGCCGCGGGTGGAGCCGCGAGGGCCCGCCGACGTCAAGCGCGCGATCGAGGCGTTCAACGCGATGAGCGGACGGGTCGGGGCCATGCTCGACGAGAAGGACCGGATGCTCGGCGCGATCGGCCATGACCTTCGCACTCCCCTCGCCTCGCTGCGGATCCGAGCCGAGAGCGTCGAGCCGGAAGACGAGCGCCTGAAGATGATCGCCACCATCGAGGAGATGACGGCGATGCTCGACGACACGCTGGCGCTGGCGCGGTCCGGGCGGACGATGGAGCCGGCCCGGATTGTCGATCTGAACGCTCTGGTCGACACGATCGTCGAGGAATTCCGGGCGCTCGGTCACGATGTCGAGCTCGAGCCAGGCAGCCGAGAGACCGCCTCCATTCAGCCCAACCTGCTCCGCCCGGCGATCCGAAACCTGATCGAGAATGCCGTCAAATATGGCGGCTCGGCGCGCGCCGGAGTCCGCGGATCGGGAGACGATGTCGTCATCGAAATTGCGGACAAGGGGCCGGGCATAGCCGAAGCGGACCTCGCACAGGTCCAGGAGCCGTTCGTCCGGCTCGAAAGCTCACGAAGCCGGGAAACGGGCGGGAGCGGCCTCGGTCTCACCCTCGCCCGGGCTGCTGCCCAGGCCCATGGCGGTTCGCTGGAACTGGAAAACCAGGCCGAGGGCGGCCTTCTGGCGCGGATAAGGCTGCCGAGGAGCGTCTCCGGACGCTAGAGCCTGTCCTGTCCAGTGCTGTGCTAGGCTTCGGCCGCCGAGGACCTGGCAGGAAAGCTCTTCACCTTGCGCTTGCCGCACCACAATTCCAGCGGCTGTGAGCCACAATGCTCCAAGGCCAGATGGACCGCCTCGACATCGTCGGGCGCCTCGATCTCCTCGAAGCCGATGAACCGGCCATTGGCCGGGTTCAGCAGGTAGAGTCTGTAATAGACCACAGCTGTTCCCCCCGGTGCCCTTCCGCTTCCCGACTCGGAAGGGCTGATCGGACTGTGACAGAAAAAGAGCGAGGCAGACTTAAACGAGATTAGTGGCCGGAATTTTCCTTCAAAATCCGTATTATGCCGAAATGAAAGGGGCGGACCCGAAGGCCCGCCCCCTGCATCATGTCGCTCGCTTCCGTCGCGCCCTAGTCGCGGCGATCGCGGCGCTCCTGCCGGCGCTCGCGCCATTGCTCGAACGCCTGGCGCCGCTCAGCGACGGTCACCGTCCCATCGCGGTTGACGTCCTGGCGATCGAAGCGGGTCAGCGCCCGCTCCTGGAACTGCTCGCGGGTGATGAAGCCCTGCTCGCCGAACAGTCGGCCGGCGCGCATGGCGTGGGCGCGGTGCGCATTGCGCATGAAGCGCCCGCCGCGGCGCTCGCCGCGCTCGGCCCGGCGCTCGCTGCGCCGCTCGCGAAGCTGAGCTCGCGCCTGCTCGAACTCGGCCCGGGTCAAATTGCCGTTGCGATCGAGATCGAGCCGGTCGAAGGCACGCTCGGCGCGTCGCGCCCGGCGCTGAGCCCGAGCCTGCCGAGCCTCCTCGGCGGTCAACCGGCCATCATCGTCGAGATCGAGGCGATCGAACCGCTGGAGCGTGCGCTCGATCAGCTGCTGGCGGTCGAGATCGGCGCCACGCTCGCCTCTCGGGCCCTCGGCGGGCTGGGCAAGAGCCAAGCCGGAAACGGCGAGAAGGCCAAGGCCCGCGAGGATGGTAAACTTCTTCATGATGAACTCCGCTCTCGTCTGGAACCAGATACAGCTCCAGATCCCACGCTTTTGTCCCCGGACTTTGTCAGCCGCGGCATGAACTTGTCGCAACCTGTCGCAATCAGAAGCTGATTCGGCCGCTCAGCCTGATGTCCCGGCCCGCGAGCGGCACGAAATCCTTGGTGAAGGACGCATGGCGGCGCGCCTCGACATCGAACAAATTGTTCGCGGCGAGGATCAGGCTCGTCGGATTGCTTCGGCCCCAGGGACGCCAGGTCACCGAGAAATTGACGAGCGTGAAGGCGGCGGTCGGGGTTTCGAGCGCGGCGACACGGTCCTGGGCGAAGACATGCTCCACTTCGCCGCGGGCGTCGAAATTCGCCGACTCGCCTTCGATCGCGGCGAGCACCCGCAAGGGTGGGATTCGCGGCACCGGTCCACCGCCGTCGGAAATCGCTGCCTCGACATAATCGGCGACCCCGTCGAAGCTGAGTTTCCACGGCCCCAATTGGCCGAGCCCGACCTTGGCTCCCAGCTCGACGCCCCAGTAAGTGGCGTCGGTCTGGAAATATTGGAAGATGGGAAGCCCATCCTCCTCCTCTCCGGTCGCGGCTTGGAAGATGTAATCGGAGAAGCGATTGCCGAACAAAGTGGCGGTCAGCTGAAGGTCCGGAAGCTGGGCCCGGGCGTAGATCTCGCCGCCCAGACTTCGTTCCTTATCGAGGTCCGGATTGCCGCGCTCGAACGCCTGGGTCGCAACGTGCGGACCGTTGGAGAACAGCTCCTCCGCCGACGGCGCGCGCTCGGATCGGGAGACATTGCCGCCCAGCTTCACCAACGGCGAGATTTCGTAGGACGCGCCGGCGGCCACGGAAAAGGCGTTGAAGCTTCGATCGACGCCGACGCTCGGGGCGCCGACGGTCGCATGCTCGAACCGCGCCGCGCCCTCGAGCTCGACCCGGCCGAGCTGAACTTCCTGAAGGGCGAAGATTCCGAGCTGGCTGGTGTCGTTGGGCGGAACGAAGGCCTCGGCGCCGATCGCTTCGAAATCGCGGACGAAGAACTGGCCGCCGACGACACCGCGCCACCCGCCGCGATCGGCCTGGACCGCTTCGACCCGGCCTTCCATGCCCTGGGTCCGGAAGATCGTGCCGACTTCGGCCCCCTCGAACTCGGTATGCTCGTAATCGGCGGCGGCGAGACGAACCCTGAGCGTCTCGAACAGGCCGCCGAGCTGGACCTCGCCGCGGAGATCGGCCCGATATTGCCTGAGGTCGATGGCGACGTCGGCGGGAGCTTCCTCGCCTTCTTCTCCCTCATGCCCCTCTTCGCCTTCCTCCTCTTCATGGTGGTGGCCGACTCCGGGGCGGGCGGGCACGCCGTAGCGGCTGTCGAACAGACTCAGCGAGAGACCGAGATTGCCGCCGTCGCGGATCAAGGCTGCACCCAGGCCGGCCGTCCAGGTCCGAGTGAAGCTGTTCGGCAGGCGCCCCTCGAGTGCGGCGAATCCTCGCGCCTCCTCGGCTTCCTCGAGATGGCCTTCCGCTTCTTCTTCCTCAGCCCGGGCCAGCTCCTCTTCGCGAAGCGTCGGCGAAAGGACGAATCCGCCGATCCGCAGGTCGTCGCTCTGGCGATAGCTGCCGTCGGCATGGAGGACGAAGCCGTTGCCGCCGATCTCCATGTCGACTCCGCCGCCGAGGCTGAACTCGTCGGCGGCCGAGCCATAGCTGCCGATGGCGTCGATATGGACGTCGTCGGGCGGGACCCGGCGCGGGATCCGGCGGTCGAAGACATTGACGGCGCCGCCGATCGCCTGGCTTCCGAACAGCAGCACCGCCGGACCATGGAGGACCTCGATCCGGTCGGAGGTGATTGGATCGATCGTCACGGCATGATCGGCGGACGTGTTGGAGACGTCGATCGAACCGATTCCGTCGACGAGCACGCGCACCCGTTCCCCCTGGAATCCTCGAAGGACCGGGCGGGAGGCGCCCGGACCGAACGAGGTCGCGGAAACGCCGGGAAGCCGGGTCAATGTCTCGCCGAGCTGGGGCCGCATGTCGCGAACCAGCTCGCTTCCGCTCAAAGTCGCAGTGCCGGCAAGCAAGTTGAGATCGCGCACGAACGGCGCGGTGATGACGATCGCTTCCTCGGTTTCCTGATGGAAATGATCCTGCGCCTCAGCCGGCTCTTCGGCTGGCGCAGGCGGCTGGGCCGCGGCGGGAAAGGCCGCGATCACACTGGCGGCGAGCAACAAGGCGCGCTTCTTCACAATCTACTCCGAAGTTCGAATCCAGCCCCCTGGAGATGGCGCGATACGTTATATCACAATTGGTGTAGACTCATTTCGGATTCGATCCGCCGCGCCCTGCCAACGGCTCGTCTCTCCCAAGCAAGATTAAGCTGACAGCAAGCGCATCCCGGCTATGATTCAAATCCTTGGGGCAGAAGGCGTTAGCAATGGGGAGCGGGTGAATGGGCGTATTCGGGGCGGGATTCGAAAGCAGAGCACGTTTTGGGATGCTCGTACCGGCGCTTTTGCTCTCCGGATGCATCCCCCAGGCGCATTCGGCCGCCTCTCCTTCGGAATCCCAGTTCGCGAGCCTGGTCGCCCAGTCCCGGACGCCGCGACAGCGGCCGGTTCAGCAGCGACCCGCGCAGCAGCGGCCTGTCCAGGCGCCGGCCGCGGCGGCCGTCCCGCAGATCGCGCCCGAAACCCTGGCGGCGCAGCGATCCTTGGCTGAGCGGATCGAGCAGCTGGCGCGGAATTTCGACGGCGAGGTCGGGATCGCCGTTCGCGACGTCGACACCGGCTGGACGACGAGCTGGAACGGCACCCGCTATTTCCCCCAGCAGAGCGTCAGCAAGTTCTGGGTGGCGATCAACACGCTCCAGGCCGTCGACGCCGGCCAGATCGACCTTTCCGAGCAGGTCACCCTCCGGCGCCAGGATCTCACGCTTTTCCATCAGCCGATCGCTCAGCAGATCGACGAGGACGGCTTCACGACGACTCTGGAAGACCTATTGTTCCGGGCCATGACCCGAAGCGACAATACGGCGAACGACTTCCTCCTTCGCCGAAGCGGCGGACCTGAATCGGTCCGGGCGCTGTTCCAGCGCCATGCAATCCAGGGTGTCCGGTTCGGTCCCGGCGAGCGAGTCATGCAGACTCAGATTGCGGGCCTGCAGTGGAGCCCGGCTTATTCCACGGGCAACGCCTTCTACCGGGCCCGTGCCAACGTGCCGATCGATCGGCGGCGCGAGCTGTTCAATCAATATGTCGCCGATCCGGTCGACGGCGCCACCCCGGAGGGCCTCGTCGCCGGGCTCGCCCGCCTCCGCCGCGGCGAGCTTCTCTCGCCGCGCTCCACCGAACGCCTGCTGTCGATCATGTCGCGGACCCGGACCGGTCCCCAGCGCCTGACCGGCGGCCTCGCCGAGGGCTGGCGGATCGCCCACAAGACCGGCACCGGCCAGGTCCTGGGTTCGACCCAGACCGGCTATAACGATATCGGCATCATCACCTCGCCCGACGGACGCCATTATGCGCTCGCGGTGATGATCGGCCGGACGGCCACGCCGCTCTCGACCCGGATGGCGCTGATGCAGAACGTCACCCGCGCCGCGATCGCCTATCATGAGAGCCAGAGATCGGGCGGCACTTCCAATATCGCCCGTTAGACGGGGAACCGGCCCTCTGCTTGGCCATTTGCCGGGCCGTTGGTGATTCCACCCAGCGTCGATCCTCTATAGGATGCGCCGATGGCGAGGCCGCAATCCCCCGATTATGACAAGAGGCGCGACGCGATCCTCGCCGCCGCGGCCCGGCTCTATGCCCGGCGCGGTTTCCAGGGCGCTTCGGTCGCCGATCTCGCGTCGGCCTGCAGCACGTCCAAGTCGCTCATCTACCATTATTTCCCGTCGAAGGACGACACCCTTCACGCGGTGATGGCGGCCCATCTCGACGATCTCGTCGACGCCGCCGATGAAGCCATGCAGGCGGGAAACGCCGAGGAACGTCTGCGCGCCCTCACCCTGGCCTTCATGAGGCTCTATGCAGGCGCCCGCGACAGCCACAAGGTGCTTCTCAACGAGCTCGACAATCTGCCGCCCCGGCAGCGCGCCGAGGTCGTCGCGAAGCAGCGCCGGATCATCGCCGTCGTCGAAACCTTGATCCGCGAGATCAGGCCCGATCTCAACCCGCTCACCTTGCCTTTGACGATGCTGTTCTTCGGAATGATCAACTGGACCCACACCTGGCTCCGGCCCCAGGGTCCGATCAGCGCCGAGGCGATCGCCGACCTCGCCGTGAACCTGATGCTCGACGGCCTGAAGGACGTCGAGGCCGAATAGCCAATCCAAGCCGGTCCTGCCGGCGGCGGCTCATGCGTCGTAATCCAGCTCGACGCTGTCGCTCTTCGGGACCGACTGGCAGGTAAGGACATAGCCGGAAGCGACCTCTTCGTCGGTCAACCCGTAGCGGGCGGCCATGTCGACCTCGCCGCTGACGATCTTCGCCCGGCAGGTGGCGCAGACCCCGGCCTTGCAGGCAAACGGGGCGGGAAGGCCGGCAAGCCTGGCGCTGTCGAGGATGTTCCCGGCTTCGGCGCTGAAACTTATCCGTCGCTTGCGGCCGTCGAGAGTGACGGTCAGGCTGGCCCCTTCCGCACCCTTCGACATTTCCTCGAGCTGGGCCTGGAGCGCCTCGACCGGGCGATCGGCGGTGAAACGCTCGAGATGGATCTTCTCGCGGCCGATCCCCCGGGCGACGAGAGCGTCCTCGACGGCGTCCATCATCGGGCCCGGACCACAGATGAAGAACGCCGCCACGTCCGCCGGATCGATCAAATAGGTCAGGATGTCCTCGCATTTCGATCGATCGAGCATGCCGTTGAACAGCTCGATATCCTCTGCCTCTTCCGCAAGGAAATGATGGACTTGCAGGCGGTCCATGAAACAGTTCTTCAACTTCGCCAGGGCTTCGAGGAAGATGACGGACTGGCTGTCGCGGTTGCCGTAGAACAGGGTGAAGCGGCTGTCCGGCTCGGTCAGCAAGGCGGTCCGGAGAAGCGAAATGACGGGCGTGATCCCGGATCCTCCGGCGAAGCCGACATAATGGTTTGCCGCGTCGGGCGAGAAGTCCCAGGTGAAGCTGCCGTGAGGCGGCATGACCTCGATCGTGTCACCGACGCGCAGATTGTCGTTGGCCCAGTTGGAAAAGAGGCCTCCGGCGATCCTTTTCACCGTCACCATCACCTCGCCGTCCTGGGGAGCGACGCAGAGCGAATAGTTGCGCCGCACTTCCTCTCCGCCGATCCGTGCCTTCAGGGTGAGATGCTGTCCGGGCTTGAAGACGAAAGTCTCGCGAAGCGCGTCGGGCACGGCGAAGCGGATCGATTTCGCCTCGGCGGTCTCGTCGACGATCTCGGCGATCGGGAGCCTGTGGAAACTGACGCTCATCCGGGGCTCAATGGCACTTGAAGAGATCGAACGGCTCGAGACAGGCGCGGCAGCGCCACTGCGCCTTGCAGGGGGTCGATCCGAAGCGGCTGACCTCCTCCGTCTCGGTCGAACCGCATTGGGGGCAGGCCACTGCCTGCTCTCCGGGCATTTTCGGTGGCGCGATTCCGTAAGCGTGAAGCTTGCGCCGTCCCTCCGCGCTGATCCAGTCGGTGGTCCAGGGCGGCGCCAGCGTGGTGACGATCCGCAGGTCGCGGAATCCTGCGTCGTCGAGTGCGGCTCTGATGTCGCGCTCGATCACCTGGGTCGCCGGGCAGCCGGTATAGGTCGGCGTGATCACCACCCGATCGGCACGGACCTCGCGCACGATCCCGAGCTCGACCACGGAAAGGACAGGGATTTCGGGGTCCGGAACCTGTTCGAGGACTTGCCAGACGCGCGCCTCCAGGTCGCTCGCATCGAGCCTTTTCGACGGCCTTTCGGAAAGCTTTACCATGGCCGCTACCATGTCGCGTCCGGATAGGTACGGGGCAGGAACTGCATCACCGCGAGCAGATGCCCGAGATGCTCGCCGTGATGGCCTCGGCGACCGCCGAGGATCGGCCGCTGGTCGGCCGGGGCGTCGAGGGTCGCCTGCGCCAGCACGTCGCCGACGATCCGGTCATAGTCGGCCCGGAACAGGACGACGTCGGTGCCGATGCCGCACTGGGCGGCGCGGGTAGCGAGAGGGTCCATCTCGAACAGCTCGGGAATGAAGCGCCACATCCAGTCGAGCCCCTCGGCCATCCGCCGCCGGCTCTCCTCGGTGCCGTCGCCGAG
>CBIGXQ010000087.1:0-10011 GCA_966193865.1 uncultured Sphingosinicella sp. | reverse complement strand
CCCCAGAGGGGGGCGGAATTGCTACGGCCGCGGCCATGGCCCACATTCCCCTTCGGCTGAAGCTCGACGGCGGCGCGCTCGTCGCCAACTGGCGTTGGCTCGCCGGCCGCAGCGGAAGCGCCGCCTGCGGGGCGGCGATCAAGGCCGACGGCTATGGCCTCGGCGCTCGCGAGGTGGTTCGCCGGCTCGCCGAAGCCGGCTGCCGCGACTTCTTCGTCGCCACCTGGGCCGAAGCCGAGACGTTGATGCCCTGGGACGAGGGGCTGGCCTTGTCGGTCCTTCACGGGGTGGGGCCGGACGATCTTGCGACTGCCATGTCGTCGCCGGCCCGGCCGGTCCTCAACAGCCTCGAGCAGGTGGCGCGCTGGACCGGGACGAACCGGCCGTGCGACGTCATGATCGACACCGGCATCAATCGCCTTGGCCTGGCGCCCGGAGACTCGGTCGGCGGCCGGCTGGAGAGCCTTCGGATCGAGACCCTGATGAGCCATCTCGCCTGCGCGGACGAGGATGTGCCCGCCAATGAACGCCAGCGCCAGGCCTTTGCCGAGCTTTCCGGGGAGGTCCAGGCGCGGCGGCTGAGCCTCGCCAACAGCGCCGGCATCTGCCTTGGCGCCGATTACGCCTTCGATCTCACCCGGCCCGGCCTCGCCTTGTACGGCGGCATACCCAGGCGAGAGGCGGAAGGGTACATCCGCCAGGTCGTCCGGCTCGAGGCTCAGGTCCTTCAGCGCCGCCGAGTGAAAGAAGGGGACTGCGTCGGCTATAATCATACCTTCAGGGCGCAGGCACCGCACGAGCTGGCGATCCTCAACCTGGGCTATGCCGACGGCTATCTGCGCGCCTTCTCCGGGACCGGAAGAGCCTTCATCGGCGAGCATTTCGCGCCCGTCGTCGGCCGGGTCTCGATGGACCTCACCGCGATCTGCGTCGACGAGGCGCCGGATCTTCGCGAGGGCGACTGGATCGAGCTCGATTATGATCTGGCGTCGGCTTCGGCGCAGTCCGGACTCTCGCCTTACGAGCTGCTCACCGGCCTTGGCGACCGATTCACGCGCAACTGGGTCTGAACCGGGCCGGCTTCGGCTCGTTCAGCCGCCATGGCGACCATTGCCCACCTTTCCGACGTCCATTTCGGGGCCCATCAGCCGAAGGTCGCCGACGCCGCCGAGGCCTGGCTTCTCGAGCATCGCCCTGACCTTCTCGTCGTCAGCGGCGATTTCACTCAGCGCGCGCGGATCGCCCAGTTCCGGCTCGCCTCGGCCTGGCTCAACCGGCTCCGCTCGGACGGGTTCGAGATCATCGCCGTGCCGGGCAATCACGATGTCCCGCTCTACGATCTTTTCCGCCGCTTTGCCCGGCCGCTGGCGCGCTACAAGAGGTATATCTCGACCGATCTGTGCCCTTGGTTCGAGAATGACCGGCTCGCCGTGCTCGGAATCAACACGGCGCGCTCGCTGACGATCAAGGACGGCCGGATCAACGAGGAGCAGATGGCGCTGATCCGGGCGCGCTTCGCCAACGTGGCCAAGGACAAGACCCGGATCCTCGTCACTCACCATCCCTTGTTCGCGATGCCGATCGGCAAGGGCAGCGAGCTGACCGAAGCGGTCGGTCGGCACGAGGATGCGGTCAAGGCGGTGTGCGAGGCCGGAGTTCATATCGCGCTCGCCGGTCATTTCCATCGCACCTATGCCGAATCGGCCCGGAAGATGGTCCACAATGCCGGCGGCGCCCTCGTCATCCAGGCCGGCACCGCCATCTCGGTCCGGCTTCGCAACAACGAGCTTCAGAGCTTCAACTGGATCGAGACCCACAACAATCGTGAAGTCGATCTCCAGGTCGTCGCCTGGGACGGCGATCGCTTCGTCCGCGGAAACCATGCCCGCTACAGCTATGACGGCGAGCACTGGTCGCGCGAGGGCTCTGGCTGAGAGGCGTTTATTCGACGGTCTCGAACTCGCCCAGCCGTTCTTCCGCCGAGGTCCAGCCTTCGGTTCGCTCGTCCAGCGCCGAATAATCCTGGCCATGCTCGGCGAGGAAGGCGTGGAAATCCTCCCGGGCCTGCCAGACGTCGAGGGTCATGTAGGAATCGTCCATGCCCCGAAGCAGCTGGGTACCGCGAAAGCCTCGGTGGCGTTCGAAGAGCCGCGCCCAATCGCCCGACGCGCCGTAAGTGGCTTCGAAGTCGGGGCGATGGTCCTTCTTGACCTGATAGCGCCAAAGGATCGCGAACATGGTCTTGCTCTCCCGACGCGCCCGTCATCGCGAGGCGCCGAGCGGCAGCTTATCGCGAGCCGGGCCTGGAGGACAGGCTGCGAACCTCCCGGAGAGGCTTCAGTCGCGCTCGACGCAGAGGGCGATGCCCATGCCGCCGCCGATGCACAGGGTGGCGAGGCCCTTCTTGGCGTCGCGGCGGGCCATTTCGTAGAGCAGGGTCGTCAGCACCCGGGCGCCGCTGGCGCCGATCGGGTGGCCGATGGCGATGGCGCCGCCATTGACGTTGACCTTGTCGGAATCCCAGCCCAGCTCCTTGCCGACCGCGAGCGCCTGGGCGGCAAACGCCTCGTTGGCCTCGATCAGGTCGAGATCGGCGATCGTCCAGCCCGCTTTCTCGAGCGCCCGCCTGCTCGCCGGAACGGGCCCGATTCCCATGATCGACGGGTCGACTCCGGCCGAGGCCCAGCTTGCGACCCGGGCGAGGATCGGGGCACCGCGGCGCTCGGCCTCCTCGCGGCTCATGAGCACCAGAGCGGCCGCGCCGTCATTGAGCCCGGAGGCATTGCCGGCGGTGACGCTGCCGTCCTTCTTGAAGGCCGGGCGGAGCCCGCCCAGCGCCGATTGCTCGACCCCGTCGCGAATATATTCGTCATTCTCGACGACGGTCTCGCCCTTGCGCGAATTGACGGTGACGGCGGCGATCTCGTCCTTGAACCGGCCTTCGGCCCGGGCCCGGCTCGCCTTGTTCTGCGAGGCGGTGGCGAAGGCGTCCTGCTCGTCGCGGGTGACCTGATATTGCTCGGCCAGATTCTCCGCGGTGATGCCCATGTGATAGCCGTTGAAGGCGTCGGTCAGGCCGTCCTTGATCATCGTGTCGACCAATTCGAGCGAGCCCATCTTGGTGCCGGCGCGGATCGCCTGGGCATGATTGGACAGGCTCATGCTCTCCTGGCCGCCGGCGACGACGATCCGGGCATCGCCGGTCTGGATCGCCTGGGTGGCCAGAGCGACCGCCCGAAGCCCGGATCCGCACACCTGGTTCACGCCCCAGGCCGGGATCTCCTTCGGGACGCCGGCCGCCATCGAGGCCTGGCGGGCAGGATTCTGTCCCTGCGCGGCAGTCAGCACCTGGCCGAGAATGACCTCGGAAACCTCTTCGGCGGCGACACCCGACTGGGTCAGCGCCGCCTCGATCGCGACTCGGCCGAGCTCATGGGCCGGAATGGTCGCGAAGGCGCCGAGAAAGGCACCGACCGGAGTACGCTTGGCGGCGGTGATGACGACGTCGGTCATGGCTTTTTCCTGCTTCGTAGCCCGATCGCCCTGAACGTGTCGAAGCGCCGTCCTCGTCGCCGAAAAGGAAGGCCTGGGCTTCGACCGGCTCAGCCCGAGCGGAGTGGGGATCCGCCGCGCCCTAGCATTTTGCTGCGGTGCGGGAAAGCCAGTCGGACAGCGCCTTCCAAAGCCGCTCGCGCGCCGAGCCGACGACCATGCCGACATGCCCCTGATCGAGCTCGAGCCGCTCGCCGGCGCTCATCGCCGTCTCGTGAGGAACGATCCGGTCCCTGGTCGACACGATGTTGAGAATCGGTATTTCAAGCCGACCGGGTTCGATCGTCTCGTCGCCCACCTGCCATTGCCCGCTGCCCGGCCGATCGGCGGCGAAGAAGTCCTCGAACATCTCCCGAGCCGCCGCGCCGCTCAAGGGCGGGCCGTCATTCGCCCAGTCCTCGAGAGTGACGAAGATTTCCGCTTCTTCGCCCTCGAGATCGGCGAACGCCTCGAACTTGGCGACCGTTCGGGCCGGGTCGAGATTCCAGAAGGCGGTCTGGAGCGCCTCCATCGGCAGCACGCCCAGAGCATCGACCGTCGGCCGGACCTGGCCCCACAATCGCTCGAGATTGCCCCGGGCAGGTTGCGGATAGGCGGCGAACCGCCAGGGCGCGGCGATGGTGACGAGGCTTCGGACCGGTGCCAGCTGGGCGGCCGCCGCCGCCATCGTCCCGCCGAGGCAATAGCCGACCAGGTCGGGCGGCTCAGGCAGTTCGCCAATCAGCGGAACGGCAATCCGCTCGACATGGCCGGCAATATCCATCGGCCGTCGTCCTTCGTCGGGCCAGCCCCAGTCGAGCAGGAGGACCCGCCGTTTTTGCCGGGAGAGACTCCGAAGCAGCGATCTTTCCTCGCTGAGATCGAGGATGTTCGGGGGATTGATCAGCGACGGGACGAACAGGACCGGCGGCCCGTCGCCGCCATAATCGCGAAGCGTCGCGCCGTGGCGCGAAGCGACGGCCGGCTTCGGCTCCGGCGGCGATCGCCGGGGTGCCTCCTGATATTTTCTCAGGCCGGCCAAAGCGCGCTTCATCCGCACCGGATTTGCTGCGGTCTGCTCGCGCAGCATGGCCAGGAACAAAGGCAGCGGCCGCGGCCTGTGTTGCAGTGCCGCAAACTTAGGTGCTAGGCTCGTTCTTTCAGGCCCCCAGGAGTCCGGCATGGCGGCACCCCGCTCAGACGATGACGTGGTCATCATCAAGAAATATGCGAACCGGCGGCTCTACGATACCGAAAGCTCGTCCTACATCACGCTCGAGAAGCTGGCGCAGATGGTCCGCCAGAAACGGCAGTTCAAGGTCGTCGACGCGAAGAGCGGCGACGACATCACCCGCTCCGTCCTCGCCCAGATCATCATGGAGGAGGAAGCGAGAGGCGCGACGATGCTGCCGGTCAATTTCCTTCGCCAGCTGATCGGCCTCTACGGCGATTCGATGCAGGGCATGGTGCCTCACTATCTCGAGGCCTCGCTCGAGCAATTGCAGCGCAACCAGAGCCAGCTCCGCGAAGCGATGGCCGGTGCGCTCGCCGCCAACCCGTTCGCCGAGATCGCCCGCCGCAACATGGAGATGTTCTCGGCGACGACGCCCGGAGCCGCCGGCAAGGGGGCGGGGAGCCAGGGCAAGCCGGCCGGACAGGACCAATCGGCGGAAGACGACACCAAGGCCGAGCTTGCGGCTCTCAAGGCCCAGCTCGCCGATCTTCAGAAGAAGCTCGACAAGCTCGGCTGAGAAAGGCGGCCCAGCGCTGCAGAACTATTCCGGCTTCACGAATCTCAGCGTCATCCGGTCGCTTTCGCCGATGGCGACATAGCGGTCGCGGTCCTGGTCGCCGAGCCGAAGTGTCGGCGGCAGGGTCCAGACGCCGCTCGGATGATCGGTCGTGTCGTTCGGATTGGCGTTGATCTCGGATTCGGCGACCAATCGAAACCCCGCCGCCTCGGCGAGGCGCCGGACGGTCGAGGTCTTGAGATAGCCGCTGCTTCGCTCGCGGGCGGAATCCGCGCTCTCCGGAAGCCGATGATCGACGACTCCCAGGGTGCCGCCGGGGCGAAGCATCGCGAACATCTGGCGGAAGGCCTCTTCGGCGAACGGGGTCTCTCCCATCATCCAGTTGTGGACGTTGCGGAAAGTGAGGACGACGTCGGCGCTGCCGTCCGGGACGGCGGGTTCGGTGGCGCCGGATCTTCCGGTCGGGAAGGAGGCCAGCCGGATGGCGCCGTAGCGGCCCGGATCCTGAGTCATCCGGGTCCGCGCGCCGTTCAGGCCGTTGCCGTTGGCCGCGGCATAATAGGTTCCGCCGCCCTGGATGACGTAGGGCGCCAGGATCTCGGCATACCAGCCGCCGCCGGGCCAGATCTCGACGACAGTGTCGTCGGCTTCCACGCCGAAGAAGGACAGCGTCTCGTAAGGATGGCGGTAGCGATCGCGGGCGACATTGGCCGGAGTCCGGCTCGGCGCGGCGATCGCGGCCTTGAGCGCGGCCTGGTCCTCGCCGTCGAGGGCAATGATGCCCGGCTGGATGGAGGCGCAGGCGGCGCCGGCGCAAGCCAGCAGGGCAGCGCAGAAAGCATGGCTCACGGACTGGCGGATCATCCCGGTCTCCCTACATGAGGCTCCGAAACGAAGAGGCTCGGAACCAGCGGACGGCGCCGATCGGCCGCCTCGTCGGCTGATGCGGGAAGGGTGAGAATGACGCAAGCTTCCTCTTGGGTCGCGGCCGGCGCGGCGCTGACCCTGGCCATCGTGGCCGGGATCGCCGACTGGCGCCGAACCCACCGGCGCCGGGCGATCGACAATGTCGGCTGGGTGCCGTGGCGCGGAATCCAGGCGACCGCCTTCTTCCTCGCCCTCGCCTTCGTGATCGTGGCGATGAAGGCATAAGGGGTTTCGGCGGCGCGAAAGTGAATCCGCGCCGCCGGTCCCGTCCACCGTCTTGCGCCCTGAGGCGCCGGTTCAGGCTAGAGGCAGGCTTCCAGATAGGGCTGGTCGAAGCCGAACATCTTCGCTTTCTCGAGCGTGTAGGGGCGAAGGCCCATGCTCCGATACTCGCCGATGATCTTGCCGTCGGGAGTCTCGTCCAGATATTCGAACTTGAACAGCTCCTGGGTGACGATGACGTCGCCTTCCATGCCGATCACCTCGGTGATGTTGGTGCAGCGGCGCGAGCCGTCGCGAAGGCGCTTCACCTGGACGATGAGATCGACCGAATCGGCGATCTGGCGGCTGATCGCCTCCTTCGGCACCTTGATGTCCGACATCATCACCATGTTCTCCATACGCGCCAGGCACTCGCGCGGGCTGTTGGAGTGGAGCGTCGCCATCGAGCCGTCATGGCCGGTGTTCATCGCCGCCAGAAGGTCGAAGCATTCGGAGCCGCGGATCTCACCGAGGATGATCCGGTCCGGACGCATACGAAGGGCGTTGATGACGAGATCGCGGATCGTGATCGCGCCCTGGCCCTCCAGGTTCGGGGGCCGGGTCTCGAGCGGCAGCCAGTGCGGCTGCTGAAGGCGAAGCTCGGCCGCGTCCTCGATCGTGAGGACTCGCTCGCCCGGGTCGATCAGCTTCGACAAGGCGTTGAGCATCGTCGTCTTTCCCGAGCCGGTGCCTCCGGAGATGATGATGTTCATCCGGCTCGCGCCGGCGATCTTGAGCACGGTCGCCATCTTGTCCGAAAGCGAGCCCCAGCCCTTCATCATATCGACGGTGATCGGCTTTTCGGAGAATTTACGAATCGAGATGGCGGTGCCGCGAAGGCTGAGCGGCGGGATGATGACGTTGACTCGGCTTCCGTCCTGGAGACGGGCGTCGGCGAGCGGGGTGGTCTGATCGACCCGGCGGCCGACCTTGTTGACGATCCGCTGGGCGATCTGGAGGAGATGCTCCTCGTCCCGGAACTGGATCTGGGCGATCTCGAGCTTGCCCTTGCGCTCGATGTAGGTCTGGTTCGGACCATTGACCATGATGTCGCTGACGTCGGGATCGTTGATCAGCTCCTCGAGCGGCCCGAGGCCGAGAAGCTCGTCGACGAGGACCTTCTCGAGCGCGAACTGCTCGCGGCGGTTGAGGTTGATCTTCAGCTCGGCGAGCACCTCGCCGATGATCGGCCGGAATTCCTCGGCCAGCTCGTCCTTGCTGAGGGTCGCCGCCGCTTCCGGATCGACGCGCTCGAGCAGCCGCGGAAGGACCTGTTCCTTGATCCGGTGAATCGAATTTTCGAATCCCTCGTTGCGCGAGCTGGCGTCGGCCATCGGCGCCGCCTGGCGCGCGTCGATCCGGGCCATGGCATCGCCGCGATCGCCACCGCCGCCGGAGATTCCGTCCGGGGTGCCGTCGTCGGTCGGCAAGGCAACGGAGTCGATCGGCGGGAACTGGCTTCCGCCGTCGTCGGGGATGGCCGGGCCCGGGCCCTTCATCGGCCGGGCGACGCCGAAGCTGGGGCGATTGCCGTTGCCGGTTCCGTTCCGTCGTCCAAATGCGCTCATGGCGTTCGCAAGCCCTTATCTGTTTCAGGTCGAAAAAGCGGTCGGAAGTGGTGAATAAGGCGGAAACTTTGACAATTGCCTAACCGCCGAAGAAGGGGCGTCGGTGACCCGAACCGCCCGCTCCGCCTTGATCCTCGCTCTGTTCGGCTTCTCCCTGCTGTCGGTCGGCGACGCCGTCGTGAAGTCGATGGCGGGCGCCTGGCCGGGAACGGCCGTGTCGGCGCTCCGCTACTGCTTCGGCGCGATCGGGCTTGCGGCGGTGGTCGGCGCGGTGAAGGGCGGCGCCGGCTTTGCCATGCCGAGGCCCTGGCTCCAGATCGGCCGCGGCGCCGCCGTCGGCCTCGCCACGATCTGCTTCTTCATGGGGGTGATGGCGCTTCCCCTCGCCGACGCGACGGCGATCCAGTTCACCAGCCCGATGCTGACCGGAATCCTTTCGGCGCTGGTGCTTGGGGAAAAGGCGCCGAAAGCCGTCTGGGGGGCGACCGCTCTGGCCTTCGCCGGGGTCCTGATCGTGCTTCGGCCGAACCTGCTCGCTCTGGGGCCGGCGGCGTTCTGGCCACTCGGCGCCGCCTTCGGCATGGCGTGGCTGATGATCCTCAACCGCAAGGCGGCCGGGCTCGCCAGCGCTCTGGCGATGCAGCTCCTGCTCGCCGCGACCGCGGCGCCGATGCTGATCGTCGCCGCGACCCTGTTCCACCTGACCGGCGCCGCCGATTTCCGGATCCCGCCGCCGTCCGACGAGGTGATCCTCAAATGCGGCCTCGTCGCCTTCACCGCGACCACCGGCCATTTGCTCATCTATTCGGCGACGGTCAGGGCGAGCGCGGCGGTGGTGGCGCCGATGACCTATGTCCAGCTGATCGTCGCCGCCGCGCTCGGCTGGGCCTGGTTCGGCCACAGACCGGACGGCGCCATGCTCGGCGGCGCGGCGCTCATCGTCATGGGCGGCCTGTGGCTGTGGCGCTCGCAGAAGCCGACATCGGTTCCGGAGACTCCCGACTGACTCTCTTCGCCGTTGCCGGCGCGGAGGAAATTACGCCTCGACAGTCTCGGCGAGGACGGTAAGACCCTTGTCGCTGACCTCGGCGAAGCCGCCCTTGATGGCGATCCGCTCGGGCTCGCCCGGGAAGGCCCGGTAGATGGCGAGCTCGCCGTCGCGGATCGTCGACATCACCGGGGCATGGCCTTCGAGGACTCCGAAATCGCCCTCGGTGCCGGGGACGACCACCATGTGGACCTCCTCGGACCGGACCAGCTTTTCCGGAGTCACCAGTTCGAAGCGAAGCGCCATGTCAGGCTTCCTGCGCCAGCTTCTCGGCCTTGGCGACCGCTTCCTCGATCCCGCCGACCATGTAGAAGGCGGCCTCGGGGAGATGGTCATATTCGCCGTCGACGACCGCCTTGAACGATCGGACCGTGTCCTCGACCGGGACGAACTTGCCCGGGATTCCGGTGAACACCTCGGCGACGTGGAAAGGCTGGGACAGGAAGCGCTGGAGCTTGCGCGCGCGGGCGACGGTCAGCTTATCCTCTTCCGAAAGCTCGTCCATGCCGAGAATGGCGATGATGTCCTGGAGCGACTTGTAGCGCTGAAGGATTTCCTGGACCCGCCGGGCGGTCTCGTAATGCTCCTGGCCGACGGTCCGCGGCTCGAGCACGCGCGACGTGGAGTCGAGCGGATCGACGGCCGGGTAGATGCCGAGCTCGGAGATGGCGCGCGACAGCACCGTGGTGGCGTCGAGGTGGGCGAAGCTCGTCGCCGGCGCCGGATCGGTGAGATCGTCGGCGGGCACGTAGATCGCCTGGACCGAGGTGATCGATCCCTTGTTGGTCGAGGTGATCCGCTCCTGGAGCGCGCCCATGTCGGTCGACAGGGTCGGCTGATAGCCCACCGCAGAAGGAATTCGGCCGAGCAGCGCCGACACTTCCGAGCCCGCCTGGGTGAAGCGGAAGATGTTGTCGACGAAGAA
>CBIGXQ010000086.1:0-10168 GCA_966193865.1 uncultured Sphingosinicella sp. | reverse complement strand
CCAGCTGACGATCTGGCCCATGCCCTTCATCTTGTTGAAGCGCGGGAAGTTCATCAGCATGGCGAAGCTGGCGAACAGCTGCAGCCCCTCGGTGAAGCCGCCGAACATGGCCAGCGTCTTGGCGATGTCCTCGTCCGTGTCGACGCCGAAGGTGGCCAGATAGTCGTGCTTGTCCTTCATCTCCTTATACTGAAGGAACATGCCATATTCGCTCTCCGGCATGCCGATCGTGTCGAGCAGGTGGGAGTAAGCGGCGATGTGCACCGTCTCCATGTTGGAGAAAGCGGCGAGCATCATCTTGACCTCGGTCGGCTTGAACACGCGGCCGTATTTCTCGTGGTAGCAATCCTGCACCTCGACGTCGGCCTGGGTGAAGAAGCGGAAGATCTGGGTGAGCAGGTTGCGCTCATGATCGGTGAGCTTCTGGGCCCAGTCGCGGCAATCCTCGCCGAGAGGAACTTCCTCCGGCATCCAGTGGATCTGCTGCTGGCGCTTCCAGAAATCGAACGCCCAGGGATATTCGAACGGCTTGTACTGCTTGCGGGCTTCGAGAAGAGGCATGGTCTTACTCCGTTCGATCAGAAGATCACGAGATCGGCTTCAGGCAGATAGAAGGCCAGAATGCACAGGATGGCGGCGGTGGCGAAACCGGCGCCGACGATGAGATAGGGCGCGGGGCTGCGTTGCTCGGCAGCCAGCTCCTGCTGGCGGCGGGCAAGGCCCATGCCGATCAGGAAGCTGGTTCCGAGATCGATCGCCGCGAACAGGATGAGAAGCGAGCCGAGGGTCATTGATCCACCCCTCTTTCGCGCACGATTCGGTCCCGATAGACGACGTGGCTCTTGCGAGCCCCGACCCCGAACACCGCGATTCCGAGGAAATAGCCGAAATCGTACCAGCCGCCATTATTGGGAACGGCGTAGACCGATATGGTATCGATGAAGAGCGACAGGATCCAGGCGACCGGGAAGATGAAGCCGTGCCACAGGCCGAGAAGGAAGCCGGGCGCACCCGCAGCGACGGCCCCGGCGCCCTGGGTCGCGCAGGCGCCGAGAATAAAGAGCGGCGAGAGGGCGACCAAGGCGCGGGCGCGAGGCGAGGCGGAGCGGCCGATCACAGGATCGCCGAGTCCCACAGCGGAGTCAGCCAGCCGGCGGCGAAAAGCACGACGGCGATGGCGAGGGCATAAAGCGCGGCCCGGCGGGCAAGCCGGGCATCGGCATATTGAGGCGTGCCCCGGCCATGCGCGCGCTGGCGGTACCAGCGCAGCAAGTTGACCAGGGCTGCGAGGCCGGCGAGCAGCCCCGCCAGCACCAGAACATGACCCCAGGTGATCGTCTCCGGCATCTATCCCCCTAGAAATCCAGCTTGCCGAGGCCGAGCAGAATGAAGACGACGGCACCGACCAGGAACAGGATCCCCGCCTGCTTCCTCTGGCCGAAGCCGCTGCTTCCACGCTCACGAAACAGCAAGACGGCGCCGACGATGGCGAAGACGATTCCGATCGCGAACTTGACGCTGTCGACGATCTCCATCGCTCTAGCCGGCGCAGCCGGCGGAGCGGCCGGAGCCGCTCCGCCGGTCCCCCGCCCGGAGGGCGCACACCGCCGAAGAAGCAGTGTCTACTGGCAGGCCAGGCATTCGTCATAATCCGTCGTCTGGAGCTGGATTTCCTTGAGCTCCGGCGTGTTGTCCGCCTCGACTCCGCCGGCGAAGCCCGCCCTCTGGACCGACTTGGAGCGCAGATAATAGAGGCTCTTGATGCCGAGCTCCCAGGCGCGGAAGTGGAGCATCAGAAGATCCCATTTGTCGACGTCGGCCGGGATGAACAGATTCAGCGACTGGGCCTGGTCGATATAGGGCGTGCGGTCCGCGGCGAGCTCGATCAGCCAGCGCTGGTCGATCTCGAAGCTCGTCTTGAACACGTCCTTTTCCTCGGGCGTGAGGAAGTCGAGATGCTGGACGCTTCCGCCGCGCTCCAGGATCGACGACCAGATTCCCTCGCTGTTCTTCGACTTCTCGATCAGCAGTTTCTCGAGATGCGGATTGCGGATCGAGAAGGATCCGGACAGCGTCTTGTGGGTGTAGATGTTCGCCGGGATCGGCTCGATGCAGGCCGAGGTGCCGCCGGCGATGATCGAGATGGACGCGGTCGGCGCGATCGCCATCTTGCAGGAGAAACGCTCCATCACGCCCTGGTCGGCGGCGTCCGGGCAAGGCCCCCGCTCGGTCGCGAGAAGCATCGACGCCTGGTCCGCCTGGGCCCGGATGTGCTTGAAGATCTTCATGTTCCAGGACTTGGCCATCGCCCCTTCGAAGGGCAGGCCGCGCGCCTGGAGGAAGGAGTGGAAGCCCATCACGCCGAGGCCGACGCTTCGCTCGCGCATCGCGCTGTAGCGGGCCCGAGCCATCTCCTCGGGCGCCCGGTCGATATAGTCGGTGAGGACGTTGTCGAGGAAGCGCATCACGTCCTCGATGAACATCGTGTCGCCGTTCCATTCGTCCCACGTCTCGAGATTGAGGCTGGAAAGGCAGCAGACGGCGGTCCGGTCCTGGCCGTGCTGGTCGCGGCCGGTCGGAAGGGTGATCTCCGAGCACAGGTTCGAGGTCGAGACCTTGAGGCCGACGTCGCGCTGATGCTTCGGCATCGACCGGTTCACCTGGTCGATGAAGATGATGTAGGGCTCGCCGGTCGCGAGCCGGGTCTCGACCAGCTTCTGGAACAGCGAACGGGCGTCGACGGTGGCCCGGGCCGAGCCGTCCTTGGGGCTCTGAAGGGTCCATTCGGCGCCGTCCCGGACCGCTTCCATGAAGGCGTCGGTGACGAGCACGCCGTGATGCAGGTTCAGGGCCTTGCGATTGAAGTCGCCCGAAGGCTTGCGGATCTCGAGGAACTCCTCGATCTCGGGATGCGAGATGTCGAGGTAGCAGGCCGCCGAGCCGCGGCGAAGCGAGCCCTGGCTGATCGCGAGGGTGAGCGAATCCATCACCCGGACGAACGGGATGATGCCGCTGGTCTTGCCGTTGAGGCCGACCGCCTCGCCGATCCCCCGGACATTGCCCCAATAGGTGCCGATGCCGCCGCCGCGCGAGGCCAGCCAGACATTCTCGTTCCAGGTGCCGACAATCCCTTCGAGGCTGTCCGAGACCGAATTGAGATAGCAGCTGATCGGGAGCCCGCGGCCGGTGCCGCCGTTGGACAGGACCGGCGTCGCCGGCATGAACCAGAGCTTCGACATGTAATCGTAGAGCCGCTGGGCGTGCCCGGCATCGTCGGCATAAGCCGAGGCGACCCGGGCGAACAGGTCCTGATAGCTCTCGCCGGGAAGAAGGTAACGGTCGCGCAGCGTGTCCTTGCCGAATTCGGTGAGCAGCGAATCGCGGCCATGATCGAGCTCGACCTTGAAGGCGATCGGAGTGACGGTCTTGGAGTCGACCGGCTTCTTCGCCGCTTCCGCCTTGCCTTCGGCGGGGGCCTCGGAAACGCTCGCGACCGGCGCCTCGGCCTTGCTCGAGACCTTCTTCGATGGCGAATCGACGGTGGTGGTCGTCACGTCGCTCGTGCTCACTTCATGGCTGCCGGACAAGTCCATCACTCTACCCCTCGTTCCCAATTCGTTCTAGTGGGATTCGGCCCACATTAGGCCTTCGACGGGGGGAGGGGTGGGCTATTTTGGGCTTGTCCCCGATATCCACAGAGACACGATCCGTCCGCTCGGCGGCGACAGCCTGCCGACGGACGCTCCTACAACCTCTAGCGGCTCCCCCTGTGAAGCGCCACTAGCCATAGTGTTAGAACTCCGATTCAGACGCAAGAGGGTAAATGATCCCTTACCGGCTCAACTCGTCGCATTGGCGGTTTTCCGCCAGTTTCGCGGGGCCACCAATGGAAGATTTTGACGAGGGGTGCGAAGAGCGCTGCGGGACGTGCTTCGCGGCGGCGCCGCCCATTGCGCGGCGAGGCGCGAAACGCTCTAAGGCCATCGCCTGATCGAGGGAGCCGCCATGTCCCGGATTCGAGTCAATGCCTACTCCATCTCGCTCGACGGCTTTGGCGCCGGTCCCGACCAGTCGATCGACGATCCGCTCGGCCGCGGCGCCGAGGCGCTTCACCACTGGATGTTCGAGACCAGCCTGTTCAGCGAGAACGGCACCGGCGGGGTCGACGACCATTTCGCCCGCCGAAGCATGGCGGGCCTCGGCGCCTGGATCCTCGGCCGAAACATGTTCGGTCCGATCCGCGGCCCCTGGCCCGACGATCGATGGAAAGGCTGGTGGGGCGACGATCCACCCTATCATGTGCCGGTCTTCGTCCTCACCCACCATTCCCGGCCGCCGATCGAGATGAAAAGCGGGACGATCTTCCATTTCGTCACCGACGGGATCGAATCGGCTCTCGACTCGGCGCTCGAGGCGGCAAAAGGGCTCGACGTCCGGATCGGCGGCGGGGCCGAGACCATCCGCCAATATCTTCGCGCCGGCCTGATCGACGAGCTTCACGTCGCGGTCGCTCCGGTCCTCCTCGGCGGCGGCGAGCCGCTATTCGCCGGGCTCGACCTGCCCGAGCTCGGCTACGGCATCAGCGAACGGGCCGCTGGCGAGGGCGCCATGCATTATGTGATGACGAGGGAAAGGCGGGAATCGCAATGAGCCTGGTCCTCCACGCCCATCCGCTTTCCTCTTATTGCTGGAAGGCGCTCATCGCCTTCTACGAGAAGGGAATCCCCTTCGAGGTCCACCAGCTGGAGCTCGGCGACCCCGAATCCGCCGCCCGGTTCGCCGCCTTGTGGCCGATCGCGAAGATGCCGGTGCTCGTCGACGACGGCCGGGTCGTCGTCGAGACGAGCATCATCGTCGAATATCTGGACCTGCGCCATCCGGGACCCGAGCCGCTCCTCCCCGAGGATCGCGAGGCGGCGCTCGAGGTCCGGATGCTCGACCGGGTCTTCGACAATTATGTGATGACGCCGATGCAGAAGATCGTCTTCAACCGCTTCTGTCCGGCCGAGGCGCGCAATCCGCATGACGTCATGGCGGCGAGGCAGACGATCGACACCGCTTATGGCTGGCTGGACTCGCGGCTGGAGGGCCGGGCCTGGGCTGCGGGCGACAGCTTCACCCTTGCCGACTGCGCGGCCGCACCGTCGCTTCATTATGCGGAAAGGGTGCAGCCGATGGCTGGGCGGTTCCCCGCGCTTGCCGACTATCTCGGCCGGCTCGAATCCCGGCCGAGCTTCGCCCGGGTGCTGAAGGAGGCCGAACCCTTTTCCCACATGTTCCCGACAGGGGAGGAGTGAGCCGGAACAAGTAGGGCCGGCACCCCCTTAAGGATGCCGGCCCCTCCCCCGATACGCTACACGAGGGAACTCGAGAAACGGGAGCCCGGGGCGAACGGCCCCAGGCTCGGCCCTCTCATTGCCTTGATTCGATTGAGCCTTGTCTGAATGTGCCCGTTATCCGCCGTTAAGCTGCGGCCCCGCCAGCTGGAGAGCGAAAGCACGGCAGATGCGATTCGAGGACTGACCGAACATGGCGCATGACGTCAGCTTCAGTGAGGCGAACAGGATCTGGTGGCGTGTCGCGCTGCTCAGCTTCGGCGGTCCGGCAGGCCAGATCGCCGTCATGCACCGGATCCTCGTCGAGGAGAAAAGATGGATCGGCGAGCGGCGATTCCTCCACGCGCTCAACTTCTGCATGCTCCTTCCAGGACCGGAAGCGCAGCAACTCGCGACCTATATCGGATGGCTCCTTCACGGCGTCCGCGGCGGGCTCGCCGCCGGCATCCTGTTCATCATCCCCGGCCTGGTCGCGATCATGGCCTTGTCCTGGCTATACTTCACGTTCGGCAACCTCCCGCTCGTCGAAGCCCTTTTCTTCGGCTTGAAGGCGGCCGTCCTCGCCATCGTCCTCGAGGCGGTTCGCCGGATCGGCGCCCGGGCGCTCACCAACAGAGTCCTGCTCGCCATTGCCGCCTCCGCCTTCGTCGCGATCTTCTTCTTCGCCATCCCCTTTCCGCTGATCATCCTTGCCGCGGCGGTGACGGGCTTCGCCGCGAGCAAGGCCGGCTCCACCGCCTTCGACGGCCGCGAACACGCCGCTGGCGGCCTCGTCCTTGCCGATTCGCAGACCCTGTTGGGGGAGGAGTCGCCCGACCACGCCCGTCCCGGCTGGCGCCGAACCGCCCGGATCGCCGCCATCCTCGTCTCGCTGTGGCTCGCGCCCGTGATCCTGCTGGCGCTTCTGCTCGGCCCGGACGATGTCTTTGCGGAGATCGGCCTGTTCTTCTCGGCGATGGCGGTGGTGACGTTCGGCGGCGCCTATGCAGTGCTCGCTTATGTCGCCCAGCAGGCGGTCGAGACCTATGGCTGGCTCAGCCCGGGCGAGATGCTGGATGGGCTCGGGCTCGCGGAGACGACTCCGGGGCCCCTGATCATGGTGACCCAGTTCGTCGGCTTCCTCGGCGCGGCGCGCCAGGCCGAGGGCATGGATCCCCTCGTCGCCGGAACGCTCGGCGGGCTCCTCACCACCTGGGTGACCTTCGTGCCCTGCTTCCTCTTCATCTTCGTCGGAGCGCCGTTCAGCGAGCGGCTTCGCGGCAACCGTATGCTGAGCGCCGCCTTGACCGCCATCACCGCCGCCGTCGTCGGGGTGATCCTCAATCTCGCGATCTGGTTCGGGCTCCACACCTTGTTCGAAGGCGTGGTCGAGATTCGCGCCGGTCCCTTGCGGTTCGACGCGCCGCAGCTGCCGACGATCGACCTTGCCGCCCTGCTGCTGACGGCTTCGGCGCTGGTCGCGGCCCTGAGATACCGTGTCGGACCCATGCCGCTTCTCGTCGCCTGCGGTCTTGGCGGCATGATGTACCATTTCGTTGCGGAAGCGATTCATTGACTCTGGCGCCGCGCGGGTGAAAATCCGGCCCGCGATTCGAGGAGGCAGGACATGGCGGAATATGCAGTGCAGCTCGTCACGCGCTATGACGGCCTGGTCATCGCCTCCTTCCCCGACTTTCCCGGCGTCACCGCGCTCGGCCGCGACGACGAGGAAGCGCGCGACGAGGCGCGCCGCGCTCTTGCCGAGGCGGTGGCCGCTTTCGAAGCGAAGGGAGTCGCTCCACCGTCGCCGCGCGCCCGAAGCGAATCGATGATCAGCGTCGAGCTGGCGGCCGGGCCGATCCCCGCTTAATCCGCCGCCGGAGCGCCCGGCTCCAATATCGTGTTCCTCGCCTCGGCAAGCGTGTCGGGGTGATCGAGTGTGTAGTGGAGGCCGCGGCTTTCCTTGCGAGCAAGCGCCGAGCGGACGATCAGGTCGCCGACGATGACCAGGTTGCGCAGCTCGATGAGGTCCGGGGTGACCCGGAAGTGCTTGTAATATTCCTCGACCTCCTGGCGAAGGAGATTGATCCGGTTCTTCGCCCGCTGGAGGCGCTTGGTCGTCCGGACGATGCCGACATAGTTCCACATGAAGCGGCGGATTTCCTGCCAATTATGGTGGACGACGACTTCCTCATCCGAATCGGTCACCCGGCTTTCGTCCCAGGGGCGGATCGGCGGCGGTGGCGCCAGATCGCCGAGATGATCGTTGATGTGGCGGGCGGCGGCGAGTCCGAACACCAGGCATTCCAGCACCGAATTGGAGGCGAGCCGGTTGGCGCCGTGAAGGCCCGACATGGTCACTTCGCCGACCGCGTAAAGGCCTTCGAGGTCGGTCCGCCCGTCCAGGTCCACCATCACTCCGCCGCACGTATAATGGGCCGCCGGGACGACCGGGATCGGCTCCCTCGTGATGTCGATCCCGATGTCGGGCTCGGCGAGGCGGGCCGCGATCGTCGGGAAATGGGTGCGGATGAAGGCCGGGTCGCGATGAGAGATGTCGAGATGGACATAATCCAGGCCGAGCCGCTTGAGCTCATGGTCGATCGCCCGGGCGACGATGTCGCGCGGCGCAAGCTCCTCGCGCGGGTCGAACCTCTTCATGAAGCGGCGACCGCTGGTCGGTAGCCGAAGCTTCGCGCCTTCGCCCCGCATCGCCTCGGTGATGAGGAAATTCTTGACCTCGGAATTGAACAGGCAGGTCGGGTGGAACTGCGCGAACTCCATATTGGCGATCCGGCAGCCGGCGCGCCACGCCATGGCGATTCCGTCGCCGGTGCTGCCGCGGGGATTGGTCGAATAGAGCCAGGCCCGGCTGGCGCCGCCCGTCGCCAGGATGACGGCACGCCCGGCGAAGAGCGAGACCCGGCGCGACTGGCGATCCAGAGCGTAGACGCCCCAGACCCGCCGCTCCGCTCCGGCCTGCTCGCTGTGGCGCCCGGTGGCGAGATCGATCGCCGCCATGTTGGGGACCAAAGTGATGTTGGGGTGAGCCGCGGCCGCCTGCTCGAGCGCCTGCTGGACGGCCCAGCCGGTCGCGTCGGCGACGTGGACGACGCGGCGGTGGCTGTGGCCGCCCTCCCGGGTCAGGTGCCAGCGATCGGATTCGCCCGGGGTGAAGGGCACGCCAAGCTCGGCCAGCCGCTCGATCGCGGCAGGCGCATTCTCGACGACGAACTCCACCGCCCGGGGATCGTTGAGGCCGGCGCCAGCGCCGATCGTGTCCTCGATATGGCTGTCGAACGTGTCGCCCGGCTCTAGCACCGCGGCGATTCCGCCCTGCGCCCAGGCGGTCGAGCCGGCACTGATCCCGCCCTTCGCCAGCACCGCGACCTTGAGGTCGGGGGCGAGATTCAGGGCGGCGCTCAGCCCGGCGGCGCCCGAACCGAGGACGACGACGTCGAAGGCGTGGGAGGCCATCAGCAGGCCGCCGTTCGAGCTGAAAGCGCGACGGGATCAGCCATCTTGTCCGGACGCCCGGGTGAGGTTGAGGAAGACGTCCTCGAGATCGGCCTCGCGGGTCGAGACGTCGACGATCCCGAGCCCCTCGCGCTGGAGCGCGGCGAGCACCTCCCCGGCATTGACCCGATCCTTGCGGTAGGTAATCGCCAAGGTGCGCTCGCCCGACAGCTCGATCTTGTCGAAACAGGGCGCATCCGGCGCCGCGGCGACGTCTCGGTCGACCACCACTTCGACGACTTTCTCCTGAGCCATGCCGACGAGCGTGCGGGTCGTCTCGTTGGCGATCAGTCGGCCATGGTTGATGATCGCGATCCGATCGCAAAGCTCCTCGGCTTCCTCGAGATAATGGGTGGTGAGGACGATCGTCACGCCGCGGTCGTGGAGGGTCCGGACATAGTCCCAGAGCTGCTGGCGAAGCTCGACGTCGACGCCGGCGGTCGGCTCGTCGAGGACGAGGATCGGCGGCGAATGAACCATCGCCTTGGCGACGAGAAGCCGTCGCTTCATGCCTCCTGACAGGGTCCGGGAATAAGCGTCGGCCTTGTCCTCGAGGCGGACGGCGCGAAGCAGCTCCGCCGTCTGCCGCTCCGACTTGGGGACGCCGTAGAGACCGGCCGTGATCTCCAGCGTCTCGGCCGGCGTGAAGAACGGATCGAACAGGATCTCCTGGGGCACGATCCCGATCGCCCGCTTCGCGTTGCGCGGATGCTCGTCGATGTCGAAGCCCCAGATCGAGGCGGTTCCGCCGCTCTTGCCGACGAGCCCGGCGAGGATGTTGATCAGCGTCGACTTGCCGGCGCCGTTGGGGCCGAGCAGGCCGAAGATGCCGCCGCGCGGGACATCGATGCTGATCCCCTCGAGCGCCCGCTTGCCGCCCTTGTAGGTCTTCTGAAGGTCGCGGATCGAGATTGCGGCTTCCGGCATGGCGGTGGGAATAGCGGCGTTAACCGGTCGCGGGAAGCAGCGGTTAACCGCGCCGGGACCATATATTGCGTCATGTTCATGCAGCTTCACTATTGGGGCCTTTCCCGAACCGCCCTGATCGTCTCGGCGATCGGCGCGGGGATGCTTGCGAGCCTGGGCGGCGCCGGAACGGTCTAGGCCAGGACAGCAAGGTCGGGTGACGCCCGCCATTGTCTGCGGCCGGGCGCTTCGCTAGAGCCGCGCCATGGCCGCCACCGATCCGTTCACGCCCGAAATCGCCTTTACCGACAGCCCCCGGGTCGCCTGCGACGGCGCCACCGAGATCTCGCCGGCGCTGGGCCATCCGAGAGTCTATCTGCAGATCGACGAGAAGGGCTATGTCGACTGCGGCTATTGCGACAAGCGCTTCA
>CBIGXQ010000085.1:0-10215 GCA_966193865.1 uncultured Sphingosinicella sp. | reverse complement strand
CGGCCGGAGAGCGGGGCTGAGCGCCGTTCAGTCCCGCCGCGGAACGTATTTCAGGCTCACCGACTCCGTCCACGGGCCGCCATTTTCGGATCGCTCCTGGCGAAACGCCGCGCCGCCTTCGACCGGCCAGATGTGCGACCGGCTCTGGACCAGGCCCGTCTCCGTCCTCCGTTCGCCGAGGCAGGTGAGGCCCTGGAGAGCGTTCGCGAAGCAGTCTTCCGATCGGCTCCGGCCGTTCTGGCCGTAATGGTGGTAGGTGTAATGCTCGGCGGCGGCGGACCAGCCGAGGATGCTGACGCTGTGCGAGGGCTCGCCTTCCGACCGGTCGACCGTCTCGCAGACGACGAAGCTTCGCCCGTGATACCAGCGGCAGGTCTCGCGGTACGTGCTTTCCATCCCCTCGATCGTCCAGTCCTCGACGAGGAAGGCGAGCTGCTGTTCCACCTCGGCAGGATGGGCTCCCCGGGCTTCGGGCGCTTGCGCCGTCGTCATGAGAGCGAGCGGAAAGATCAGGCTCATCATTGGGCCGCCTCCAATATTGCAGGACGAACTCTGCCCCTGGACCCCTGGGGCCATTGGAGCGCGATCTCGCACAGGAGGAGCGGGCCGACCCAGGACAGCCAGATGAAGGCTTCGCCGCCGCCGAGCGTTTCGATGTCAGACACGCGCGACGCGATCCGGCAGAAGACGAAGGACCAGGTGAGCACGTAGGTCCGGATCATCCAGTCGCCATGCGAAGCGAAGCGCCGGTTCCTCGCGGCGCGCCAGCCCATCGCCGCGAACGTCAGCCAGGCCAAGGCGAGAAGCAGCAGCGAAGTCGAGGCGTTGGTGAGGATCGGCGATCCGGCGGCCTTGTGGGCCGGCGACAGGGTGATCGCGATGGCGGTCAGCGATCCGAAGGCGCCGATCAGCAAATAGCTTTGGCCGATCCGGCGATGGAGGGCGAAGCGGTTCCTTCGCGCCGCCAGATAGAGATTGAAGGCGCCGAGGAAGAGCATGCCCGTGCCGCCGAGCATGTGGGCGAAGGTCAGGACGAAATGGCCCGGATGATCGGCGCTGTTGGCCAGGATCGCGACCGGCCAGGCGATCATCCACCAGGCGATGGCGCTGCTCAGCATCGCCGCCGCCAGGATCAGGCCGTTGCGGGTCCGCCAGAAACTGTGATTCGCCGCTTCGCCAGGAGCCATGTCGAATCCCCCGGCCGAAGCTTGTCCGGGATTCGGCCAGAGGCGTCAATCGGTTGGGAGGGAGCGGCCACCGGCAACGAGGTCGCCGGCTCCAGCGTCTTCCGCTAGGGCGTTTCGGATCCGCTGCCGCGCAGGCTGAGAGCGCCGAAAAGAATTGCCGAGAAAATGAAGATCAGGGCGATGGGCAACCGATCCATGTCTTTCACGATGATGATCAAGGCTGCGGCGGCGCTGAGCGCGGCCGCCACCAGAAATAGTCGCTTCGCTGTCACGGTCTGCTCCCCGGTTCGAGATAAAGCGGACGCGCCTCCTCGTCGGCCAAGACGCCGGGCGCGGCGAGTCTATCACAGCTGAAGCGGGCCGCCACTCAAAGGAATGTCCATCCCGTGCGAACTGGTGCTTCAATGGCCCCAAAGCGCAGCGGAGCCCAAGCGGCGCAGCCCGTAGCGTGGCTCCCGAACCTGTCATCGCCGGCCGAGGCCGGCGATAGGATCGCTAGAGCGACTTCGCCCGGCGCCTTTCCAGGAGCCGTTCGCGGAGCAGGCCATCCAGCTCTTCCAGCGTGAAGGGCTTGTGGAGCACCGGTACGTCCTCGCCGGCGGCGCTTCGAAGCGCTCGAAGCGCGGCGTGGCCGGTCGAGAAGATGACCGGAAGGTCCGGATCGATCCGGGCGATCTCGCGCGCGACCTCGGCACCGTCCATGCCGGGCATCACATAATCGAGAATGACGAGATCGACTCGGTCGTCGCTCACCGCGGCGAGGGCCTCCTGGCCGCCGGCGGCTTCGGACACGGCGTAGCCGAGCTCCGCAAGAGCACGCGAGATGGTGGCGCGTACCAATTGGTCGTCGTCGACGACGAGAATCATTTCTTGCCTTCCGAACTGGCCCGAACCACAACCGCGCCGAGACGCGGCGGTTCCTTTGCTATTCCGCCGCCTGACTGAGATAGTCCTGATCGGCGCCCTCGCGAAGCTGAGGGAAAGCGTCCGGATAACCATAGTCGACGACGGCCCGCAAGTTGTACGATGCGCCCGCGGGCGGCCGCCGCGGCGGGACCGGCACCGGCGGGATCATCCGCGGCCGTCCCTGGGGGCGCCTGACCACCATGTCGCGGAACCACTCGCCGACATAGGTGCCGTCGAAACGATGTACCCTGCAGCCGACGATCCGGCCGAGCGGCGTTCCGTCGCAATCATAGATGTTGGTTTCGAAAACAAAGCCGACCGGCTCGCCCTCGGTGGAGTACACGTACATCGCCATTTTGAGTTTGCCCCATACCCGCAAACGCGGGGCTCGACCGGGCCCCGCAAGAACGGCTCCAGAAAGTGGTCCGGCGCCTGTATCCCAGATGAACGATGACGCGCTCGGCGATGCTTTATCCACCGGGCTGCGACAGGATGTTTTGGGATGGCGGCAGGCGGTTGATCGAGGCTAGTCGAAACAGGGCCGCGCCGCCATGGTCGGTGGTACGCGCCAGACCAGGGAGAATCGGATGAACCTCAAGTTTTTCGCCGCGGTCGCCGCGCCCTTGATGCTGGTGGCGGGCCCGGCCTGGGCCCAGAACAGCAGCGCCGAGCCGCCGGTCGTCGCTCCGCCCCCGCCCAAGAGCAGCGAGCCCGCGCCGCCGAGGACCGACACGCCGCCGACTAGCCCGCCCGTCGATATCGAGCCGGTCGATCCGGTTCCGGCGCCGTCGACCCAGGTCGTCGTCACTCCGGCGCCTCAGCCGGTCCCGCTCGAGCCGGTGACGATCGATCCCGATGCCGCCTATCCCGAAGGCTTCGCCGACCCGGCCGACCCGTTCAGCAACGAGCTTTCCCTGTCCTACCGCCAGGACGAAGGCGGGTTTGACTGGGGGCTTCTCGGCCTTCTCGGACTGCTCGGGCTGATCCCCCTGTTCCGGAACCGCGGCGAGCGGATCGTCTATGTCGAGCGCGACGAGGAGCCCCGACGGGTGGTGAGGCGCGACCCGCCGGAAGTTTAAGGACGGCGCCCCCCAGCCGTCATCCCAGCGTAGGCTGGGGTCCGTTCGGCCTTGGGGGCATCAAGGCCGTCTGGATGCCATTGAACAGGTGCGCAGTGCCCCGCACTGCGCAGCCCTGTCCGGGGGACAGGGCGACCTGTTCAATCGCTGGCATGACGGGGGAGGAAGGGCTCGGCTCGCTCAGCGCGAGTCGACGAGGACGACCTCGGCGTCGCCGATCGCCTTGATCCGGAGCTCGGGCTCGCCGGTGACGGCGACGCCGTCTCGCGGCTCGGCCCTCACCCCGTTGACCTCGATCGCGCCGTTCGTCGCCACCAGATAGAGGTGGCGGGAAGGGTCGACCGACAGCTCGGCGCTCTCGCCGGCAGCGAGGGTCGCGCCCATCACCCGGGCGGCGCTGTTGATCTTCAGCGCGTCCTCGTCCTCGGCGAAGCCGCTGGCGAGGGTGACGAACCGGCCCGAGCGCTCCGATTTGGGGAATTTCATCGCGCCCCAGCTCGGCTCGGCATTGGGCCGGTCGGTCAGCACCCAGATCTGGAACAGGGTCGTGGCCTCGTCCTCCAGATTATATTCGGCGTGGCGCACTCCGGTCCCGGCCGACATCACCTGGACGTCGCCGGCCTCGGTCCGGCCCTTGTTGCCCATCGAATCCTCGTGGGTGATGGCGCCGGTCCGGACATAGGTGATGATCTCCATGTCGCGGTGCGGATGGGGCGGAAAGCCCGATCGGGCGGCGATCTCGTCGTCGTTCCAGACCCGGATCGCGCCCCAGCTCATCCTCGCCGGATCGTGATAATCGGCGAAGGAGAAATGGTGCCGGGCGTTGAGCCAGCCATGATCGGCATGGCCGAGCGTTTCGAATTTCCTGACGTCGATCATTTCATTCTCCGTCGTGCCGGCCCCATTCGGGGATCGACGGCACGTTCTCAAGTTGGGGCCGGACTCGCGCCGGCGAAAGATTGAAGGTCAGGCCGGCTCCGCTTCCATCGCCGCCTCGGTCAGCTGCGCCATGTGGCCGCCTTTGTCCCGCACGTAGCGGACGAGGGCTTCCCCATAATCGGCCGCGACCGCGTCGACCACGCTCGGCCGCTCGGCCAGCGCCTTTCGCCACGACGCCAGCTTCGGCTTCGAATCGAACGGGCTTTCGCCGAGGATCCGGTCGAACGTGTCGAAGTAACGGAAGGCCGGAGCGAAGGCCGCGTCGACGAGGCTGAAGCTCTCGCCGGCGAAATAGGGACCGTCGCCGAGGATCGTCTCGAGCCGCTCGAACTTGGTCTCGATCGCCCCGATCTTCGCCGCAAACTGGGCTTCGTCGCCGGCATAGAGGCCGTAAATGTCGGCCAGGGTCGCCGAGGCGAACTCGATCCAGGCGCGGTGCCGGGCCTTTTCCAGCGGGTCGGCCGGGTGAAGCCGGGGCTCCAGGGTCTCGTCGAGATATTCGGCGATGACCGAGGATTCGAACAGCACCTGCTCCTTTCCGTCCTTCTCGACGACGAGCACCGGCACCTTGCCGAGCGGCGACAGCTCGAGGAACCAGCCGGGCTTGTCGTCGAGGTCGATGTCGACCCGCTCGAACGGGACTTTCTTCTCCAGAAGGACGATGGCGGCCCGCTGGACATAGGGGCACAGCTTGAAGCTGATCAGCTTGAACCGGGTCATGGCTCTTCTCCTCAGGCGGCGAGCGCGAGCGACGGGCCGGCCAGGCCGCGAAGCTCAGCGATCGCCGATTCGATCGATTCGCCGGCCGCGTCGGGCCCGAAGGCGAGCTTCTCGGCGCGAACCCAGGCAATGTCGTCAATGCCCATGAAGCCGAGAAGGGTCCGGATGTGCGGCTCCTGGCTGTCCATCGCCGAGCCCGGTCCGTCGCTATAATGGCCGGCGCGGCTCTCGATGACGACCGCCTTCTTGTCCTTCAGCAGGCCTTCCGGGCCGGCCTCGGAGTAGCGGAAGGTCACTCCGGCGCGAAGAACATGGTCGAACCAGGCCTTGAGCGTCGAGCTCATGCCGAAATTGTACATCGGCGAGGTGATGACGATCAGCTCGGCCGACTGCATTTCGGCGACGAGCGAGTCGGAAAGCGCCCGGGCGGCCTGCTCCGCCTCGGTCTGCGGAGTGCCGCGAATGGCGGCGACGGTCTCGGCGGTGAGATGGGGCAGGGTGTCGACTCCGACGTCACGGCGGACGATCCTGATCTCGGGGTGGGCCTCGATCAGCTGGGCCTCGAACTCGGCGGCAAGCCGGCCCGAGACCGACTCCTCGCCATTGGCGCTGCTGGTGATGAAAAGTGCTTCTTTCATGATGAAAACCCCTTTTTCGGTCGTTGCACGAGACCATTTAGGGGCCTAAGAGCGTTGCCGTAAGACCAGCAACGGTCACCATGGTGTTGTGCAAAATGGAACGCTCCTCCGCCGATCTCCTCGACGTCCTGGCCTTCGTAAGGGTGGCAGAGACGGGCTCCTTCGCCCGCGCGGCGGAGCGGATGGGCCTGTCCAAGCCGGCGGTGTCGCGGCGGGTCGCCCGGCTCGAGGAGCAGCTCGGCGCCCAGCTTCTCACCCGAAGCGCCCGCGGTGCCCAGCCGACCGAGATCGGCGACGCTTATTATGCCCGGGCCGCCAATATCCTCGCCGAGCTCGACGCCGCCCAGGAAGTGGTCGCCGAGGCCGTCACCCAGGTCGCCGGGCCGATCCGGCTGACCTCCTCGGTCACGTTCGGCGCCCGCTATCTCGGGCCCGCTCTGGCCGAATTCGCCGCTCTTCATCCCAAGGTCGAGCTCGACGTGTCGCTCGACGACCGCACCGTCGATCTGGTCGGCGGCGGCTATGATCTCGCGCTCCGGATCGGCAAGCTCAAGGATTCGGCTCTCGTCGCTCGCCGGCTTGCGCCGATCCGCGGCGTCGTCGTCGCCAGCCCGTCTTATCTCGCCCGGCGCGGGCGGCCGGAGCGGCCCGCCGATCTCGCCGGCCACGATCTCCTCTTCTACGCCAATGTCGTCTCGGGCGAGCAGTGGCGCTTCCGGGTCGGCGATCGTTGGGAGGTCGTCCGCGGCGGCAGCCGCTTCCGGGCGAACAATGGCGAATTGCTCCGCGAGGCCGCCGCCGCCGGCCTCGGAATCGTCGTCATGCCCAGCTTCATCGCCTCGGACTCGATCCAGAACGGCGAGCTGGAGGTGATCCTCCAGGATTTCCCGCTCGAGGAGGTCGGCCTCTATGCGGTGATGCCGCCGGGACGCTCGACCACGGCCAGGGTCCGCGCCCTCGTCGATTTCCTCAGCGAGCGGTTCGGGCCGGAGCCGGTCTGGGATCCGTGCTGGATGGCGGGCCAGCGCTAGACGCGCCTGCGGCGAGGCCGAGCGGCCGGAGCGGGGTTCCGAAACCATGGCCGGGCCCCGGCCAGTAGAGCCCGCAGGTGGACCTCGCCGACTCATGCGCTAAGACATGGGCGCCGACTTTTTTGCCGAAGGACCGCCCGTGAAATTGAAGCTGCCCCTGATCGCCCTTCTCCTCGCCTCCACCGCCTGCACGATGACTGCGCCGGAGCCGGCGTCCACGTCCGTCGTCGCGGTCGATCGCGCCGCCGAGGATGCGCGTCTCAACGCCTTCCTCGACGCCGCCTTCGACGCCCAGCTGGCGACCAACCCGCAATTCCTGACCGCCTTGGGAAGCAAGGAGCTCTACGACCGGCTCAACGATTATACCGACTCTTATGCCCAGCAGCAGATGGCGCTCGAGGAGCGGCAGCTCGCCGAGATGAAGGCGCGCTTCGATCCGGAGCGGCTGAGCCCTGCCGGACGGCTCTCCTACCGCCTGTTCGAGAAGAGCGTCGTCGACGATCGCGAGGCCTTTCCGTGGCGCCGCCACGGCTTCCCGGCCAGCACCAATGGCAGCCCGATGGGCGCGATCCCGGTCTTCCTGATCAACAATCACCGGATCGACACTGTCGCAGACGCCGAGGCCTATGTCTCCCGGCTTCGCGAGGTCGAGCGGGTGATGCGCGAGATCGGCGCCAACATGCGCGACCAGGCCGAGCGCGGCATCGTCCCGCCGCGCTTCAACTTCCAGCCGGTCCGCGAGGACGGCCGCCGGATCCTCCAGGGCGCGCCCTTCACCGCCGGCGCGGACAGCGCCATCTTCGCCGATTTCAAGGCCAAGGTCGGCCGCCTCGACATCGCCCAGTCGGAGAAGGACCGGCTGATCGCCGCCGCGAGCGAGGCCCTGACCGGGCCGTTCCGCCGCGGCTACGACCATTTCCTCGCCACCGTCGACTCGATCGAGCCCCGAGCGACCGGCAACAACGGCGCCTGGAGCCTTCCCGACGGCGCCGAATTTTACGGCCAGCGGATTCGCCAGTCGACGACCACCGATCTCACCGCCGCCCAGATTCACGAGATCGGCCTTCGCGAGGTCGAGCGGATCCATGGCGAGATGGAGCGGATCAAGCGCCAGGTCGGCTTCACCGGAACGCTCCAGCAATTCTTCGCGCACATCAATGACGGCCAGCAGTACAAATATCCGAACACCGCGGAGGGACGGGAGCAATATCTCGCCGACGCCCGCCGCTTCATCGCCCAGGTGATGGAGGCGGCGCCGCGCTGGTTCCGGCGCCTTCCCCAGGCCCCGCTCGAGGTCCGGGCGGTCGAGGAATGGCGGCAGCAGACCGCTTCGGTCGCCTTCTACAACCGGCCGTCGGCCGACGGCTCCCGCCCCGGAATCTATTACGTCAACCTCGCCGACATGAACCAGGTGCTGAAGCCTCAGACCGAGGCGATCTCCTATCATGAGGGCGCCCCGGGCCATCACTTCCAGATCGCCCTGGCCCAGGAGCTTCCGGGCCTTCCCAAGTTCCGCCGCTTCGGCGGCTACGGCGTCTATTCGGAAGGCTGGGGCCTCTATGCCGAGCTGCTCGGCAAGGAGATGGGCTTCTATGACGAGCCGATCTCCGAATTCGGAATGTATTCGACGTCCTTGTGGCGGGCGATCCGGCTCGTCGTCGACACCGGCATCCACCACCAGCGCTGGACCCGCCAGCAGGCGATCGATTATTTCATGGCGAACGGCCTGCTCTCGCTGCGCGACGCCACCAAGGAGATCGAGCGCTACTTCAACAATCCCGGCCAGGCGACCAGCTACATGATCGGCCAGCTGAAGATCCTCGAGCTTCGCGACCGCGCCCGCGAGGCGCTCGGCGACCGCTTCGACATCCGCGAGTTCCACGCCGTCGTTCTCGAGAACGGCCCGGTCCCGCTCGACGTCCTCGAAGAGCTGGTCGACGCCTGGATCGCGACGCGGCGCCAGGGCTGAGGTTGAGGCCGGGGTGGCCACGCCCTCCCCCGGCCGTCAGCCACCCCACACCGTCACCCCAGCGCAGGCTGGGGTCCATGCGGCCTACGGGTCTCGCAGGGGAGTCTGGATGCCAGCCTTCGCTGGCATGACGGGCTTGCGGGTCTCGCCGCTTACTGCGCGATCCTCAGGCGGTAGGCGCCGGTGCCTTCGGTCGAGAAGGAGGTGACCCGGACGACATAGTTTCCGCCTTCGTCCGGAGCGAACATGAGGAAGCTGTTGAAGCCGCCGCCGCTATCGTCGTCCATCGCGATCTCGGTGGAGCCGCGCTGGTCGGCCGGATAGACCCGAACGACCGGGTCGAAGGCTTCGGAATCGAGCCGGATGAGGGCGCTTTCGCCGGCCTCGAGCTGGAGCGCATAATCGTCGAAGCGCACTTCGCCTTCGACCGGGTCATCGGCGTCGAGCGAGCCTTCATAGACCTGCCAGGTCATCGCCTCGGTGCCGGTCGGCCGGCTGACCGGCGCCGCAAGCGCTTCCAGGGCCTCGATCTCGAGATCATAGGCGCCGGCGCCGTCCGGAGTGAAGCTGACCACCCGGACGAGATAGTCGCCGCTCTCTGTCGGCGTGTAATGGATCAGGGGATTGCGGTCGCCGCCGCTATCGTCGTCCTGGGCAAGCGCCTCCGTGCTCCCGGCGCGGTAGAGCCGGAGCATCGAATCGAACGCCTCGGAGCTGGCGGCGATCCGGTAGCGGCGCCCCGCTTCCAGCCGGATGCTGTGATCGCCGTAGCGGCAGTCGCAATTCTCGAGCTCGCCCTGGGCCGTGAAGGGCCGGCCCTCGGCCGGCTGGGCCGCCGCCGGGGCGGCCATGAACGCCGCCGCCGCCAGGACCGATGCTCCGATGAATTTGCGCATGTACTAACCCCCCGCTGAACCCCGACGAATCGCCGGCGCCCCAGATTAGCCGCGACGATTACGGCTGGGCAACGAAATCAGCGCGCGAAGGCGTCGGTCGCCCGGATCAGGCCGTCGAGGATCCCCGGCTCGTTGAACAAGTGGCTGGCGTCGGGGATGATCTCGAGCCTCGCTTCCGGCCAGGCCTTGGCCAGCGCCCAGGCCGTCACCGGCGGCGTGCAGCAATCATAGCGTCCCTGGACGATCACCACCGGGATGTGGCGGATCCGATCGACGTTTCGGATCAGCTGGCCTTCCTCGAGCCAGCCCTTGTTGATCATGTAGTGATTCTCGATCCTGGCGACGGCGATCGCGAAATCGTCGCTGGTGAATTCCTCGATGACGTGCGGATCGGGAAGCAGGGTGACGGTCTCCGCTTCCCACTTGCTCCACGCCTTGGCGGCGCGAAGCTGCTCGGCGCGGTCGTCGCCGGTCAGCCGGCGGTGATAGGCCGCGACGAGGTCGTGTCTTTCCTCCTCGGGGATCGGGTCGAGGAAGTCCTGCCACTTGTCCGGGAAGATCTCCGACGCGCCATAATGATAGAGCCAGTCAAGCTCGGTCTCGCGGAAGGTGAAGATGCCGCGGAGCACCAGCTCGGTCACCCGCTCGGGGTGGGTCTGGGCGTAAGCGAGCGCCAGGGTCGATCCCCACGAGCCGCCATAGACCATCCAGCGATCCACGCCGAACCGGGTCCGGAGCCGCTCGATATCGTCGACCAAATGCCAGGTCGTGTTCGCCTCGAGCGAGGCGTGTGGGGTCGAACGGCCGCTTCCGCGCTGGTCGAACAGGAGGATGTCGTAGAGCTGGGGAT
>CBIGXQ010000084.1:0-10250 GCA_966193865.1 uncultured Sphingosinicella sp. | reverse complement strand
TCGCGGCGGTTGCGGCGGTGCCAGAGCATCGCCCCGAAGCCGAAGGCGGCGGCGCCGGCGACGGCGAGGGTCGCAAGCGGATTGCGGGCGGCGCGGCTATAGGCGCTGGGGCGGATCAGGCTGCCCTGATGATCGCCATGGATCCGGGCCTCGGCCATGCCGTGATAGAGATTGTCGCCAGGGGTCGCCGGCCGATCGCCCTGCTCGATCGGAAGAAGGAACGTCTCGTTGACCCAGTCCGCGACCCGCGGCGCTTTTTGGCCGAGGCTGCTCATCATCCGGCCGGCGCCGCCGACGAAGGCGTCCCGGATCGGCCGTTCGCAGGCACGAAGGATCGTCGCTGCGACCTCGTCCGGCTCGTAGACCGGCGGCGGTAGCTTCGGTTCGAGCCCGGTATGGCTCCGGGCATGCTGGGGAATGGGGGTGCCGATCGTCGACGGCTTCACCAGGGTGACGGAAATCGGGACGTCGTCGGCGGCGAGCTCCAACCGAAGCGCGTCGGTGAAGCCCTTCACCGCATGCTTGCTGGCCGCGTAGATGCCCTGGAGCGGAAGCGCCCGATCCGATTCGACCGAGCCGACGTTTATGAGGGCACCACCTTTGCCGGCGAGATGGGCGACGGCCACTTCCGAGCCGTGGACGACGCCCCAGAAGTTGGTTTCGAACAATTGCCGCATGTCCGCTTCGGGCAGCTCGCCGATCTTGCCCCAGACAAGCACTCCGGCGCCGTTGATCCAGCTGTCGAAGCCGCCGAACCGGTCGATCGCCTCGCCGGCGATCTTCTCGACATCGCTTCGGATGCCGACGTCGGCGACGACGAAGGCCGCCTCGCCGCCCGGCTGGCGGATCATGTCGACCGCCAGGGCGAGCGCGTCGCGGCTTCGGGCCGCGAGCACCACCTTCGCGCCCATCCGGGCCGCCATCCGTGCCGTCGCCAGGCCGATTCCCGACGACGCGCCGGTGATCACGATCACCTGCTCCGAAACGGGCTTGAGCTTCATCGCCACTCACTCCTCACCCGGCTGATAACCGAGCCCAGGAGGAGACGTTCCGATGCTGCGGCAAGCCTCTGAACATTCGAGGTTCTGGCTCGTTCTTGAAGCTCACCCCCTAGTCCAGGAGCCTGATATGGAATTCGATCACGACATCAATGTCCTCAACACCCTGATCACGACGACGATCGACAGCGCCAACGGCTTCGAGCGATCGGCCGAGGACGCCGATTCACCGCGCTTCGTCGACATGTTCCGCGAATATGCGCAGGAGCGCCGCCAGGTCGTCGGACGACTCCAGGAGCGGGTCCGCCAGCTCGGCGGGACTCCGAACGACGACGGCTCGCTGAAGGCGGACCTTCATCGCCGCTGGGTCGACATGCGCGACGCGATCAGCCGCGGCGGCGACAAGGAGGTCATCGAGGAGGTCGAGCGCGGCGAGGATTATCTCAAGTCCAAATATGACGCCGCTCTCGAGGACAATCGACTTTCGACCGAGACTCTCGCCGTCATCCGCGAGGCCTATCAGTCGGTCCGATCGGGCCATGACCGCGCAAGCGCGCTCAAGCACGGCATGCAGGACACCGCCGTCTGAGCGAGCCGAAGAGGAAGGCCGGATGGAGCCTCGGCCCAAAGAGCCGCAGCTCCGTCCGGCCGGCCATGGACGGAACCGATTCCGCCTGCCAAGCGATAGTGCGAGGAGGTGGACGATATGAAGTCATTCCAAATCGCGGCGACGGCCGCTTTCGCGCTCGCCGTCAGCGGCTGCGCGACGATTCGCGGCGGCCCGAACGGCGACGAGCTGGTCGGACGGACGCTCCAGGTGGAGGCGGCGAACGGCCAGGTTTCGCGGATGGGCTTTCGCGAGGATGCGAGCGTCCGGGCCGTGTTCGGAAGCCGGAGCGTCACCGGCCGCTGGCAGGTGCGCGGCGACGAGCTCTGCTTCTGGTGGGGCAATGCGCCCCGAGAATGCTGGCCCTATCCCGCGCCCTTCGAGCGTGGCCGAAGCCGGAGCCTGACCAGCGATCGCGGCAACCAGGTGACCGTGACCCTGCTCTGATCGCGCGTCACGGCGAGTGGAAATGGCGAGGGGAATCGATCGGGTTCGTGCCGCGCTTTTTTTCGTCCTGTTGGCTTCGGTTAACTGGTCGAAGCCGATCCTTGTGTAGAAGCTCAAAAGACGCCATCCCGTTCGGGAGCCATGGCACCGGAGTGCGAGAAGCGGAATGCGGATGACGGTCGCCATGAACGCCTCGGGGGCGGAGGATGCCGGCCGAGCCCATCCCTCCACCGTCCTCGAATATGAAGCGCGCCGAGCCGAGGCGCTCTCCACGGAGGGGCTGTCGATTCCGCCCGAATGGGGCGATCGGCCCTACCGGGTCGTCATCGAGGAGACCGCGCTCGGCGGGCGCTGGACTCTGATCGTTTTCGCCACCGGCGAGAGCCGCCTTCTCCTCAGCAACGGCCCGGACATCGTCGGGCGCCCGACGGACACGGACGCCGCCGACAAAGCCAGAGACCTGGTCGAGGCGGCCGGCCGCCGTCTTCACCTGGCCAGGCCGACATCCGTCCTGTCCAGCCCGAAGATGGGCACGACGGGGTTCCACTTCCTCACCGGACAAGGCCTCTTCACTGCCGGCGAAAAGACATCGGTACTCCGTGACGGCGAGAGTGCCTTGTCGCCGTTGCTGACGTTCGGGGACGATCTGATTGCACGGCTGATCGAAAAGGGCCTGGACCGAAGGAAGAAGCCCGAGCCGAAACGGGCCCGGCTGCCGACGACGCTGGCGCTGATCGCCCTCGCCCTTGCGCTCACTTATACGGCGTCGTTCATCCAGAGCCCGGGACTGCGCTGGATGGCGCTCGCCATCGGGGTCTCGCTCGTCATCGCGTCGCTGCTGGTGCCGATCATCACCGCGGTCGCGAAGCCGGAGCGAGACGACTAGTCCGGACCGGCGCCGGCGGCGCCACGACCGGCGCCAAAAAAAAGGGCCTCCCGCGGGAGGCCCTTATCGGTTCGTCGAGGAGCGGCGGATCAGGCCGCTTCGGGCTCATATTCCTCGATGCCCTGGACCGGACCGCTGTCCTGGCCCTTGGCGTCAGGATCGCGATCGACCAGCTCGATGATGCCGATCGGAGCGGCGTCCGAAGCGCGGATGCCGGCTTTGATCACGCGGGTATAGCCGCCGTTGCGATCGGCGTAGCGCGGCGCGAGGACGTCGAACAGCTTCTGGAGCTGGGTGTCGTCGAGGAGGCGCGCGAAAGCGAGGCGGCGATTGGAAAGGCCGCCTTTCTTGGCGAGGGTGATCAGCTTCTCGACATAGGGCCGAAGCTCCTTCGCCTTGGGAAGCGTGGTGGTGATCTGCTCGTGCTTGATCAGGGCCGCCGCCATGTTGCGGAACATCGCCTGACGGTGGCTTGAGGTGCGGCCGAGCTTACGGCCGCCGACGCGGTGACGCATGTCTTCTTCCTTCGTTCGTCCCGAAGCCGTCTAGCCGATCGGTCTGGAGCCTGCTCCGTTCCGGTCTGCTGGTACTTCGGGCCAGGCGATCAAATGGGGGACCGCCCAGACCCCAAAACAAACGGCGGAGCCGTGCCCCGCCGCGTCGCCGGATCCCAAAGCCGAAAGCGCGAAGGAAGTCAAGCTTCGGGAGCTCAGGCGGCGCGCCTTGAGCCGGCCCCTTGCCTGTCCTCCAGGAGCCAGGCCTCGGCTTCCTCGGGATCCTCGAAATAGCGGACGTCGCGGCCGCTGCAGGCGCGCATCAGCTGCGATCGGGCGAGGGTCGGGCCGGCGATGAAGGCGAGCCGCCGCGAGCGATATTCCGGCGCCGCAAGCATCTCCCGGAAGGCGTCGACCATCTCGGGCGACTGGATCTTCATCCGCCTGACGTCATTCAGGGTCGAATGGATGTTGGGCGCAAGGCCGAGCTGGGCATGCGCCCGGGCCCGAGCCACCAGGAACCGGTCGAGATCGGCCCGAGTGAAGAAGCCGGTCATGACGATTCGGATCAGGCCGTTGTCACGATCCGCCTGGATAAGGAATTTGGCGCTCATCGCGGCTGCTTAGGGGAGACAAGGCTACCGAGTTCCTAATCCACCCCCTCGGGTAATGCGGGGGTGGCGGCCTGCGGCCGTCTCCCCGTCGGCCCCTTCCCTTCACGGTCACCCCGGCGGGCGCCGGGATGACGGTAGAGCGCGGCGACCCGCCGCGGCGAGCGCCTAATGGCTTCGGTCGCCGCGATCGCCTTGGCCGGACTTGGTCTCGGTCTTCGCCTTCTGGCGGCGGTCGGCGGCCAGCGAGCGGCCGACATCCTCCGATTCCTTGAATCGCCCCTGGCTGTCGCGGCGAACATATCTCTTGTCGCTCCCGGTATCGATCAGCTCGCGCTTGCTGGCGGCCATGTCAGTACTCCTTGTCATTGCATTGCCGCCTAAAACCGGCGGGATTCGCCGATGTTCCCGAGGTGAAGCGGGGCCGTCGCCGCCCAACCTGCCGATCGGACGTGGCGTCTTCGCGCGCGGCAGCGCCTCCCGTCCCGGCGGCACCACGGCCCGCCATCAGCGGCGGAACAGCGGCGAGCCCCTGTCGTTGGCAGATGAGCGAGGGTTTGCGTGAAAAGGAGGATCTCCCATGAGCGCCACCGGACTCGAAGTCTTCGACAAGACGCTCCAGACCACCAACATCTGGCTCAACGAGATCATGGATCGGCTCGGCCCCGACCGGCAGCTCGCGTGGAAGGCGCTTTCCGTCGTCCTCCACAAGCTTCGCGACCGGCTGCCGCTAGAGCTGAGCGCCCATCTCGGCGCCCAATTGCCGCTCCTCGTCCGAGGCATTTATTACGACCAGTTCGAACCGGGTCGGATCCCGGCCGACTGCCGGAGCCCGGAGGAGTTCACCGAGGAAGTCGCCGAATGGCTCAGCGACGCTCGCCCGGTCGACCCGGCCGACGCGATCGCGGCCGTGTTCGGCGTGCTCGAGCGCCATCTGTCCGAAGGGCAGGTCGCCAAGATCCGCGGCGCGCTTCCGAAAGGCATCAGGATGTTGTGGGACGGCGCCGACGCCCGATTTCTCGCCGAAGCCGGGGCCTGACCCCTTCGCCGGACCGTCTTTTCGTGCCTTCGACCCGGGTTTCTGCTATAAGGACTCGGGGGGCGTACAAGGGAGACGGACAATGTCTCAACAAGCCCGGCCGGCGCCCGACCATGAACCGGTCATCGACGACCGCCACGAACTGATCTCGTCGCGACGGGTCGAAGGCACGCCGGTCTACAACCGCTCCGACCAGCGGCTCGGAACCATCCACAACGTCATGATCGAGAAGGTCAGCGGCAAGGTCTCCTACGCCTTGCTCTCGTTCGGCGGAATCTTCGGAGTCGGCGAGAACGTCCATCCGGTGCCGTGGGAACGGCTGACCTACGACGTCAACCTCGACGCCTATGTCATCGACCTGACCCGCGAGCAGCTGGCGGAAGCGCCGACCCTTCGACTCGACGAGGCCGACCGGCCGCAGGCGAAGGATTATGAGGAAGTCGCCGGCTATTATGCGAAGCTGCCCTGGTGGGGCCTCTAGGAAAAGGTCTCGCCTTCAGGCCGAGGCCGAAGGCTCGACGATGATCTCGCTGGTCAGCGAATTGGCGATGAAGCAGCGCTCGTGCGCCTGATGGTGGAGCCGGTCCTGCTCCGCAGAATCGGGCTGGCGGCTGGCGAAGCGGATCGCCGGCCTGAGGACGATTCGGGTGACCGCCATCCTGCCCGGGGCGATCCGGCCCATCTGCCCCTCCGCCTTGTCGGAATAGCTGAGGATGTCGAGGCCTTCGGCCTGGGCCAGCGACAGGAACCAGAGCATGTGGCAGGAGGCGACGGCGGCGACCAGCGCCTCCTCCGGATCGACGGCGGCGGCATCCGACATCGGTTCCGGAACGACCTGAGGGGAGGAAGAGCCGTGGACGACGGCGCCGCCGTCGAAGCTCCAGGAATGGCGGCGGCTGTAGCGGCCCGAGACGAACTCCCCGTCAGACATCCAGCCGATCTCGGCGACGTGGCTGCTCATCGTCCCGCCGGTTCGCTGATCAGCCCGCGGCCGCCTGCCGCGGCGGCGAAAGCGAGAAGATGTCGTCCGGGACCACCGCCTGGTCGGGCTTGCGCGGCTTGGTCTCGGCGATCGCGGCGGCGAGCACTCTGTTGGCCGGCTCCTCCGGCAAGGCCAGGGCTTCGCTGCGAGCGAGCCGACCGTCGACCTGGGCGCCGGCGGCGACGCTGATCGTCTGGTAGACGATGTCGCCCTTGATCCGGGCGCTGGATTCCAGGACCAGGTTGCGGGCGGCGACCGTGCCTTCGACGAGCCCGCCGATCCTCGCTTCCTCGGCGTCGATATTGCCGGTCACGGTGCCGCTCTTGCCCTGGCATAGCTGGCCGCAGCGGACGTGACCGTCGATCCGGCCGTCGACATGAAGCTGGCCGCCGGTGATGATGTCGCCGCTGACGACGACCTCGGTGCCGATGAACGACAGTCCCGGCGCTCCCGCCTTGAGCGCTTTCGGCGCGGATTCCGGCTTGCTCCTGGAAAACATGAGTCGATCCTCCCCCGCAACGAGTATCGACCCAATCAGGTTAAGAGATCAAGCGCGGCGAGGCGGTTCGGACTCGCTTTCGGATTCGTCTGTGGCCATCGGGCTCACTCCGCCCGGCGGCCGGTCGCCGGCCGTCCGCGATCCCGCGCCGACGCCGCCCATGCCGCCCGGGTCGCCGGGATCGGGCGCAGCGCCAACAGTGCCGGTGCCTTCGCTGCTCCGCCGGCCGCTTCGGGCGATTCCGCCGCCGGAGCCGCTGACCGCCGAGCCGCCGCCGATCGCCGAGGCGACGCTGTCGTCGCCGGCCGAAAGGCCTTCCGGCTCTTCCCGGTCAGAACTTCTCTCGCCGCCTTCGCGCGCTGGAGCCGACTTGAGCTCGCCCTCTTCGGTTCCGCTGCCGGCAGCACCGGCGCCGGCGCCCTCGCCGACACCGGGATGGCCCGGGCTGCCGGCGGCGGTGTTGCCGCCCGTGCCGCCGATGATGCCTTTGTCCTGATCCTTGCGGTCGCTCATCGTCTTTCTCCTCGTCCTCTGTCCGGCCAACGCGGCGGCGAGGCGGCCGTTCCTGCAAAGGCCGGCGGAGGGAGAGCGAAAGGAAAGCGAAAAGGGGGCGGCCTCGCCTGCCCTGGAAACAGTAATGGGGGCTGGCGTTGCCGCCAGCCCCCACTGTCCCGTCGCCGGCGCCGAGCCTTTCGGCCAGGCGTAAGCTCCGGGAAGCTTCGAGGGACGATCAGGCCCGAACCGGGGGTTCCGGCGCCTATCCCTCCGGGGTCCGTTCGAAGCTTGCGCTCCTTCGGGGTTCCCCGCGGGCTCCCCGCGCAGGGCCGAGGCCCTGGCGGTTCGCCGCTCGGCAGATCAGGAACTTGCGTCCCTGTTCCCGCTCCCTGCGATTCCGAAAGCCGAAGCCTCGGACCCGTGGGTGGCGGGATCCTCGGCCGAAGCCTCGGTTCCGCCTGTGGCAGTCCATGGATCGGGATCCTGGGTCCTGCCGGTTCGCAGCTCCCGAGCCGAAGCCCGGTCCTGCCCGACGATCTGGCCAGGCCAGTCCGCCGGTGGCAGCGCGCCGACTTTCGTCCCGCTTCCGCCGGACAGATCAGGACTTGCGTCCCCACCTGCCTGCCGGTTTTCCGGACCGGGGTCCGAAAGACCGTTTGGGCGCTTTTCGAAGCCTGCCGCTTTCGCATCCGCTAAAGGGCAAGCCCGCAGCTTCCGCCTGGCGGCGGCTTCGTCAGCCGCCCCGCCTTCGCTTTCCGACCATCGTCTGGTGAGACAAGGGCCCGGCCGCTCCGGCTGTGGCTGGGAAGGCTCTCTTTCCGTTGCCGGAAGATCGTCTTGGCCACGGATCGAAGCTGTCATGAAAAATGAGTCGGTCAAAGGGGAATCTGCCTGTGGATAATGAGGATAACGGGCATAACTTTCGCCCTCGAAACGTTCCGCTTGAATCGGCCGGCATCACGCCGAATCGGCCGGCGCGAGCGAAGCTGCCGGGGCCAAATGCCCGGCTTGCAGCGGACGCGGTGCCCGCATAAAGGAGGCGCCATCAATCTCTCGGTACTGGAGGAATTTCGCGGCATGGACGGTCGGTTCAACACGATTGCGGGGTGGGTGCTCGGCTCCGGCATTGTCCTGCTCGGCGCAAGCCTCGTCACCGGCGAAGTTTTCAAGGCCGAACGTCCGGAACATATGGGCTATCCGATCCAGGGCGTGATCGAAGAAGGCGGCGAAGAAGGCCCGGCCGAGCAGCCGATCGCTTTTTATCTGCAGACCGCCGACGCCGCCGCCGGCGAGGGCGTGTTCCGCAAGTGCGCCGCCTGCCACACCGTCAACCAGGGCGGCGCCAACGGCCTCGGCCCGAACCTGTTCGGAACGATGGGGGCGGGCGTCGCCCACGTCGCTGGCTTCGCTTATTCCGACGCGCTTCGCGAAAAAGGCGGCAATTGGGACTGGGACAGGATGAGCGAGTGGCTGCGGAGCCCGCGCCAATTCGCGCCGGGCACGAAGATGACCTTCGCCGGCCTCAGCGACCCGCAGGACCGGGCCAATCTGATGGCCTATCTCAATTCGCAGGGCGGCAACCTCACCATTCCGCCGCCGCCCGCCGCCGCTTCGCCGGCCGAGCAGGCGGCCGAAGCCGCGGACCAGCCCGCCCAGGGCGACATGGCGGCGCCCCAGCCGACTCCGGAAGGCACAGTCCGCGACCAACGATCGGTCGGCGGACCCGCCGCGACCGACGTCAGCGGCCGGGCCGAGCAGGAACAGCCGAAGCACTAGCGGTCGGACAGGGGCGCTTGCTCCCGCAGAGGGGCATCGCCTCCCCCCTCACCCCGGCCCTCTCCCCTGAAGGGAGAGGGAGTCGAGATCAGTCGCAGCCCAGCCCTTCGGCCGAGTCCGAATAATAGTCGCAAACGCAGGACCAGGCTTCCTCGGCGGTCTCGCAGAAGGTGAACAGCTCGAGGTCCGACGGGGCGATGACGCCTTCCTCGACGAGGGCGTCGAAATTGACGACCCGGTCCCAGAATTCGCGGCCGAAGAAGATGATCGGGAGCTTCTGGACCTTGCCGGTCTGGACCAGGGTGAGCAGCTCGAACGCTTCGTCGAACGTGCCGAAACCGCCCGGGACGACGGCGACCGCGCGGGCGCGGAGCAGGAAGGGCATCTTCCTCAGCGCGAAATACTGGAATCGGAAGCTGAGCTCCGGAGTCACATATTCGTTCGGCATCTGCTCGTGCGGAAGGACGATGTTCAGGCCGACCGTGTCGCGGCCCATGTCGCGGGCGCCGCGATTGGCGGCTTCCATGATCGACGGGCCGCCGCCGGAGCAGACGACGAACTGGCGCCGGCCGTCGGCGTCGGGCTCGACCCGGCTGGCCATCTGAGCGAGCTTTCGCGCTTCGTCATAATATTTCGACTTGGCGAGGAGCCGCTCGGCGATCAGCCGCTGCTGATCGGTCGAGGCGGCCTCGACCAGCGCCCGGGCCCGCTCAGGCTCGGGAATCCTGGCCGAGCCGTAGAAGACGAACATGGAGGCGATCCGGGCTTCGTCCATCAGCAGCTCGGGCTTCAGAAGCTCGAGCTGAAAGCGCACCGGCCGAAGATCCTCGCGAAGTAGGAAGTCCATGTCCTGGAAGGCGAGCCGATAGGCGGGATGGACCGTCTGAGCGCTGACCGCCTGCTGGGCGGCGGTTTCGGCTTCTTCACGGGCGGGATGGAATACGCGCTTCGGCGGGACGGGATCGGTCATGCCCGGTGCCTTAGGCCGTGCTCATCCTAGCGGCAATAAGGGCCTCGCCCCATGTCGAAATGGAGGTGGTTGTAATGATAAGCGTCCGAATCGGGGCCGAGGCCGATCGCGAAGCGCCGGCAGCCACCCTGGTGGATCTCGCGGAGGAATCGGCGGACATTCTCCTCCTCGCCGCGCCAGCCTGCCTCGACCGAGACCCGGCGCCCGTCGGCGAGAAGGAAGGCGGCGACATCGACCGCATTGGCGAGGCCATGCTCGCTCATCCTCGCGCCGGACCGGCCGTTGACCGGGCGACAGGCATAAGTTCCGAACGTCTCGACCCTGCGCACCGGCGAGCCGAGATGGCGAGCCGCCGCGGGCTGGACCGACTCCCTCACCCAGCGAGCGAAGGCGCGGGCGAGCGGGCAGGTCATCGCGCCGAGATTGGTCACCGGAGTGCCGATCTC
>CBIGXQ010000083.1:0-10284 GCA_966193865.1 uncultured Sphingosinicella sp. | reverse complement strand
TGCAGCGAGCCGGCGTCGATCCTGACCCGGATCGAGACCTGGCCTTCCGGCAGCGCGTTTCGGCGGACGGCGTAGCGCAGGCCGTTGGCGAGGGTGCCGAAACGCCAGTCCGGATCGCGGGCGATGTCGCTGCCGCGGTAGAGCCAGTCCTGATCGCCGGTCTGCGCGAAGGCCGGCGAGGTGACGATCAGGGAGAAGGCGAGGAGGAGCGCTCGGAAGAGGTTCATCAAGAGGTTCTGTTGCAGCTTTATCGGAATGTCGAGAGGCACTTGGGTTTCTCGCGCCGCTCCTTGACTCCGGCTGAATGTGAGCGGAACATAATGCGAACAAATGAGTCCGAGTCGCATGTCCGTTCCTTCCTTGCAGGATCCGCGCATCGCCGCCCTCAAGGCGGAGATAGACGCGATCGAACGCACCGGCCGAGCCGGAAGCGGCGCGCCGCTTCGCCTGGGGATCGACGAAGTCGACGGCCGGCTCGCTTCGGGCGGGCTTGCCATCGGTCTCCACGAAGCCGCTTCCGCCAGCCCGGCGGCTCCTGACGAAGCCGCCGCCACCCTGTTCCTCGCCGCCCTCGCCGCCCGTTTCTCGCGCCGCGACGAAGGCCGAAGCCAGGTCCTGTGGGCGCTGACGAGACGCGATCTGTTCGCGCCCGCTCTCGCCTTGGCGGGACTGAGTCCGGACCGGGTCCTCTATGCCGAATGCGGCAATGACGAGGAAGCGCTCGCGGTGATGGAGGAAGGCATACGCCACGGCTCGCTGGCGGCGGTGGTCGGCGAGGTCGGCCGCGCCTTGATGCCCGCCACGCGCCGGCTCCAGCTCGCCGCCGAAGAAGGCGGGACGGCCGCTCTGCTCGGCCGCCGGTGGAAGAAGAAGGAGGTTGATCCCCTGGCCGTGCCGGCGGCGGCGCTCACCCGCTGGCGGATCGGCTGCGCGTCCTCGGCGGCGCTGTCTTTCGCCCAGATCGGGCCGTTCGAAGGCATAGGCCGGGCCCGCTGGAAGGTCGAACTGGTCCGCCAGCGCGGCGGTCCCCCTCATTCATGGTATTTGGAGGCTCCCGATGCCGAGGCTCGCCTCGCTCTATCTGCCCGATCTGGCGATCGACCGGATCAGGCGGTCCGAGCGCCGAAGCGCGCCGGCGCCGACGTCCGCGCCGCCTGACGCCGATCGCCGGCAGGAGGGCCGCGGTGCGTTGCCGGGGCGAAGCGGCGGCTGGCGGCCGGGTGCGCGCTGGGCGCTCAAGCCGGCAACGAAGGACATCGTGCCGGGGGCTTGGGACGGCGCCGGAGCCCTGGTGACCTGCCACCGGCAGGGCAATCAGAACCTGCTTGCGGCCGTTTCGCCGCAGGCGCGGTCGCTCGGCCTTGCCCCGGCAATGCCGCTCAGCAAGGCCCGGATCCTGATTCCCGGGCTCGACGTTCGAGACTCCGATCCGGAAGGCGATTCCCGCTGGCTGCTTCGGCTCGGCCTGTTCGCCGCCCGGCGCTGGACTCCGCGCGCCGCCTTGTCCGGTCCCGACGGCCTGTGGCTCGACCTCAGCGGAGTCGCTCATCTGTTCGGCGGCGAGCGAAGGATGTGCGAGCGCATCCTCGCCTTTCTCGGCCGGCTCGGCTTCAGCGCCCGGATCGCCGTTGCCGGAACCGCCGGGACGGCTCATGCGCTCGCCCGATTCGGTCCCGCGCCTTTAGTCCTTTGCCCCGGCGGCGCGGAAGCGGAGGCGATCGCGGCCATGCCGCTGGCCGCTCTCCGGCTCGACCCGGCCCAGCTCGCGACCGCTCACCGGCTCGGCGTCGAACGGATCGGCGAGCTCGTCGCCATGCCCCGGGCGCCGCTCCAGCGCCGTTTCGGCTCGACGCTTCTGCTCCGGCTCGATCAGGCGCTCGGGCGTGCCCCGGAGCCGTTCGATCCGATCGTTCCTGAAGAGCCGCTTTCGGTGCTCCTTCGCTTCGTCGAGCCGATCGCCACGCCCGAGAGCATCGCCGAAGCCTCGGGCGAAGCGGTCCGCCGGCTCGTGCCGATGCTGGCGCAAGCGGGGCTCGGCCTTCGCCGGCTCGTCCTGCTTTGCGATCGAATCGACAAGGAGGTTCAGGCGGTCACCATCAGCCTCGCCCGGGCGACCCGCGACGGCGCCCATCTGCGGCGGCTGATCGAGGCGAAGATCGAGACGATCGAGCCGGGATTCGGGATCGAGCGGCTTCGGCTGGTGGCGGCGCGGGCCGAGCCGCTGGCGCCGCAAGCGATCGAAGGGGGACTTTCCGGAGCCCGGCCGACGCCCGATCTCAGCCTTCTGGTCGATCGCCTCGCCGTTCGACTGGGCGGCCGGCGGCTGTTCCGGCTGACCGCTCTGGAAAGCGACCTGCCGGAACGCAGCGTCGCCCGGATCGGCCCGCTCGAAAGGCCGGCGCGCTGGCCCGATTGGCCGCGTCCGGTCCGGCTCCTTGCCCCGCCCGAGCCGGTCGATCAGGTGATGTCGCCGCTTCCCGACGGCCCGCCCCGCCGGTTCCGCTGGCGTGGCCGGATCTACCGGGTCGCGGCCGCCGACGGGCCCGAGCGGCTCTATGGCGAATGGTGGCGCCGGGCCGAGGAGAGCGCTTCGGTCCGCGACTATTTCCAGGTCGAGGATGAGGATGGCGCCCGTTTCTGGCTCTACCGAAGCGGCGACGGCGAGGATGGCGCGACCGGCGACATGGGCTGGCACATGCACGGAATCTTCGCATGACCTATGTCGAGCTCCAGGCGGCGACCCATTTCAGCTTCCTGCGCGCCGTTTCCAGCGCCGAGGAATTGTTCTCGGCGGCCGCCCTGCTCGGTTACCCGGCGCTCGGAATCGCCGACCGCAACAGCGTCGGCGGGCTCGTCAAGGCGCTTCGCGCCGCCGATTCGACCGCAGTCCGGCTCGTCGCCGGCTGCCGGCTGGACCTGATGGACGGCGCCTCGCTTCTGGTCTGGCCCCGGGATCGCGCCGCCTGGTCCAGGCTCACCCGCTTGCTGACGATCGGCAAGAGCCGCGCCGACCCGCGCAAAGGCGAGAAAGGGCAATGCTTTCTCCACTGGGAGGACGTCGCCGCCTGGTCGGACGGACTGGTCGCGGCGCTCGTTCCGGACGAGGCGGACTCCGCCGGCGCCACCGCATTGGCCCAGCTTCGCGACATTTTCGGCAATCGAAGCCATCTTGCGCTCACCCATCGCCGCCGGCCAGGCGAGCTTCGACGGCTCCATTCGCTCGAATCGCTCGCCCGGCGCCACCAGGTGCGAAGCCTCGCCACCGGCGACGTGCTCTACGACGGCCCCGACAAGAGGATGCTCCACGACGTCGTGACCGCGATCCGGGAGCATGTCACGATCGACGAGCTCGGCTTTCGCCGCGAGCGCTTCGCCGATCGCCATCTCAAGTCCCCGATCGAGATGGAGCGGCGGTTCAGGGCCTTCCCCGATGCAGTCCAGGCGAGCGCCGACATCGCCTCGGACTGCAGCTTCTCGCTTCGCGAGCTGAGCTACCAATATCCGGACGAGATCGTCATGTCCGGGCTGACGCCGCAGGCCGCGCTCGAGAAGCTGACCCGCGACTCGCTCGCCGCCCTTTTCCCGAACGGCCCGCCAAGGTCCTATTCGGACCTGCTCGAGCATGAGCTGAAGCTGGTCGGCAAGCTTCGCTACGCGCCTTATTTCCTGACGGTCAATTCGGTCGTCCAGTTCGCTCGAAGCCAGCAGATACTCTGCCAGGGCCGAGGCTCTGCCGCCAATTCGATGATCTGCTACGTCCTCGGGATCACCTCGATCGATCCGATCAAGCACAGCCTGCTGTTCGAACGCTTCATTTCGGAAAGCCGCAACGAACCGCCCGACATCGACGTCGATTTCGAGCATGAGCGGCGCGAGGAAGTGATCCAGTGGATCTACGAAAATTATGGCCATCGCCATGCCGCCTTGACGGCGGTGGTCAGCCGCTACCGGACCCGCGGCGCGGTGCGCGAGGTCGGCAAGGCGCTCGGCCTTTCGGAGGATCTGACGGCGACCCTGTCGAGCCAGGTATGGGGCTGGTCCAACGAAGGCGTCGCCGAACGGCATGTCGACGAGCTCGGCCTCGATCGAAAGGATCCGCGGCTGGCGCTGACCCTGGAGCTGAGCCGTCAGCTGATCGGCACGCCCCGGCATCTCAGCCAGCATCCCGGTGGTTTCGTTCTCACCCAGGACCGGCTCGATTCGCTCGTTCCGATCGAGCCGGCGGCAATGGCGGATCGCCGGGTGATCGAATGGGAGAAGGACGATCTCGAAGAGCTGAAGATCATGAAGCTGGACGTGCTCGGCCTCGGCATGCTCGGCTGCATGCGCCGGGCCTTCGATCTTCTTCGGGCGCACAAGGGGATCGACATGAACCTCTGGTCGGAGTCGCTCCAGGAAGACGATCCGGCGGTCTACGACATGATCTGCAACGCCGACACGATCGGCGTCTTCCAGATCGAAAGCCGCGCCCAGATGTCGATGCTGCCGCGGCTGAAGCCGAGGGAGTTTTACGACATCGTCATCCAGGTGGCGATCGTCCGGCCGGGGCCGATCCAGGGCGACATGGTCCATCCCTATCTTCGGCGGCGGGAGAATAAGGAAATTCCCGAATATCCCCGGCCCGAGCTCGAGGCCGTGCTCAGGAAGACGCTCGGCGTGCCCTTGTTCCAGGAGCAGGCGATGAACGTGGCGATCGTCGGTGCCGGCTTCACTCCGGCCGAGGCCGACGCGCTTCGCCGGTCGATGGCGACGTTCAAGTCGACCGGGGGCGTGAGCCGGTTCCGCGAGCCGATGATCAACGGCATGCTCGAACGCGGCTACAGCCTCGACTTCGCCGAGCGGACCTTCAGGCAGATCGAGGGCTTCGGAAGCTACGGATTCCCGGAAAGCCATGCGGCGAGCTTCGCCAAGATCGCCTACGCCTCCTCCTGGATGAAATTCCATCATCCGGACATCTTCTGTGCCGCCTTGCTCAATGCCCAGCCGATGGGTTTCTATGCTCCGGCCCAGCTCGTCGGCGACGCCCGCAATCATGAGGTCGAAATCCGCCCGGTCTGCGTCAACGCCAGCCGCTGGGACTGCACGCTGGAAGCCGGCGACAGGCCCCTGCTTCCGGTCCGCCTCGGGCTTCGAATGGTGAAGGGGCTCGCCAACGACCATGGCGCGAGGATCGCCGCGGCCGCCGCCGATTCGCCCTTCACCAGCATCGAGGACGTCTGGCGGCGTTCCGGAGTGCCGGTGGCGACGCTCGAGAAGCTTGCCGATGCCGACGCCTTCCGATCGCTCGGGCTGGATCGTCGTCAGGCCCTGTGGCGCCTTCGCGGCCTCGGCCAGGCGCCGCTGCCGCTCTTCGCGGCGGCCGAAGCGCGCGAGAACGAGCCGGCGGTGCTTCTCAACGCGATGACCGAAGGACGCGAGGTGGTGGAGGATTATCGTTCGGTCCAGCTCTCGCTGCGCGATCACCCGCTCGCCTTCCTCCGGCCGGAGCTTGACCGGCAGGGGGCGATGCCGGCGAAACGGCTCGGCACCTTGAGGGACGGTGCCCGGATCTACATTGCCGGGATCGTCCTGATCCGGCAGCGTCCGGGCAAGGGCAATGTCACCTTCATGACCCTTGAGGACGAAAGCGGGATCGCCAACGCGATCGTCTGGCAACGATTGTTCGACCGCTATCGCCGGACCATCCTGTCCTCGGCGATGGTCGGGATCAAGGGCCGGCTCCAGCGTGAAGGCCAGGTGATCCACGTCATCGCCGATTCGATCGAGGACCTCACGCCGCTCCTCGGAGAGGTCGGCAATCGCGACTTCCCCTATCGCCCCGGTCCCGGCGACGGCGCCCGCAACGGCAGCCATGATCCGCGCCACAAGAACCGCCTTCCGCCGCCGCCGGTCGCGGCATTGCCCCCCGGCCGGGACGGCGGCATGCGCATCAAGTCGCGCGATTTTCACTGATTTGTCAGGCGCTTCGCCGAAAGCGCCGAAGAAGCCGGCTTGTGCGGAGCCGATTCCCGCCCCTAGATGCATGGAAAGGAGTTTGAAGATGCCTTTCCTGTTCCGCTTTCCGGCCCCCGCCGCTGTCGTCCTGCTCGCCGTCGCCCTGCTCGCCGTTCCAGCCCACGCCCAGAGGCTCGGCGCTCGAACCGTCTCGGCCGAAGCCATGGTGGCCCAGTTGAGCCCCGGCTCGCCGGAAGAGGAAATGCAGGCCCTCGCCGCCGCCGCCGACGCCCATCCGCTCGGAAGCCTCGAAAACCCGATCCGGGTCGGCGGTCCGGAAGGCGAGCGCGCCTATCTGTCGAGGCTTCGCTGCAGTGGCGGATCGACTCCGCAGATCGGCGGCCGAGGCGACGGCGGAGTCGGTGCCTTCGGTTCGGTGGTCGACGCCGTCGCCTTGAGCTGCGGCGGTTCGAGAGTTCGGCTCATGTTCGACATCTACCACGAGGAGCATGTCGAGACCCGAGCACCCGCCGGCTTCACCCTGGCCTCCTGAATCGCCGCTTGCCCGTCCGTGCCGGAAGCATGAAGCGGCCGATGGGGGCCGTGCTTCGGGGTCTCGGGGTCCTGATCCTGTTCCTGCTCGTCGCGCTCTGCTTCGCGCCGACCCTGATTCCGCCTTTCCTGGACCGGATCTACTATCGCGGCGCCGCCACCGATCATTTTGACGGCGAGCGATTCTTCAACCCCGACTCCGAGCCGCCACGCAGGCGAGGCAATTTCTTCGGCCGCTGGGCCGGATCGAGCGAGCGGGCGCGATGGCCGGCCCAGGTGCCAGTCACGCCTTCGGTTCCGCCGCAGCGCGTGGACGGCGCCGAGATGCGGGTCACCTGGATCGGTCATGCCACCGTTCTGATCCAGACCCAGGGCCTTGCTATCCTCACGGATCCGATCTGGTCGGACCGAGCCTCGCCTTTCTCCTTCGTCGGGCCGCGCCGGGTGAGGGCGCCCGGAGTCCGCTTCGAGGACCTGCCGAAGATCGACCTGATCGTCGTCAGTCATAATCATTATGATCATCTGGACCTGCCGACGCTGAAGCGGCTGTGGCAGCGGGACCGGCCGAGAATCGTCACCAGCCTCGGCAACGACTCGATCCTTGCCAGCCAGGGGATCGTCTCAACCGCCCTCGACTGGGGCGCCCGGACGACGATCGGGCCGGGCGTCGAGGTGGTCGTCGAGCGCAACCATCACTGGAGCTCGCGCTGGTTCACCGACCGCAACCGCGCCTTGTGGTCCGCCTTCACGATCGTCACTCCAGGCGGCAACATCTTCTTCGCCGGCGACACCGGCTGGGGGGACGGATCCTGGGTGGCCGAAGCGGCGCGGCGCGGCCCGTTCCGGCTCGCGATCATCCCGATCGGCGCCTACGAGCCGCGCGATTTCATGCGCAACCATCATGTCGACCCGGACGAGGCGGTGCGGATCTTCGAAGCGCTCAATCCGGTCCGGGCGCTTGGCGTGCACTGGGGAACGTTCCAGCTCACCTTCGAGCCGATCGACGATCCCCGCCGGCGCCTTGCGGCGCTTCGCCGTCAGCGCAGCATCGCTCCGGACTGGTTCGTCGCTACCGAAGTGGGACAGACCTTCAGCCTGCCGCCGCTGGATTCGGCGGCATCGCCTCGGCGGCCGATCGAGGCTCTGCCGGCCCGACCCTGAAGGCGCAGAACTTATTGCCTTCAGGATCGCGGAAATAGGCGCCGTAAAAGGCGCGTTCGCCCTCCGGGCTTCGAAGCCCGGGCGCCCCTTCGTCGCTTCCGCCGAGTTCCAGCGCTTTGGCATGGAAGGCGTCGACCTTGTCCCGGCTGTCCATCGCGATCGCGACCATGCTGCCATTGCCGACGGTGGCCTTGGCGCCGTCATAAGGCGGGGTGACGGCGACTCCCGGCCGTCCCCAGCCGGTGCCGTAGAGGGTGAAGCCCTCCGGAAACTCCATCAGCCGCGAGGCGCCGATCGACTCGAACAGAGCGTCGTAATAAGCACGCGCCTTCGCCAGATCGTTGGTGCCGATCGTCACATAGCCGATCATCGCTCGCTTTCTCCTTCGGAAGGGCAGTCGCCGACCCGCCGGCCGCTCGCCCGGGTCTCGATCGTCATCGTCGAATCGGCGGGACCGGCCATCTCCATCCGCATCCGCATGTCATAGCTTTGCGGTCCATATTCGCCGCTCATCGTCGCGGTCGCTTCCCCGGGCATGTCGCCGCCGCTGCAGACCATCCTCCCCTGCATCCGGCCGTTCCGCATCGAAAAATCGCGATAGGCGCAATTGTCCCCGCGGGTGGCGAGGAAATTGGCGTCGGGGCGCGACGCCTGTTGCGGAGTGATGCAGTGCCGGCTCGTCCGGGAAGGGCCCTTCATCCGGTTCTGCAGCTCGCGCGGCAGATTGGGGGCGGTGACGTTCAACACCTCGCTGGTCGATTCCCACAATCCCGGCGCGATCTCGATATTGGCCAGCTCCGCGGCCACTTCGTTGATGCTCATGTCGCGGGCCTCCGGCTGCGGATCGCTGCAGCCGGAGAGGCAGAACGAGGCGGCCAGGATCAGGCCGCCGCCTCTCATTCGCCCTCCGTCGCGTTCCCCTGCGCCGAATTGCCCTGCGCATCCGCCTGCGGCGCGCACTCGCCGGTCCGGCGGCCGCTGACCCGATGGTCGACGAGGACATCGCCGTCCGACGCGAGGATCGTTCGGATATTGCGGTCGTAGCTCAGCTGTCCGCTCTCGAAACTTCCATCGACGGTCATCGCGATGTCACCCTGGAGGCCCTCGCGGGTACAGCTCAGCAAGGCGTTGATCCGCCCGTTGCGGACATAATAATTGTTGTAGCTGCACTCATAGCCTTCGCCGGAGAAGAGCTCGGTCGGCACCCGCCCGCTGGAGCCGACGCAGACGCTCCCGGTCGCCCGGGTGCCGACCGGCGTGTCGAGCGCGGCCTCGCCTTCGTCGACATTGGTCAGGCGGGTGACTTCGGAGCTGAGCTCATATTGGCCGGGATCGAGGCTCGCCAGGCGCGCCTTCTTTTCCTCGGTGGCGGCCTCGCCGCCGCAGCCGGCGACGATCAACAGTGGAACGACCAGCATCATGCGCATTTCGGATCCCCCCTCTTTTTCAGGGAAGCTAGCGGCCGCCGGTGCGATTGGCCATATGCAAGCGACGGCGCCGCCCAACCCGGCGACGCCGTCGAGCCGGCATGGTCAAATGAGGGTCAGGTCGCCGGGCAATCGCCGGTCCGGCGCGAGGAAAGCGTGCCGGACATGCGGATCGTCTGCGGTCCGCCTTCGGTTCCCGGCGGCGCCTGGACCTCGGCGGTGATCGCCCCTTCCATCGTCGTCGCGGTATAGGAGCCTTCCCAGGACATGGTCGCGGTTCCCGCCCCGGCCGGCCCGGGGCAGGTGCCGCGAACCCTTATGACTCCGCCCGAGAAGGTGGAATCGGAGAAGGTGCAGCCCTGGGCGTCCTCGCCCTGGCTGAGCATGCTTCCGGCGGGGTTGGCCGCCTGCTCTGGGGTGATGCACTGCGACTGGGTCTGGGTCTGGTTCGCCATCTGGGCCTTCATCTGCTCGGCCATTGCGGGCGGCATTCCGGGCACCTCGACGTCGGTCATTCGGCTGGTCGTTTCCCACATGCCGGGCTGGATCTGGTCGGAGCCGCCGCCCGAACAAGCGGCAAGCAGCGCCAGCGAGGGCGCCCAAAGGACGAGTCGTTTCATCAATTTTCCCCTGTTGTTGATGGCCGGATGAAGCGTGCCTTTTGCCGGACTTGTGACGCATTCGAACCGGCTCGGCAATCGCACCCTTTCAAGTCGAGTTGCAGGGCAGGCAGCCGACCGCCATATCCGACCCATGTCGATCGCCATTCGAACGAGCCTGGAAGAACCGGAGACCGGCCAGGCCTTCGTTCCGCATCGCCCTCAGCGGCCCGAAAAAGCGGAAGCCGGCCGCCCGTTCCGGGTCGTTTCCGAATATCAGCCGTCCGGCGATCAGCCCCGGGCGATCGGCGAGCTCGTCGACGAGCTTCAGGGCGGGGAGAGGACCCAGGTCCTTCTCGGCGTCACCGGCTCGGGGAAGACCTTCACCATGGCCAAGGTGATCGAGGCGCTCCAGCGGCCGGCGCTGGTGCTCGCTCCGAACAAGATTCTCGCCGCCCAGCTCTATGGCGAGTTCAAGAGCTTCTTTCCCGACAATGCGGTCGAATATTTCGTCAGCTATTACGATTATTACCAGCCCGAGGCCTATGTGCCCCGCTCCGACACCTACATCGAGAAGGAAAGCTCGGTGAACGAGGCGATCGACCGGATGC
>CBIGXQ010000082.1:0-10321 GCA_966193865.1 uncultured Sphingosinicella sp. | reverse complement strand
CGGGACTCGGGGATCGCCGGGCTCGAATTCCTTCGCGGAATCCCGGGCACGGCGGGCGGCGCGGTGCGGATGAACGGCGGCGCTTATGGGCGCGAGACCCGGGATATCCTCGTCGAGGCGACGCTCGTCCTGAGAGACGGATCGGTCGAGACCTGGCCGGTTGAGCGGCTCGGCTACACCTATCGCCATAGCGAGATCCCGGAGGGCGCGGTCGTCGTCGAGGCCCTGTTCCAGGGCGAAGCCGGCGATCCCTCGGCGATCGGCGCCGAGATGGACCGGATCGCGGCGGAGCGCGAGGCGAGCCAGCCGCTCCGGTCGCGGACCGGCGGGTCGACCTTCAAGAATCCGCCGGGGACCAAGGCCTGGAAGCTCATCGACGAGGCGGGCTGCCGCGGGCTTCGGATCGGCGACGCCCAGGTTTCGGAGAAACATTGCAACTTCCTCCTCAATCTCGGCAATGCGACGAGCGCTCAGATCGAGGCGTTGGGCGAGGAGGTCCGGCGCCGGGTGTTCGAACATTCGGGCGTCCGGCTCGAATGGGAAATCCAGCGCGTAGGGGTGTCCGAGTGATGGAAAAGCTTCATGTCGCCGTGCTCATGGGTGGCTGGTCGGCGGAACGGCAAGTGTCCCTGGTCACCGGCAAGGGCGTCGCCGAGGCGCTCGAGAGCCGCGGCCATCGGGTCACGACCATCGACATGGACCGGGACGTCGCTTTGCGGCTTGCCGAGGTGAAGCCCGATGTCGTCTTCAACGCCCTCCACGGCACGCCTGGAGAGGACGGGACCGTCCAGGGCATGATGGACCTGATGGGTCTCAAATATACCCATAGCGGGGTCGAGACCTCGGTCATCGCGATCGACAAGGAACTGACCAAGATGGTCCTCGTCCCTCACGGCATCCGGATGCCCGAAGGGCGGATCGTCGAGAGCGAAAGCCTCCACGCCGCCGATCCGATGGCCCGGCCCTATGTCCTGAAGCCGGTCAATGAGGGCTCCTCGGTCGGAGTCGCCATCGTCACCGACCAGGGCAATTACGGCAATCCGATCGGCCGCGACGTCGAAGGCCCCTGGAAGCAGTTCGACCGGCTTCTGGCCGAGCCCTTCGTTCGTGGCCACGAGCTCACCGTCGCCGTCTTGGGCGAAGAGGCGCTGGCCGTGACCGAGCTTAAGCCGACCCAGGGCTTCTACGATTATGACGCCAAATATACGGACGGGCTCACCCAGCATGTCTGCCCGGCCGAGATCCCGGACGACATCAGGGACCAGGCGATGGACATGGCGCTTCGCGCTCACCGCCTGCTCGGCTGCCGCGGCGCCTCGCGCTCCGACTTCCGCTGGGACGACGAACAGGGCAGCGACGGCCTCTTTCTTCTGGAGGTGAATACCCAGCCGGGAATGACGCCGTTGAGCCTGGTTCCGGAACAGGCGCGGATACGGGGGATCGACTATGCCGAGCTCGTCGAGCGGATCGTGAGGGCGGCCTTATGACGGCAAGGATCGCGCGGGGAGGCGCTTCGAAGGGGCAAGGCCGGTCGCGCTCGTCATCGAGAAGCGTCAGCACTCGCCGCCAGAAGCCGCAAAGCCTCCTTCAGTCCGCCGGCTTCGCGCCGGGCACCGGCAAGAGGATCGGCGGCTGGGTCTTCGCCGGAATGGCCGTCGCGATCCTTGTCGCCGTCAGCCTGGCTTTCCGGCTTCCGGCGATCGCCGGCACCGCCATGGCCGAGACGATCGGCGACGCCGGCTTCACGATGAAGCGGGTCGAGATCAAGGGAGCCGAGCGGGTCTCCCGGCTCGACATCTACAATGTCGCCTTCGATCAGCCGTCCATGGCCCTTCCGCTCGTCGATCTCGAGGCGACCCGGGAGCGGCTGTTGCAGTTCGGCTGGGTCAAGGAAGCCCGGATCTCCCGGCGCTGGCCCGACACGCTCGTCGTCGACGTGGTCGAGCGGCAGCCGGTGGCGATCTGGCAGAACAACCGGCAACTGAACCTGATCGACGGCGAAGGTGTCGTGCTGGAGCCGGTCAGGCTCGAATCCATGCCCGATCTGCCCCTCGTCATCGGCCCCGCCGCCAACCGCGAGGTCGCGGCGCTTTCGGCTTTGCTCGAGGGGACACCGCATCTTCGACCGCAGATCGCCGGCGCGACCTGGGTCGGCGGCCGGCGCTGGGACATCAGGTTCCAGACCGGTGAGACCCTCACCCTGCCGGAAGGCGATGAAGCAAAACGGGCGATCCTCCGCTTCGCCCGGATGGACCAGCAGACCCAGCTGCTCGGCCGCGGCTTCGTTCGTTTCGATATGCGCGACCCGCGCCGAATGGTCGTTCGAGTGTCCCGCCAGCCGGGCTCGACCGTTCCCGAGCTCGCCGCTCCCGATCCGGGACCGGTGCCCGAAGATCTGGCGAGGACGATCTAGGTGCGCCGAGCCCAGCCCATACCGACGCGCAAGCTCGTCGCCGCGCTCGACGTCGGCTCGTCCAAGGTGTCGGCGCTCATCGCCGAGCCGGACGAGGACGGCCGCCTGAAGATCCTCGGCACTGGCCAGCGCGAGAGCCGAGGCGTCAAGCGCGGCTTCATCGCCGACATGGAGAAGAGCGAGCTGGCGATCCGCGAAGCGGTCGAGCAGGCGGAACGCATCGCCGGGACCAATATCGATCAGGTGTTCGTCGGCTTTTCGGCCGGCGGCCTGGTCAGCACCGTCGCCAGCGTCGAGGTCGGGATCGGCGGCCGCCGAATCTCGGGCGAGGACATCGACGCGCTGCTCAACGCCGGCCAGGAATCGATCGACCCAGAGGGCCGGATGATCCTCCATGCTCTTCCTGCGCTCTACACGATCGACGGAATGACCGGAGTGAAGAAGCCGCGCGGTCTCCACGCCGATCGGCTCGCCGTCGATATCCACGTCGTCGCGGCCGATCCGGCGCCGGTGAAGAATCTCGATCTCTGCGTCCGCTCGGCCCATCTCGGGGTGGAGGCGATCGTCGCCTCGCCGGTCGCGGCGGGAAAGGCCTGTCTGAGCGAGGAGGAGCGCGAGCTCGGCGTCGCCCTCGTCGAGCTCGGCGCGGGCGTGACCAACGTCTCGCTGTTCGCCGGCGGGATGCTCGTCGGATTGAAGACCATCCCGTTCGGGGGCAGCGACATCACCGACGACATCGCCGCCGCCTTCGGCACCCGCCGCAACGAGGCCGAGCGGATCAAATGCTTTTACGGCTCGGCGATGACGAGCCCGCGCGACAATCACGACATGATCGAGCTGGCGCCGATCGCCGGCGGCCAGGAAGGCATGGAATCGGCGCGGGTGACCCGGGCCCAGCTGGTGGCGGTGATCCGACAGCGGCTCGAGCAACTGACCGCCCAGATCGAGGCGGCGCTCAAGTCGCTCGGCTTTCAGGGCCCGTTCGGCCGCCAGGTGGTTCTGACCGGCGGCGGCGCCGAGCTGAAGGGCATCGCCGATTATGCGCAGGGCGTGCTTGGCCGGGCGGTTCGCGTCGGCCGGCCCAACATGCCCGGGCTTCCCGACGCCCATAGCGGCCCGGCATTTTCGACGCTCGCCGGGCTCGCCTTGTTCGCGGCGTCCGGAGAAACGGATCTGCGCACCGGCTTTCCGACTGTCGGAATTCAAGACAAACCGGGCGGGAACATCGTCCAGCGGCTGATTTCCGTCTTCAAGAGTCAATATTGAGAAGAAAATGAGTCGGCTGTTAACTTTTCGCTCGCACCCGAGAATCGCATAGTGCAAAAGGGGTTAGAGGGCGCGCGTTACAGCGCGCGAGGGCACAGGGGAGACCAGATATGAGCATCGATTTCATCCGCCCGGAAGTGGAAGAACTTCGGCCCCGGATCAGCGTGATCGGGGTCGGCGGAGCGGGCGGAAACGCGATCGCGAACATGATCCAGTCGGATGTCCAGGGCGTCGATTTCATCGTCGCCAACACCGACGCCCAGGCCCTTAACCACAGCCTCGCGGACCGCAAGATCCAGCTCGGCCCGAAGATCACCCAGGGTCTCGGCGCCGGGTCCCGGCCGGAAATCGGCAAGGCGGCCGCTGAAGAAGCGATCATGGAGATCGAGCAGGCGCTCGAAGGTGCCCATATGTGCTTCATCGCCGCCGGCATGGGCGGAGGCACCGGCACCGGCGCGGCGCCGGTCATCGCCAAGGCGGCGCGCGACCGCGGAATCCTCACCGTCGGCGTCGTCACCAAGCCGTTCAGCTTCGAAGGCGCCCGCCGCGGCCGTTCCGCCGAAGCCGGGATCAACGAGCTTCAGCAGCATGTCGACACCCTGATCGTCATCCCGAACCAGAACCTCTTCCGGATCGCCAATCCGAACACGACCTTCAAGGAAGCGTTCATGATGGCGGACGAGGTGCTCCAGCAGGGCGTTCGCGGGATCACCGACCTGATGGTCATGCCCGGCCTCATCAACCTCGATTTCGCCGACGTCCGCTCGGTCATGGGCGAGATGGGCAAGGCGATGATGGGCACCGGCGAGGCCGCCGGCGACAATCGCGCCATCGACGCGGCCGAGCAGGCGATCGCCAATCCGCTCCTGGATGGCGTCTCGATGAAGGGCGCCAAGGGCGTCATCATCTCGATCACCGGCGGCGAGGACATGCGGCTGATGGAGGTCGACGAGGCCGCCAACCACATTCGCGAGCTGGTCGACGAGGACGCCAACATCATCTGGGGATCGGCGTTCAACAACGATCTCGACGGCAAGATCCGGGTCTCCGTCGTCGCCACCGGCATCGATGTCCAGGAAGGCGTTCAGGCTCCGGCCCAGCCGGCCAAGGTCTTCACCTTCCCGACCGCGCGTTCGGCCGAGCAGCCCCGGATGGCGCCCGCCGTTCCGACGCCGCAGCCGATCACTCTGACACCCCCGGAATCGCTCGACGAAGAGGTCGAGGCGGAGCCGATTGCCGCTTCCGAGCGGGACCCGGCGCAGTCCGAAGTATCGACCGAGCTCGAGCTCGACACCCTGGCGGAAGATGTCGCCATGGAGGATGAAGGCGAGGACGAGCTGCTCCTCGGCGGTGCCGAGATGGGAAACGACGAGGCGCCGACCGCGGCCGAGCCGGAATCGGAGGAGATCGAGACTCCCCAGCCGAACGGCGGCCGCCGGACCTGGCTGAGCCGTGAGGAAGAGCCTTCGGCCGAAGCCGAACCCGCCCCGGCAGCGACCGGCGGCACCCTGTTCGAGCGGATGTCGAACATCGCTCGAGGCGCGGCCAAGGCGCAGGTGGAAGAAGAAGGGCCCGAAGCCCAGACTCCGAGAATGCGGACCGGGCGCGATCCGCTCGACATTCCGCGATTCCTCAACCGCCAGAATAATCAGTAATTTGTATCGGCCGTAGCACGGCGCCGTTCATCGCCCCGCCGCCCCGGCTGGGCGCAACGGCGCCGGCTCGGTCATTGCCGGTAAAGGTGAAGCCGGTTCTATCGCCGCCATGAGCGTATCTTTGCGGGGGGTCCGCGGCAGCTTTTTGCTGGCGGCGGGCACAGTCTTTGCCACCGGCGCCCAGGCGCAACCGGGCCGTTCCGTCCACTTCCCGGCGGGCGCGGTCGTTCAGTCGCTCGTCCCGGACGGGGGCACCGAGCTCAGGCGTCATCTCACCACCCTCGCCGACAATCCCCGCAATCTCGACGCTTTGATCGGCGCCGGCCGTGCCGCGATCGACGGCGGCGACACCCAGGCCGCGCTCACCTTCTTTTCGCGTGCCGGCGAGGTCGCCCCCCGCGATCCTCGGGTGAAGGCGGGAATGGGGTCTGTGCTGGTACAGATGGAGCGCGGCCGCCCCGCCCTGAACCTGTTCGCCGAGGCGGTCGCGCTCGGCGCCCCGGTGGTGGAAATCGCCGGCGATCGTGGGCTCGCCTATGACATGGTCGGCGATCCGCGCCGCGCCCAGCAGGATTATGCGCTTGTCCTTCAGAGGCGCGAGGATCCCGAGATCAGGCGCCGGCTGGCGCTCTCGCTGGCGATCAGCGGCGAGCGCGACGCGGCGCTTCGAGTGATCGACGGGCAGCTTCGCCGCAACGATCGCGCGGCCTGGCGAACCCAGGCCTTCGTCCTCGCTCTGACCGGCGATTGGGCGGGGGCGAACCGGACCGCCCATGGCATGATGCCGCCGGCCCAGGCGGAGGCGATAACGGCATTCTTCGCCCGGCTTCCGTCGCTGACTCCGGCGCAGAAGGCGATGGCGGCCCATTTCGGCCGCTTTCCGGCCAATGGCGGGACCGCGGCCGCCGCCCCATCGGGCGTCCGCGCCGATCCGGGCGCGCTCGCGCTCGCCACCGGCGGGCCGGCCATTCGTCCGCGCACCGCGCCGGCCGATCCGGCCGCCGGCGTGACCCGGCGACGGCCGGGCTCCAGCCAGCCGGCGACTCCCCGCACCGAGCGGTCGCTCCAGCCCTCGCAGGCAACCCAGGCGCCCGCTTCGAGCTCGATCGTCACTCCGTCCGCCGCCGCGCTCCCGACGCCGGCGCAGACGGGTCAGCCGCTGACCCCGTTCGCGCGGCCCGCAACCGCCATTCCGCAGACGCCTTCGGCACGGGCTTCGGAGGGCGCTCCGCCGGCCGGGCGCATCGGCGGGCTTTCCGATATCGCCGCCCTGGTTGCCGAACTGCCCGAAGACCAGGCCCGCGCCGCCCGCACGCCCGCCGTGACCCGATCCGGCCTGGCGAGGACGACGGCATCGCCCGCGGCCGGCAACAGGCCGTCCGCCAGCCGGACCCCGACGACGCGGGCGGCGCCCGCCCATCCGAGCCGGCACTGGGTGCAGATCGCCGGCGGCGCCAACGCCGCCGCCTTGCCACGCGAGCTCGCCCGGCTTCGAGGCCAGGCGCCGGAGCTGGCGGACCGCAATGCCTGGGTAGCGCCCGCCAACGCCACCAATCGGCTGCTCGTCGGTCCGTTCGCCAGCGCCGCCGAAGCCCGAGCGTTCGTCAACACGCTCGCCCGCCGAAACGTCACCTCCTTTGCCTGGACGAGCTCGGCCGGCCAGGAGATTGCACGGCTCCGATCCGGGAGGTAGGCCGCGGGGGCGATGAACCTTGCCCCTTACGCTTCCGATCCCGCCTTCTCGCCGGGACGCCGGCACCCGGAAGGGGAGCAATCCAACCGCGGCCCGCGCGACGACTTCCAGCGCGATCGCGATCGGATCATCCACTCGATCCCGTTCCGCCGGCTTCGCCACAAGACCCAGGTCTTCGTCGCTCCCGACGGCGACCATTTCCGGGTCCGGCTGACGCACAGCCTCGAAGTCGCGCAGATCGGCCGAACCCTCGCCCGGGCGCTCGGCCTCAACGAGGACCTCACCGAAGCCCTGTGCCTGGCCCATGATATCGGCCACCCCCCGTTCGGTCATTCCGGGGAGGACGCTCTCCAGGAGGCGATGGAGCCGGCCGGCGGCTTCGATCATAACGCCCACACGATCCGGACTCTGACCCGGCTCGAATCCCCCTATCCCTTATTCGACGGCCTCAACCTCACCTGGGAGACGCTGGAGGGCCTTGCCAAGCATAATGGGCCGGTGATCGATCCGCCCTGGGCGCTTGCCGAAGCCGATTCGGATTTTGCCCTCGATCTTGGCACCTGGCCCAGCCTCGAGGCGCAGATAGCGGCGATCGCCGACGACATCGCCTATGACAATCACGACATCGACGATGGCCTTCGCGCCGGCCTCTTCACCATGGCCGACCTCTGTTCGGTGCCGCTCGTCGCCCGAACCTGGAAGACGGTCGTCGATCGTTATGGCGACGCGCCTTCCGACCGGCTCGCCCGAGAGCTGGTTCGCGACCAGATCGGCTCGATGGTCAACGACGTCCTCGACGAGACCAGGCGCCGGATCGCCGAGGAAGCCGTCGAGACGGTCGCCGACATTCGCTCCGCGCAGGGCGCCCTGGCGGGATTTTCGGAAGCCCTGGCCGCCGAGGAGCGCGAGCTGAAGGCCTTTCTGTGGCGACGAATGTATGACGCCCTGCCGGTCCGGGCGGTGAAGGCCAAGGCGCAACAGGTCGTCGCCGGCCTCTTTTCCGCCTATCGCGACGATCCCGGGCGCCTTCCGCCGCCATGGCGGCCGGCCGACCCCGATCCGGTCCACAGCCTTCGAGCGATCGGCGACTTCATCGCCGGAATGACCGATCGCTACGCGATCGGCCGCTACGAGGAACTGGTCGGGCCCGCGGATATGCCGGAAGGCTTCTGAGGCCGGCCTTCGCGCCCGCGCTGTTATCCAGCGGCTTCTCGGGCGATCAGATGCTTCCAAATAGGCAGGACAGGCTCTAAACCGCCGCCTTTCCCGCTGGACTGGATGATCACGTGACGCTTTACGCCCGCTTCGCCGCGCATATCGATTCGGCTCTCGACGCTCTCGAAGCGGAGGGAAAGCTGGCGCCCGGTCTCGACCGGTCAGCGGTCGCGGTCGAGCCGCCCCGCGATCCCGCCCATGGCGACGTCGCGACCAACGCGGCGATGGTGCTCGCCAAGCGCGCCTCTACCCAGCCTCGGGCGCTCGCCGAGCTGGTCGCGCCTCGGCTGACGGCCTTGCCGGAAGTGCTGTCCGCCGAGATTGCCGGTCCGGGCTTCATCAACGTCCGGCTCGACCGGTCGGTGTGGGAGGATGAGCTTCGGACGATCCTGGCCGAGGACGGCGATTATGGCCGATCGACCATGGGCGAAGGCCAGACGGTCAACGTCGAATATGTCTCCGCCAATCCGACCGGGCCGATGCACATGGGCCATTGCCGCGGCGCCGTCGTCGGCGACGCGCTCGCCACCTTGCTCGAATATGTCGGCTACCGGGTCGTCCGCGAATATTATGTCAACGACGCCGGCGGCCAGGTCGACGTTCTCGCCCGCTCGGCCCACCTTCGCTACCGCGAAGCGCTTGGCGAGGAGATCGGCGAGATCCCCGAAGGCCTCTATCCGGGCGATTATCTCAAGCCGGTCGGGGAGAAGCTCGCGGCCGAGCATGGCGACCGCTTCGTCGGCTTGCCGGAGCAGGCGTGGCTGGCTTTGTTCCGCAAAGCCGCCGTGGCGGCGATGATGGAGCAGATCAGGTCCGATCTCGCCCTTCTGGGGATCCATCACGACGTCTTCGCCTCGGAAGCCGAGGTCCATGAAAAGGGCCTCGCCGACCAGGCGATCGAAACGCTTCGGGCGCGCGGCCTCATCTATCAGGGCGTGCTCGAGCGGCCGAAGAGCCTCGACGAGCATGACGAATGGGAGCCGGTCGAGCTCACCTTGTTCCGCTCCACCGAGTTCGGCGACGATCAGGACCGGCCGGTGAAGAAGTCGGATGGGAGCTGGACCTATTTCGGCGGCGATCTCGCTTACCATTTCCAGAAGGCCCAGAAGGCCGACCAGCTGATCGACATCTGGGGCGCGGATCATGCCGGCACGGTCAAGCGGATCCGGGCCGCGGTGAACGCCCTGACCGAGGGCAGGAAGCCGTTCGACGTCAAGCTCGTCCAGATGGTTCGGCTTCTTCGCGCCGGCGAACCGGTGAAGATGTCGAAGCGCTCCGGCAATTTCGTCACTCTCGCCGATGTCGTCGGCGAGGTCGGCAAGGACGTGGTTCGATTCACCATGCTGACCCGCAAGGCGGACGCCCAGATGGACTTCGATTTCGCCAAAGTCGTCGAAGCCTCGAAGGACAATCCGGTCTTCTACGTCCAATATGCCCATGCCCGGATCTGCTCGCTTCAGCGGCGGACCGTGGAAGCGGGCGTCGAGCTTCCGGCGGACGCCGATCTTCGCCTGCTCGACGAAGAGGAGCTGGCGCTGGTGAAGGTCGCGGCGCAATATCCGCGGGTCGTCGAGGGTGCCGCCTCGAGCCATGAGCCGCACCGGATCGCCTTCTATCTCACCGATCTCGCCGCTGCCTTCCATGCGCTGTGGAATCGCGGCAACGATGACGCGGAAAAGCGCTTCCTCGTCGCTGATCGTCCTGATCTCACTCGCGCCCGGCTGGAATTGGCGAAGGCAATCGGGCAGATTGTCCGAAACGGCCTCTCGGTGATGGGAGTCGAGGCGGTCGAGCAGATGCAGTGAGGCCGCGGGAGGCCTGAAGTGGGGGCAATGACATGAGCAACGCGCGCAGTGGCGGATATGGCGACGGGGATCGCCTGCCCTGGCTCGAGGCGGTCGAGGAGGAAGAGCGCGAGGAAGGTCCATCTAGGGCGAAGTTGATCGCCTGGATCGCGATCGGCCTTCTTGCCCTCGCAATCATCGTCGGAGGCCTCCTGTGGGCGAGGAATCAGGGTCAGTCCGGAGGCGGCGGTGAGCTGATCGCGGCGCCCGAGGGCGACTACAAGATCAAGCCGGG
>CBIGXQ010000081.1:0-10418 GCA_966193865.1 uncultured Sphingosinicella sp. | reverse complement strand
CTTTATCGTGGCCGGGATGACCAGGCTCGTCACTTCCCGGCTCATTCTCCGGCGCGCCCGCCTCGAGGACGTGGACGACATGAACCGCGTCTTCGGCAACGATGAAGCGATGACCTATTGGTCGACCGGCCCCCATCGCAGCCGGGCCGAGACGGAGGAGTGGCTGCGCTCGATGATCCAGGCCGATCCGGCCGAAAGCGACGATTTCATCATCGAGCTCGAAGGCAAGGCAATCGGCAAGATGGGGGCATGGCGCCTGCCTGAGTTCGGCTTCATCCTCGAGCCTGAATATTGGGGCCTCGGCCTGGCTTCGGAGGCGCTGTCGGCATTCCTTGCTCATGCTTTCGCCCGGCCGGACGTCGAAACGCTCCGGGCCGACGTCGATCCACGCAACCTCGCCTCGCTGAGCCTGCTCGAAAGGCACGGCTTCGTCCGGACCGGCTATGGGCGCAACACCTGGAACACCCATATCGGGGCGTGCGACAGCGTCTATCTGGAGCTGGATCGGGGCTCGCACGAGCGAAGCCGGAGTGGCGGCGAAGCGCCGCCCCTTTAGATCCGCTCCGTCACACCCGCATCGGCATCAGCACGTAAAGCGCCGGCGCCTTGTCATTCTCCCGAAGCAAAGTCGGGGCCGCCGCGTCGGCGAGATGGACCTCGACGAGATCGCCTTCGATCTGGTTGAGGATGTCCATCAGATATTTGGCGTTGAAGCCGATCTCGAAACCCTCATTGCCGTAATCGGCCGGCACTTCCTCGGCCGCGGTGCCGTTTTCCGGCGAGGTCACCGACAGGGTCACCCGGTCGCGGTCGAGCGCCATCTTGACGGCCCGGGTGCGCTCGCTGGCAATCGTCGAGACCCGGTCGACGCCTTCCTCGAAGGCGCGCGGATCGAGCTTGAGGAGCTTGTCGTTCGCGGTCGGGATGACCCGGCTATAATCGGGGAATGTGCCGTCGATCAGCTTCGAGGTGAGGACGGCATTGCCGAGCCCGAAGCGGATCTTGGAATCGGAGAGGGAAATCTGGACGGTGCCGTCCACTTCGTCGAGGAGCTTGCGGAGCTCGCCGACGCATTTGCGCGGGATGATCACCCCCGGCATGCCCTGGGCGCCTTCCGGCCTCGGAACCGTCACCCGCGCAAGCCGGTGGCCGTCGGTCGCCGCCGCCTTGAGGACGGGCTGGGCCTCGTCCGAAACGTGGAGATAGATGCCGTTGAGATAATAGCGCGTCTCTTCGGTCGAGATGGCGAAGCGCGTCTTGTCGATGATCTGGCGCAACGTTCCCGCGGGAAGCTCGAACCGGGTCGGAAGCTCGCCTTCGGCGATGACCGGGAAATCGTCGCGCGGAAGGGTGGCGAGCGTGAACCGCGCTCGGCCGGCATTGACCTGCATGCGCCCTTCCGCGGCGATGAGCTCGACCTGGCTGCCTTCGTGAAGCTTGCGGACGATGTCGAAGAAGGTGTGGGCGGGAACGGTGGTGGAGCCCGGCTCGGTGACATTGGCCTCGACGGTCTCGTTGATCTGAAGATCGAGGTCGGTCGCCATCAGCCGGATGCCGTCCTCGCCGGCCTCGATCAGGACGTTGGAGAGGATCGGAATCGTGTTCCTGCGTTCAACCACGGAATGGACGTGGCCAAGTCCCTTGAGGAGCGTGGCCCGTTCGATCGTCGCCTTCATGAGGTCCCCCAAAGTGGCACTTTGGCCGAGTATTAGAGCCGCTTGTCGGGTCCGGCTAGGGGCCAGTGGCGGGGACTCGAAAAAAGGGCCGGGACTGTGGCCCCGGCCCTTCCTTCACTCATTGCGGCACGAAGGCCAACCGCTCAGAAGCGGAAGCCGAAGCCCGCCACGACCTGGTGCTTGTCGAAGCCCTGCTCGTAGTTGGAGTAGCGATACTCCGTCTTGGCATAGCTGTTCGGGCCAAGCGCGAATTCGAGACCGCCGCCGACGCGGAGGCCGTCCAGATTCTCGCCCCGTTCGAAATCGGGCGCGGTCGCGAGCGTGCCGTCCTGATAGGACAGCGCCACCCGATTATTGGTGTAGCCGGCCTTGCCGTAGACCAGGACGTTGGGGTTGACGGCGGCGCCGACGCGGCCGCCGACATAGAGGTCGCGGCCGAGCTGGGCACAGAGCTCGTCGCCGGTGACGGTGACGCTGGTGACGCATTCGTCGACGGTGGAGTCGGTGGCCTCGCCCTCGACCCCGATCACCATTCCGCCGGTCTGCAGGTCATAGCCGACTCCGGCGCCATAGGTGACTCCGTCCGAGCCCTCGTCCTCGACGTCGGTGCGGTCGTAGCCGACCACGCCCTCGACCCGGAGGCCGGAGAAATTGCCGGCCGGCTGGGCAAGGGCCGGAGTGGCCATGGTTCCGGCCATCAGGGCCGCCAGAACTAGATTACGCATGCTTACTACTCCCATTTATCGGTGTTGGACCCCCTGATTTGGGTCCCTCAGGACGTACCCCCATCGCGCCGCGGTGAAAAAGGTTTCATTAACCGTACCTAAACGGCATCAACTGTTGCCGGAACGCCGCAAACCGGAGACATTGGCCCGCTCATGACGCCCCGCAATTTCCTGTTTCTTCTCCTTGTCTTCGCTTCACCTGCGGCGGCTCAGCCACAGTCGCTCGGAATATTCGGGACATGGGGCGCGTTTCGCGGCGATGGCGGATGCAGAGCCGTAGCGGAGCCGGTCGAGGCGCCGCGAACGCAAGGCTGGCGCCCGTTCGTGGCCATCGGCCACTGGCCGACCCGCCGGATCAGGGGCCAGCTCCATGTCCGGCTGAGCCGGCAGAAGCGCGACGGATCGGCGGTCTTCCTTCGGATCGACGGCAGGGTCTTCCAGCTTCGCGGCGGCGGACGCGATGCCTGGGCGCCGGACGCTTCGGCCGATGCCGAGATCCTGGCCGCGATCCGGACCGGGATCGACATGGTCGTCCAGAGCCGGGCCGTGAACGGCCGCAGGTTCAGCGAACATTATCGGCTCCGCGGCGCGGCGACGGCGATGGACGCCGCCGCGATCGCCTGCGCGCCGAGAGCGCGCTGACGGCAAGGCTTCACACTTCCCGCCGAGCATGCTCAACACTTGCTCCGAAGGGGGAAGTGGATGGCTGAGGCGCGGCGGCCGTTCTGGCGAACGCTCTATTTCCAGGTGCTCGTCGCGATCGCGCTGGGCGTCCTCACCGGTTGGCTCTGGCCGCAGGCGGGGCAATCGCTCAAGCCGCTCGGGGACGGCTTCATCAAGCTGGTCAAGATGATCATCACCCCGGTCATCTTTCTCACCGTCGTTACCGGGATCGCGGGAATGGCCGATCTGAAGGCGTTCGGCCGGGTCGGGGCGAAGGCGATGGCCTATTTCCTGACCTTCTCGACGCTTGCGCTCGCCGTCGGCCTCGGCGTCGGCAACCTCGTCCGCCCGGGAGACGGGCTCAACATCGACCCTGCCACTCTCGCCTCCGGTGCGGTCGCGGATTATGTCGAGCAGGCGGAAGAGCGAAGCGTCACCGACTTCGTTCTCCACATCATCCCCGACACGGCGATCAGCGCCTTCACTTCAGGCGAGATCCTTCAGGTGCTGTTCGTCGCCATATTGTTCGGGATCGCCCTCACGCTGATCGGCGAGCGGGGCGACCGGCTGCTCGGAAGCCTGCGGACGCTGACGGCGATCGTCTTCCGAATGGTGCACATCCTGATGTACGCCGCGCCGATCGGCGCCTTTGGAGCGATGGCCTACACGATCGGCGCCTATGGCATCGGCGCTCTTGCCAATCTCGCCGGCCTGATCGCCACCTTCTATTTCACCTCCCTGCTGTTCGTCGTCCTCGTCCTCGGGCTGGTCGCCCGGGCGGCGGGCTTCTCGCTGTTCGGCCTGGTTCGCTACATCAAGGACGAGCTGCTTCTCGTCCTCGGAACCTCGTCCTCCGAAAGCGCCATGCCGCTGCTGATGGAGAAGCTCGAACGTGCCGGTTGTCCCAAGCCGATCGTCGGCCTCGTCGTTCCGACCGGCTATTCGTTCAATCTGGACGGCACCAACATCTACATGTCGCTGGCTGCCTTGTTCATCGCTCAGGCGACCAACACGGACCTGAGCCTGGGCGACCAGCTGCTGTTGATGGCGGTGGCCATCATCTCGTCCAAAGGCGCCGCCGGGGTCACAGGCTCCGGCTTCATCGTTCTTGCCGCGACTCTCCAGGTCGTCCCTTCGGTGCCGGTCGCCGGGATGGCGCTGATCCTCGGCGTCGATCGATTCATGAGCGAATGCAGGGCGCTCACCAACTTCACCGGCAATGCCGTCGCCACCATCGTCGTCGCGCGCTGGGAAAAGGCGGTCGATCCGGCCCAGCTTCGCGCCGCCTTTGCCGGTCGTGGCGGCGATCTCACCGAGCCGGAAAGCGATCGCCTCCAGATCGAAGGAAAAAGCGACGTCCCCGTCGCGCCCACTGCCTGAAGCCGGTTCTAGGCTTCGTGCGGGCCGCTGCGCAGCCTGAGCGCCCGGACGGCGAGATGGATCTCGTAGAGGAAGAAGCCGAGGCCGGCGGTGAGGAGGGTCATGGCGGCGATGAACAGGCCGGCGATGGTCCGCGCGAAGCCGACCTCGCCGGGCGCGGCGATGAACAGGACCGCGACGACGAGGCAGACGAAGAGCGCGCTCGCGGTGCAGCAAGTGATCGCGCGGTTGGCGGCGAGGATTCGCCGGTCGAGCAGGTGAAGCTCGGCGGCCGCCCGGCCCCGCTCCGCCTCGTCATAGCCGGCGAAGTCGACCGCCAGCGAGCGCGACCGGTCGACCGTTCGTGCCAGCCGCCCGGCGAGGACGCCGAGGATGGCGCCGATGCCCGCCAGCAGGAAAACGGGCGCGATCGCCAGCTGGATCTGGCTGGCGATGGCCGAGACGTCGGGCGACGGGTCCATGGCCGACTTATAGGCGCCCGTATCGGCCGAACAACCGAATTGCACGTCTCGCCTTGGCCTTTCCGGGGGGAGTCGAGTCGATCCCGGATGCGTCAGGCAACGGCCGTGAACTCAATGCGTTGGTTGCTCGACATGGGTGGGGCGCAATGGAGTATTGTGCCATGAAAAAGCGTCTACTTGCGATAAGCGCGATCCCCGCTTTGGCCCTCGCGGTACCGGCGGTTTCGCAGATCAACGTCAATGCCGGCGGCGCGGTCGGAATCCAGCACCGGATCGCCCAGCTTCACACCAGGATCGATGCCGGGATTCGTGCCGGAATGATCAGCCGCTCCGAGGCTCGGGCCCTTCGCGCCGAGGCGCGGCAGCTCACCCGGCTCGAGGCCCAATATAGCCGAAACGGCCTGACCCAGGCGGAACGCCGCGATCTCCAGCTTCGGCTCCGTGACCTGAGGCAGGATATTCGCCTCGCCGACGGCCGCGGCGACCGCTGGAACGATGACGACCATTTCGGCCAGGGCGGCCCGCTCGATGCCGAGATCGGATGGCGGATCGACCAGGATTGCGACGGCCGAAGCAGCGGCATCGGTAGCCTCTTCAGCGGCATTTTCGGCGGCAATGACTGCATGAGGGTCGGCGAGCGGGTGCGCGGAAACCTGTTCGTTCTCCCGACCGAGCTTCGGACCACCTTCAGGGACCGCAACGGGATCGTCTACCGATCGGACGGCCGCGAGCATATTTACGAGATCGACGCGCGAACCGGCACCATCGTCCGGGTCTGGGAGCGTGACGACTGAGGATCGTGAAACGGGTGCCGCGGCCTTTTTTCGAGCCGCGGCACCTCGTCTATAAGACGGTGGAACCGGAACCGAAACGAGGCTAAGGCTTTTAGCCAGCCGGACGGCCGTCTTCGAACGCGGCTTCCGGGACGCTTGGGCCGTTCGGCCTGAACGTGCCTTTCCGGCAGAGACACAACGAGGGGACTTACATGAAAACCATGATCAAGATGACCGCGGTCGCCGCGGCGCTGGCACTGGCGGCCTGCACGGCCGGCGACGATACGGCAGCCGAGAATGTCGAGGAAGCGGCCGAGAACCAGGCCGAGAATCTCGAAGCCATGGCCGACAATGCGACGACCGAGGCAGCCGAGGATTCGCTCGAGAACCAGGCCGAAGCGGTCGAGGAAGCCGGCGAAGAGAAAGCCGACGCGATCGACGACGCCGACGGCAATGTCGAAAGCAACGTCAGCGGCATGTAGTCTCCGGTCTCACGACCAGATTTCCGGAAGGGCGTCGGCATTGCCGGCGCCCTTTCCTTTTGCCGGGCTTCAGCCGCGGCAGCCGGCGAGGAAGGTCGCCGCCATCGCCGCCGGCGGCGCCGGGTGCGGGCCGCTGTTCTGGGCGCCATAATTGATCGACAGCCCGTCTCTTCCGGCGAGGATCCGTTCCAGCTCCGCCGGCACGGGCCCGCGCCCCGAAACGCCGCCTCGCCCCGAATCGCCGCTTGGATCGGCGACGAGGGCGACGACGGTGCCGCCCGAGCCGAAGCTCATCCTCTCCTCGCTTCCAATTGGTCGGAAGGCGGGCACGTTGACGAGCAGATCGCCCGAGCCGGCCGGGCAGAACAGGGTCAGCTGCCGGCGTCCGTCCGCGGCTTCGAGGAACAGGCCGGCCCCTTCGCCGCTCGCCGCATTGTCCCAACCGGAATCGTTCGGCTCTCTCTCGGATTGGCCGCAGCGGACCCGAATCGTCTCCGTTCCCCGGCCGACGATCGTGAGCCGGCCGCCGTCATCGCTCAGGCTCAGGCGCTGGGTCGCGCTCCATCGGTCGCCTTCGCCCTGATAATCGGCAGCGACGCTGATCGTGTTCGGTCCGTCCAAGGCGACGCTTCGAACCTGGCCGAGGCTTTCGTGGAATCGAAGCGAGTCGGCCGAGACGACCAGGCGGTAGGCGCTTCGGGCGGCGCAGGCTTCGCGGTCGCGGTCGAAGGTGCCGTGAAAGGCAGCGGGAATGGCGGCGGCCGGCGAGCCCTCGGCGCTCGGCGGTGGCGCCGGTGCGGCGGGGTCGGCCTGATCATTCGCCTCCTGGGTGGTGGAAGGCGAGCCGCAGCCGGCGATCAGGCCAGCCGCGAGCCATGGCAAGAGGCGCATTTCTTCACTCCCTTTCGAGGCTTTTCCGGTCCTGCTTCGCCACCGACGTCGGGCGAGGCGTCCAGTTCCATCGGCGGCGATCGAACCGAGAAGGCCGCTTGTCGGGAACCAAGTCCTCGCCTTCGTCTTTGTTACACTATATCATCCGTATCGGCCGACTCATTGGCCGGGAGAATGTTCATGCGGTTCCTTCTTGCCTTGCCACTGCTGTTGATCCTGTCCGCCTGCGGCCGCGCTCCCGCCGACCCTCGCGGAGTCGACCGCGACGAGGTGCTGGTCCAGATCGCCGCGACCGGCCGCTCCGACACCAGGCCGGACGAAGCCCGCTTCACCGCCGGCGTCCAGACCATCGAGGCGACCGCGGCGGCGGCAAGCGAGCGCAACAACCGAATCATCAACGCCGTCGTCGAGGCGCTCGGGAGGCTCGGGATCGAGCGCCAGGACGTCCAGTCGCGCCAGGTCTCCCTGTCGCGGATCGACTATGGGCGCGATCGCGGCCGTTACCAGGCCAACAACATGATCGAGGTGCGGGTCCGCAATGTCGATCGGGTCGGCCAGGCGATCGCGGCGACCACCGACGCCGGCGCCAACGTCGTCTCAGGCCCCGATCTTCGGATCAGCGATCCCAACGCCGCCAACCGCTCGGCTTATGCCAATGCCTATCGGGCGGCGCGCCAGCGCGCCGAGGCCTATGCCGAAGCGGCCGGGCTGAAGGTCGTCAGGGTGCTCGCGATCCGCGATTCGGGCGTGATCGGCGATCCCCGGCCTTATGTCACGGACGTCGCCATGGAGGCGGCGCCGCCGCCGATCGTCCGGACCGAGGAGCCGCCGGTGCCGATCGGTCTTACCACCAGCCAGGTCGCCGTCCGGGTCGACTTCGCTTTGGGCGAGTGACGGCCCGTTTCATTCAATCCTGGGGTTGGCGCAGCCGCGGCGGGTCTCGCCGTCCACCTCCAGGGTCGCGGTGAAGGCGTGGACATTGTCCGACATGCCGTCGGAGCAGGGGCCGGCGGTCAGAGTGAGGACGAAGGGTCGGCCGTGAAGCGCGCCCGAATAGATTTCCCGGTCGCCCTCGAAGCGGACGTTGACCGCGATCGGCTCTCCCGATTGATTGTCGGGCGTCGAATAGACGATCTCGTCGGAGCTGACCGTCCCGCCCCAGAAGGGCTCGGTCCCGATGATGCGATAGCCTGAAGCAGATCGAGGCGCCGCGGGCGGCGAAGGCCGCGAATCGGGCGCCTCCGGCGCCGGCTGGGGCATGGCGCCCGGGGCCGCGGCATTGCCGGTCTCGTTGGCGACGGAACCGGCGGCGGAATCGGCCTGCCGATTCGCCTCATTGCCGGGCACCGGGCTGTTGTCGTCGCAGGCGGTCAGCGCCAAAGCGAGGAGCGAGGGGGCGAGCCATGGACGAATCATCATCACTCTCCTGATCGGCATTGCGCGTTTCGCTCTGTGCCCGAACGGCGGCGGGGACAAGGCCGGTCAAGTCCGCGCCGAAGCGAAGGCGACGGGGCCCGAACAACATTGGTCGCGCGAATCGATCGCGCACCTTTGAAAAATAGGAGCGCAGCCGGGGACGAATGTGTAGGAGCAGCCGGCGCGGCCTCCTGCCGCGGGGAGAGGAAACATGGCCAAGGGTCAGGTGCGCTCGAACAAGGAAGCGCGAAAACCGAAGAAGGAAAAGCCCAAGACGGTCGCCGCCAATGCGTCGAACAAGGGCTCGAGCAAGGATTCCAGCCGCTAGACTTCGAGGATCCGGCATCGCGCGACGTCTGTTGCTATTGCGAGGCGTTCGCAATAGAGATGTGGCATGCTCGATCTCCTGTTCGCGAAGCCGTCTCTCGACTCCCTCCCGGAGGCCGAGATCCAGCTCGTCCGGACGCTGCGGCTATGGGCGGTCATCCGCCAATCCGGGCAATGCCCGACTCGATCGGTGGCGGAGCGGCTCGGCTCGCTTCGCGCCGCCGCTCATCTCCAGCTTCTGCTCGAGGAGGTGGCCACTGTCTGGCCGGAGGCCTTCGCCGTCAGCCCGCTCTGCTGCCGCCGGCTCAGCCATGACGAGGCGCTTCTGGCCGAGATGCTTCGGCTCGGCCGGCTCGGCGATCGTCCCGCCTTCGACCGGCTGCTCGCCGAGATGATCCCGGCCGATGCGCGCGAGCGCCTGTTCGTCTCCGCCAAGGTGCTGAGCCGATATCTGAGCTCGGCCTGACGTCGCCTAGAAGGCGATCTTCACCGACGGCGCGCTTCGCTTCGCCTCGCCGTGGAAGACGGCCTCGATATTGTTGCCGTCGGGATCGAGAAGGAAGGCCGCATAATAGCCGGGATGGTAGGGCCGCTCGCCCGGCGCGCCATTGTCCCGGCCGCCGGCGGCAAGGCCCGCCTCGTAAAAGGCATCGACCGTCGCCCGATCCTTCGCCTGGAAGGCGAGATGATGGCGACCGGTCAGCTCGCCGAGCGCCTCGGGGCTGTCGGGCGTCGAGACGAACAGCTCGTCGAACCAGAAGTGGGTGTCGGCGCTTCCGCCGATCGGGATTTCCAGCACCTCGAACAGGGCCTCGTAGAAGCGGCAGCTGGCGGCCAGATCGGCGACGACGAGCTGGATATGATCGATCAGCCGACCGCGATGAAGCTCCATCGCCTCCATCTCGATTCTCCCGTTGCAGGCAACAGGCAGTGAACGCCAGTTGGCCGCGGGGGTTCATTCGCGCGACCCCGCGGCGCTGCTGGGCGCTCCGCTATTCCGCGGCAGGCAGATAGATCTCGCCGCCTTTCTCCCGAAACTTCTCGCTCATCTCGGCCATGCCCTTTTCCGCTTCCTCCACGGCAAGGAAGGTTTCCGCCGCCGCATTCTGCTTCGCCGCGAATTCGCGCACCTCCTGGGTGATCTTCATTGAGCAGAATTTGGGTCCGCACATGCTGCAGAAATGCGCCGTCTTGGCGCCTTCGGCCGGGAGGGTCTGGTCGTGATATTGCTCGGCCGTGTCGGGATCGAGCGACAGGTTGAACTGGTCGCGCCAGCGGAACTCGAACCTCGCTTTTGACAGAGCGTCGTCGCGCATCTTCGCGGCCGGATGGCCCTTGGCGAGGTCGGCGGCGTGGGCGGCGAGCTTGTAGGTCACCACGCCGACCTTGACGTCGTCGCGGTCGGGAAGGCCGAGATGTTCCTTCGGCGTGACGTAGCAGAGCATCGCCGTCCCGAACCAGCCGATCATCGCCGCGCCGATCGCGCTGGTGATATGATCGTAACCGGGAGCGATGTCGGTGGTGAGCGGCCCCAACGTGTAAAAGGGGGCCTCGCCGCACGCCTCCAATTGCTTGTCCATGTTCGCCTTGATCTTGTGCATCGGCACGTGGCCGGGGCCCTCGA
>CBIGXQ010000080.1:0-10492 GCA_966193865.1 uncultured Sphingosinicella sp. | reverse complement strand
TCAGCGGCAAGCCGACTGAAGCGCGATCGCCAGGCGATCGGCGACGAAGCGGACTCGCCTGACTCGGCGCACGTCGCTTCGGACGACCAGCCAGACCGAATGTTGCCAGGCCGGTTCCGACTGCGGACTTGCCCTCGTCAGGCGAGAATCCGATTCGGCGAGATAAAGCGGGAGAAGCGCCATTCCCGCGCCCGCGGCAGCAGCGTCGGCTTGCGACCGAAGCGTGGGGCAGCGCATGGCAAAGCCAGTGTCCCCGGCCAGTTCCTCGAGCCTGCGCACGCCCGGTGCGCCGGCCGACACCGACTCGCTATAGCCGATCAGCCGGCGGAGCGATTGCGGGATGGCCGCCAGATAGTCCGAACTAGCGTAGAGCTGATAGGTCACCGTGGCGACGGCGCGGGCAAGGGCATCGCCGGACAGAGGCCGGCCGAGCCGGACGGCGATGTCGGCCTCGCCGCGAGCGAGGCTGACATTGCGATCCTCGGCGGAAAGATCGATCTCGAGGCGGGGCTGCTCCGCCGCCAGCGCGGCGAGAGGCGCGACGAGGAGCTGTTCCGCGAAGGTCGCCGTCGCGCTCACGCGCACCGGACCGCTCAATTCCTCACCCGCCTGGATGCCGAGCCTGAAACCGTCGGCCGCCGCCTCCATCGCCTGCGCTTCCGCGAAGGCACGCTCGCCCGTCGCCGTCATCACATAGCCGCTTCGACGTCTTTCGAAGAGCGGTGGGGACCCGGTCCGGCGTTCGAGATTGATCAGCCGGCGGGACACCGTGGCGTGATTGATTCCGAGCCTGCGCGCCGCCGCGGACAAGGATCCCTCTCTTGCCACCGCGAGGAAGACGCGGACGTCGTCCCAGTCCAGTGTTGTGCGTTTTTGATCAGCCATTGTGCGATCATCGCTAATTCACACACAGGCGGCAAGCCGGCTTTTCCGCTCGGGACCGAAGTGCTTCGACGAGAGGATCGGACATGAGGATGCGCTGCGCCTATTACGAGCGCAAAGGACCGGCTGACGACGTGCTTCAGCTTGGGCTCCGGCCGCGACCCGTTCCCGGCGCCGGCGAAGTGCTGGTGGCGATCAGGGCGTCCGGAATCAATCCGTCGGACACCAAAGGCAGGGCTGGCGCTCGCGGCAATAACGTCATGCCCTTCCCCCTGATCATTCCCCATCAGGATGGCGCAGGCGTCATCGAGGCGGTCGGCCCCCGTGTCTCCACGAGCCGGATCGGGCAGCGCGTCTGGGTCTACGAGGCTCAGCTTGGCCGCCCCTTCGGCACGGCCGCGGAATATGTCGCGGTTCCCGAGCGCAACGCCGTCGCCATGCCGGACGGACTGAGCTTCGCGGAAGGCGCGGCGCTCGGAGTCCCCGCCCTGACCGCTCATCGCTGCGTCTTTGCCGACGGGCCCGTCGCCGGAAAGACCGTGCTGGTGACCGGCGGCGCCGGAGCGGTCGGCTTCTACGCGATCCAGTTCGCCCGCCATGGCGGCGCCCGAGTCATCGCCAGTGTCGGAGACGGGACGCAGGCTGAAATTGCCCGACGCGCCGGTGCCCATCTCGTCATCGACCGGCGCGGTCAGGACGTCGTCGCCGAAGCCGCTTTGTTCGCCGGAGGCGAGCAGAGCGTCGACCGGATCGTCGAGGTCGCTTTCGGCGCCAATCTCGATGCCTCGCTTCGAATGCTGAAACCGAACGGAGTCATCGCCGCGTATTCGTCCGATTCAGAGCCGGAGCCGAGCCTGCCCTTCTGGCCGCTCGTCCGGCTCGACGCGACCATTCGCTTCGTCCTTGTCTACGCGATGAGCCGCGAGGCGCATGATGAGGCTGTCGCTTATATCAACCAGGCCGCGTCCGAAGGATGGCTCAAGCACAATATCGGCAAGCTTTTCCCACTCGAGCGGATCGCCGAGGCCCATCCGCTTGTCGAGAACGGCCCCGCACGCGGCAGGATCGTCCTGGACATCCGCTAATAGCCGAACCCCTCCGTCAGATGGAGAAAGTCATGAGCGAGCAGATCATTTTCCAACCGCGCGAGGTCGCCGACATCGGCATCATCGGCACCGGCCGGATGGGCTCACGCCTGGCGGCGATGTTCGCGCGCGCCGGCCGCAAGGTCGTACTGGGTTCGCGCGACGAAGCGCGGGCCGCGGAGGCGGCGCGCAGCCTGGGCATCCCCGGAATCGTCCCCGGTCTCTATTCGGACGCCGTTGAGGCGCGGGCGGTGCTTCCGGCGGCGTTCATCCGCGACGGCTTGTTCGACATCCTCGACGAGCATCGCGACAGCCTCCGCGACAAGCTGCTGATCGACATCAGCAACCCGTTCAACGAGGATTATTCCGATTTCATCACGCCATGGGACGATAGCGGCGCGGAAGAGCTGAAGCGGCGCTTTCCGGAGGCGAACATCGTCGGCGCCTTCAAGAACGTCTTCTGGGCGGTCTTTGACGAGCCGATGTTCGCCGGCACGCCGAGTGACGTGCTGGTCATCGGCGACGATCAGGCGGCCAAGGAAGAATTCTTCGCGCTGAGCGAAGGCACGCCCTTCCGCTACCTCGACGCCGGGCCGCTGATCCATGCCCGCGCGATCGAGCGGATGACCATGATCACCGGCGCGCTCGGTCGTCAGCTCGGCACCTATCCCCGAATGAACTGGCGCCTGATGGGCTGAACCGCCTGGGGGATCCTTGTCGTCGCCGGCCGGCGATCGCCGACGACAGGGAATGTATCGGAAGTGCAACCAAATCGGTTTATCGCCGCTTTGCAGTTCATGATTGCGATCGTCGACAAGGCCAGGGTGGCGACCCTGACGAGGAGCATGCGGCCACTCCGAACAGGTCCGGCGAAGGCGCCTTTGCCGGGCCGCGCTTGCGCCGGAGCCCCCGGAGCTCTCGGCGCGATGCTCCTGGCGCTGATGTTCCTGCTCGCCGGCTGTGAGAGCAGCCCGGGTCCCGACCTGAAGGCCGCGGCGAGCGTCGTGGTCCAGGAGCCGCGCTGGCGATCCGCTGCATCGCCCGGGGATATCGCGCGGATCGATCGGCTGGCGGGGGTCTGGACGGAGGCTCTGGCAAGCGCCCGAAGCGCCGGCTTCGAGAGACAGATAGCGGCGGAAGGCGCGCTTCTGGAGCCGGATGCAGCCTTGCCGAGGCCGGCACCGACGCCGGGCAATTATATGTGCCGCTGGATCAGGTTCGGATCGGGTGACGGGCGGCCGCGAGAGTTCACTGTCTATCAGCCCTTCTTCTGTCACGTCGGCGCCACCGACGATTCGATTTCGCTGACCAAGCAGACCGGATCCGATCGGCCCAGCGGCTATTTGTTCGAGGATTCGAACGTTCGGCGGATGATCTTCCTCGGCTCGTTGGCGCTCGGCAACGAAACCGATCCGCTGGCCTATGGCGAGGATTCGGAGCGCGACATGGCCGGAATCTTCGAACGTGTGGGGCCGCTGCGATTCCGGCTCGTCGTCCCCCGCCCGCAAACGGGATCGATCCTCGAGGTGCTGGAGCTGACGCCGGCGCCGGTCCAGTCGGAAGAATGAACCGCAGACCGGCATCTCCCCGCGGCGATTGCGCCGAGTGGCCGCCACCCCTATCTGCTCTCCAGCCATTTTTCAGGAGCAAACCATGACCAATCCTGCCGCCGGAATGCCTTGCCCCGTCTGCAAGGTCCCGCTCGTGATGAGCGATCGCCAGGGGGTCGAGATCGACTATTGCCCGCAATGCCGTGGCGTCTGGCTCGACCGCGGCGAGCTCGACAAGATCATCGAGCGAAGCGCCCAGGATCTGGCCCCGGCCGCACCGGCGGCGCCGCAGCGCCCCGCGCCTGCCCCTCAGCCGCAATATTCCGATCGCGGCTATCAGGAAGGCTATGGCCATGGCGGCCACCGCCACCCGAAGCGCCGCAAGTCCTTCCTCGAGGAATTGTTCGACTAAGCGAGGCCGAAACGGGGCGATTCAGGCGCGTGTCGGATTGCCCCGCGCTCGCGGTTTCGAGCCATGATCCTCGAATCCTTGCTTAACACGCTCTTGCCTACACGCGGTGAAGCGACCCGGTGCAGCGGCAGACCGCGTCGAAACCGGCCCGGCGAAGTAACAATCTTCAGCCAAACCGCATATCGTGCCGCGATTGTAGGCGTTCCCCATTCGGGATGAGGTCGCCCACGCTGATCCTTTGGTGAGGGGTTCCGCATGCGGCTCGTTTTCGTTCTTTCCTGGCTTCTGGCGCTCGTCGCTCAACCGGCGTGGGCCCAGGTCCTTTCGCCCCAGCAGCTCGAATCGCTCGAGCGTCGGCTGACCGCTCTCACGACCGAGAATCCCGGCGAATATGGAATCGCCGCAATGGATCTCGAGACCGGTGCCCTCGTCAGCATCAACGGCGACGAGCCATTCCCGATGGCGAGCACGATGAAGATCGCCGTCGCCGCCGCCTATCTGTCCCAGGTCGATTCCGGCAGGAGAAGCCTGAACGACCGGGTCGGCAGCTCGACGGCGCTTGAGCTGATGGACGTCATGATCACCCGGAGCAGCAACTCGGCGACCGACCAGCTCATCGCCACCCTCGGGGGGCCGGACGCGATCGACGCCTGGTTGCGCAACCACCAGCTCAGCGGAATCCGGGTCGATCGCAATATTGCCGGGCTCCTCCATGCGCGCCGGGACCTTCACGACATCCGCGATTCCAGCACGCCCGAGGCGATGCTCGGCCTGCTCAGGCTGATCGATCGCGGTAATGCGCTCAGCGCCCGCAGCCGGGCGCTGCTCCTCGACATGATGAGGCGCTGCCGGACCGGATCGAACCGGATCCGCGGCCTTCTCCCGCCGGGCATCACCGTCGAGAACAAGACCGGCACCCTCAACGGCTATACCGGCGACGTCGGCTTCCTCACGATGCCGGACGGCCGCCGGATCGCCGTCGCCTTCTTCGCGCGCGGCGGATCGAACCGGCCCGGAGTCATCTCGACCGCAGCCAGGGCGATCGCCGACACGTTCCGCCGGCCCCAAGGTCCGGGGCTTCAGCCATTCGTTCCCTCCGGGCCGCAGGTTACGTCCGTGCCGCCGCGCGTCCCGACCGCTCCCGCTTTCCGCCCCAATGCCGGTCTGCAGACGGTGACCGGGCCGGTGCCCTCGCGGCCGCTGGCGGCAGCGCCTGCGCCCGACCGCCCCTCGGCGACGGCGACTGCCAGAAGCCGTCCGGTGACGTCCGCGGCCAACTCGGCCCAATCGAACGCGCCGGTTTGCACCACCGCGATTCGCGCCCGATCCGACGTCTGCTGAAGCGGTTCGACTCGAATCGGGTCATCGGGTCGACACCGCCTTTGGCGATTCAAGGCTGGCGCCGGCGCCATAACTCGCGCTCCGCTTCACGCTCGGCCACGCGTTCGGCCAGGTCGGCGAGGACTTGCTGTCTCGACGCCATCCACCTGATGCGCGCGGCAGGGCATAGCTTCATGTCGTCAGCCAGCTCGCCAGAACGCTCGGCCCAGAACCGGTCCACCGCCGCGGCGACGGCGCGGCCAGCGGCACGCACCCGGACGTAGCGCAGCACCTGCTCGGCCAGGGCATGGTTGGCGATCGCCCAGCGCACCGGCGGAGTCCGTTCGCTGCGCTCGAAGCTGACGAGCCGCGGATAATCGCTCTGACGGCGGGCACCGAGAAAGAGCCACGCCTCGGCCAGCGTTTTTGCTTCGATTTGCTCGCGAAGGAAGGCGGCGAAGCGGGTCCGGAACTCCGCATTGCATGGCGCCCCGAAGGAAAATTCCTCGTCGATCCTTGCCAGATAACCGATGTCGTCTGGATCGGCTTCGGCGAGCGGCGAACCGGCGACCACGTCCAGAAACAAGGTTCGCCACGTTTCCCGACCGGCCCCGTGATCCGGCTCGCCCATCAGTCCGCAGCTCGTCTCGACCACGAAGACAGGCCGGACGTTCGGCACGAGCCACTCCGCCAGCTCGGCGGCGACATCGACCTCGCCAGCCAGCAGACGCCTCTGTCCCTCGGCCGTCAGCCGTCGCACGCCTTCCTCCGCCCATCGCCGCTCCTGGACGAGCCGCTGGCGTGGTGTCGGGTGACATTCCGAACGGCTGCCGGTGCAGAGGGGAGTCGTGTAGAAGCAGGCCTGAGCGGCCGAGCCGCCGCCAAGGACGGCGAATCCCGCGATGAGCCCGTAGAGAAAGGTCTTCCGGCCGTTCATTCGCCCGCTTGTTCTCACGCTCTCTTGGCCGAGGAGGCTAAGCCTTTGCCAGCAGGGACACAATCCCCGTGATGGATGATCGCTTGACGGCCTGCGTCAGGGCGATATTTTAAGCCTAAAGCAATGGAGGCGCGGATGCGGATCGCGTGCCTGGGCGGCGGCCCCGCCGGGCTCTACTTCGCGATATCGATGAAGCTGCGCGACGCGCGGCACGACATCCACGTCTTCGAACGGAACCGCGCCGACGACACGTTCGGCTGGGGCGTCGTCTTCTCCGACCAGACGGTCGAGAATCTCATGGCCAACGATCCCGTCAGCGGCGCCGTCATCCGCGACGAATTCGCCCATTGGGACGATATCGACGTCCACGTCCACGGCGCCTGCATCCGCTCCTCGGGCCATGGCTTCATCGGGATTGGCAGAAAGCGCCTGCTCAACATCCTCCAGGACCGCGCTCGGGCGCTCGGAGTCGAGCTCCATTTCGAGCATGAGGCCAGCGCGGATCTCGACGACTGGGGCGACTATGATGTCGTCATCGCCGCCGACGGCGCCAACAGCCGGATCCGGACCCGCTACGAGGAGCATTTCGGGGTCGATATCCAGGTTCGCCGGAACAAGTTCTTCTGGTTCGGCACCGACAAGGCGTTCGACGCCTTCACCTTCGCCTTCGAGAAGACCGAAGCGGGCTGGGTCTGGGCTCACGCCTATCGCTTCGAAGGCGGATCCGGTGCGGGCGAGGCCGGCTTTTCCACCTTCATCGTCGAGATGGACCCCGATACCTGGGCCGGCCTCGGCCTCGACGAGATGGACCAGCCGGAGGCGATCGCGCTCTGCGAGTCGATCTTCGCCGACTATCTCGACGGCCACCGGCTCCAGTCCAACGCGCTTCACCTGCCCGGCCCCCAGGCCTGGCTCAACTTCCGCCGGATCGTGTGCAGCCGCTGGTCGCACCGCAACCTCATCCTGCTCGGCGACGCCGCCCACACCGCCCATTTCTCGATCGGGTCGGGGACCAAGCTGGCCCTGGAGGACGCGATCAAGCTCGCCGAAGTGCTCAACCGGCCCGGTCTCGGCCGGGAGCAGGCGCTCGAGGAATATCAGGCCGAGCGCAATCTCGAGGTCCTCAAGCTCCAGAACAGCGCCCGCAACTCGACCGAATGGTTCGAGACCCTTCACCGCTATCTCGATTTCGAGCCGATCCAGTTCGCTTATTCGCTGCTCACCCGATCGCAGCGAGTCAGCCACGAAAATCTGCGGCTGCGCGACCGGGCATGGCTCGAAGGGGTCGAACGCTGGTTCCAGTCGCGGGCGCGCGGAGAGCCGGTGAACGAAGCGGCGCCGCCCATGTTCGCCCCTTTCGCCCTTCGCGAAATGAACCTCGCCAACCGGGTCGTCGTCTCGCCGATGGCGATGTATTCGGCGCAGGACGGCACGCCGGGCGATTTCCACCTCGTCCACTATGGCGAGCGCGCCAAGGGCGGCGCCGGCCTTCTCTACACCGAGATGATCTGCGTTTCGCCGGAAGGCCGGATCACGCCAGGCTGCGCCGGGCTCTACGCGCCGGAGCATGTCGAGGCGTGGCGGCGGATCGTCGATTTCGTCCACGCCTTCAGCACCGCCAAATTCTGCCTTCAGCTCGGCCATTCCGGGCCCAAGGGCAGCACCCGCGTCGGCTGGGAAGGCTATGACGTTCCGCTGGAGTCCGGCAATTGGCCGGTCATGGCGGCCTCTGACGTGCCGTGGAGCCCGGACAACCAGGTGCCTCGGCCGATGGACCGCGGCGACATGGACGAGGTCGTGGCCCAGTTCGTCGCCGCGACGCGGCGCGGCGAAGAAGCGGGTTTCGACATGCTCGAGCTTCACGCCGCCCACGGCTATCTTCTTTCCAGCTTCATCACTCCGCTGACCAACCGGCGCGCCGACGAATATGGCGGAAGCCTCGAGAACCGGCTCCGATTCCCGCTCGAAGTCTTCCGGGCGATGCGCGCCGCCTGGCCGGCCGACCGGCCGATGTCGGTTCGGATCTCGGCCAATGACTGGATGGGCGACCAGGGCGTCACGCCGGACGAAGCTGTGGCGATCGGCCGCGCCTTCGCCCACGCGGGCGCCGACCTGATCGACGTCTCGGCAGGCCAGACCTGGGCCGATTGCCAGCCCGTCTACGGACGGATGTTCCAGACGCCCTTCGCCGACCAGATCCGAAACGAAGGGCAGGTTCGAACCATGGCCGTCGGCAACATCTACGAGCCCGATCACGTCAATTCGATCCTCGCCGCCGGCCGCGCCGATCTCGTCGCGCTCGCCCGCCCCCATCTGATCGATCCGATGTGGACGCTTCGCGCCGCCGCCCTGCACGATTACCGGCAGGTCCACGTGCCGCCGCAATATCTGGGCGGCATGGCCCAGCTCGCCCGCAATCTCGCCCGCGAAGCTGAGCTCAAGGCATGAAGCGGCTCGAAGGCCAGCATGCGCTCGTCACCGGCGGCGGCACCGGGATCGGCGCCTGCATCGCCCGCGCGCTGGCGGCGGAAGGCGCGAAACTCACCCTGGTCGGGCGGCGGCGCGAGAAGCTCGAGGAGGTCGGATCGGGCGATTTCGACGCGCTGGTCGCGCCCGCCGACGTCACCAGCCGGGAAGAGGTGGACCGGGTGTTCGCGATAGCGCGCGAAGCCCAGGGACCGGTCACGATCCTCGTCAACAATGCCGGCGCCGCCGACAGTGCTCCTTTCGAGCGGATCACGGACGATTTGTGGCGGCGGATGATGGCCGTCAATCTCGACGCCCTGCTCCATTGCTGTCAGGCCGCGCTTCCGGACCTGCGCGCCGCGGCTGCCGGCCGGATCGTCACCATCGCCTCGACTGCCGGGCTCAGAGGCTATGCCTATACGGTGGCCTATGCCGCGGCGAAGCACGGCGCCATCGGCCTCACCCGCGCGCTCGCGGTCGAGCTCGCCGGCAGCGCGGTCACGGTCAATGCCGTCTGCCCGGGATTCACCGACACCGATCTGACGGCCGACGCAACCACCCGGATCCGCGAGAAAACGGGGCGGAGCGAAGCTGAAGCGCGCGCCGATCTCGCCCGATTCAATCCCCAGGGCCGGCTCGTGACTCCGGAGGAGGTGGCGAGCGCGGTCCTCTGGCTGTGCCTTCCCGAAAGCGCGTCGATCACCGGCCAGGCGATCGCCGTGGCCGGCGGGGAAGTGATGTGAGCCAGGCGGCACAGATCCGCGAGAAGCATGACGGCGCGCTCGGCGACCGCTCGAGCGTCCGGGTCTGGCTCCGGCTGCTGAGCTGCACCTTGGCGATCGAGAAGGAGGTGCAGCGCCGGTTCGCCGATCAGGACATGACCCTGCCGCGGTTCGACATCCTGGCAGCGCTCGATCGCAAGCCGGAAGGCCTCCCGATGGGTGCCCTGTCGCGCGCCTTGCTCGTCTCCAACGGCAATGTCACCCAGCTCGTCCAGAAGCTGGTCAGGGACGGCCTTGTCGAGATGAGTCCCCTGCCCTCGGACCGGAGATCCTCGATCGTCCGGCTCACCGGCGAGGGCCAGGAGCGGTTCCAGAAGCTCGCCCGGCTTCATCACGACTGGATCGACGGGATGCTCGCCGGGCTGGATTTCACCCAGCGCGAACGGCTCTACGTCGCCCTCGGAGTGCTCAAGATGTCGATCGCGCGCGCGACTCAGGAAGGGAAAGACAGGTGAATTCCAGGGACTTCCACCCCGACACGTTCGAGCCCGAGCATTTCCACTGGGACTTTTCGGACGGCGTCGCAACGATCACCCTCGATCGGCCCGAGCGGAAGAACCCGCTCACCTTCGACTCCTATGCCGAGCTTCGCGACCTGTTCCGGCTCCTCGTCTACGTGCGCGACGTCAAGGCGGTGATCGTCGCCGGCGCCGGCGGCAATTTCAGCTCCGGCGGCGACGTCCACGAGATCATCGGCCCGCTGACCGAAATGGACATGCCTGGGCTGCTCGAATTCACCCGGATGACCGGCGACCTCGTCAAGGCGATGCGCGCCTGCCCGCAGCCGATCGTCGCGGCGCTCGACGGGGTCTGCGTCGGCGCCGGCGCCATCCTCGCCATGGCCTCCGACATTCGCCTCGCCACGCCGGAGACGAAGACCGCCTTCCTGTTCACCCGAGTCGGCCTCGCCGGCTGCGACATGGGCGCCTGCGCGATCCTTCCGCGGATCATCGGCCAGGGCCGCGCCTCCGAACTGCTGTTCACCGGCCGGGTGATGAATGCTGCCGAGGGCGAACATTGGGGCTTCCACAACCGGCTCGTTCCCTCCGGCCAGTTGC
>CBIGXQ010000079.1:0-10515 GCA_966193865.1 uncultured Sphingosinicella sp. | reverse complement strand
GGATCAACAACGAAGCGCTGGAGCGTTGCTGGCCCACCATGGACGGCTAGGGCCGATCCGCCCCGTCCAGCGCCGGCTCGATGAACGAATCACAGATGTGGCGCGCGAGCGGGAAGGCGCTGGTGAAGGCGGGCGAGATCGCATTGAGGACATGGGTCGAGCCAGGCCCCCGTTCGACGAGGAAATCGGTCACCAGCCGCCCGGACTTGCGATCGAGCATCTGGGCGCGGATTCCGACCTTCGAGCTGGCGAGAAGATGTTCAGGCCTCAGACGCGGTAGGAGAGCGCGCGCTGCCTCGGCGAACCACGGCTTGAAATAGCGCCGGCCCTCCTGCCAGGCCAAGCGGCGGAAGCCGTCATGGCCGGAGACATATTGGCGCGCCAGCGAAGCGCCGATACGCGCCAGCTCGCGCGCCGTGACCCCTGCGAGGCCCCGATAATTCTCGCGGCCGAAAGCCGGAACCGCGGTGGGCCCGACATAGACCGTCCCGTCGATCGCGGTCGTCGTATGGACGCCGAGGAAGGGCACCCTCAGGTCCGGCACCGGGTAGACAAGGTGGTTGATCGCGATCCCGGAGGCCGGATCGAGCTTCCAGTAGATGCCCTTGAACGGGAGCAGCGAATAATCACGGCCCGTCCCGAACAGGTGGGCGACGGAATCGGCATGGAGACCGGCCGTGTTGACCGCGTGGCCGTACGAGATCCGCTCGCCCGCCCAGTCCAGCTCTCGGGCGTCGGCGCGCACCGCGTCGATCCGCCCGCCGCACACTATCTCGATCCCGGCTGATCGGGCGTCGGCGACGATCGAACCCAGGACGGCGCCGGAGCTCACCACCGACGTCCCCGGCACGAACAGGGCCTCTCCGGTGGCCGACCGCGCTTCGGGCTCGAGGCGAGCGAGCTGCGCCGAATCGAGCCGTTCCACCTCGACCCGGTTCGCCGCGGCCCGCGCCTCGAGCAGATCGAGCTGAGCTCCGTCCTCCGCCCGCGGGGGCGTCAGGATCTTGCCGATCCGTACCAGCGGCAGTCCGCGCTCCAGGCAATAATCGGCGAGCTCGCGCGCGCCTTCGCTGCAGACCCTCGCCTTAAGCGACTGCGGCGGATAATAGATTCCGCTGTGGAGGACGCCGCTGTTGCGCCCGCTCGAATGGCGGCCCGGCTGGTCTTCCTTCTCGAGGACCAGCACCGACGCCGCAGGGTAGCGCCGCTTGAGCTCGAGCGCGATCGTCAGGCCGACGATTCCGGCGCCGACGATCAGAAAATCGGCGGTTCGAGTCACTTGCCGCTCACTCGCCGACGTAGCTGAGCTCTGTGCCATCGAGGCGGTAACGGGCCCCGGTCGAGGCGCAAACGATCTCGCCGACGCCCGACTGGGGCAGATCGAGCCGCTCGCCATGGCGGCTCATCCAGCCGATCTGGCGCGCCGGAACCCCGGCCATCAGGGCATAGGCCTTGACGTCCTTGTTGATGACGGCGCCGGCGGCGACGAAGGCATATTCCCCGATCGTCGTACCGCAGACGATCGTGCAATTCGCGCCAAGCGTGGCGCCACGCCGGACCAAAGTCGGCCGGTATTCGTCCTTCCGCTCCACCAAAGATCGGGGATTGTAGACGTTGGTGAAGACCATGCTCGGCCCGCAGAAGACGCCTTCTTCCAGGGTGACGCCGTCATAGACCGAGACATTGTTCTGGATCTTGCAATGATCGCCGATCACCACCTGGTTGCCGACGAAGACGTTTTGACCGAGCGAGACGCCACGGCCGATCCGGGCGCCGCCGCAGACGTGGACGAAATGCCAGACCCGCGAATCCTCGCCGATCTGGGCGCCCTCGTCGACGATCGCCGATTCATGGCGATAATAGCCGATCATCGGGCGGCCTTGGCAGCCAGCGGGTGATATTCGCCGGTGAGCGGCGAGGCCGACGCGCCCCGAATCGCCGCGACGGTGGTGATCGCGCAGCGATTCTCCTCCAGCCCGAAGCCGTTGCCGGCGAGGATGCGTTCATAGCTGACGGTATGGAGATCGGTGAAACCGCCCGAAAACTCGATTTCCTCGCCATCCACCGTGATCGATCGATAGGTGCGCTGGCCGACATCGCGCTGGGGTTCCGGAACGTCGGCGGCGTTGACGGAAAGAAACCAGCGCACCCGTGCCTTCTCATATTCCAGCCAACCCGCCGCCCGCGTCTCCTCGTTGAGGTGGACCCGATTGTCCTGAAGCTCGCCGAAGATGAAATGGAGCATGTCGAAGAAATGGACGCCGATATTGGTGGCGATTCCACCCGATTTCTTCACGTCGCCCTTCCAGCTGTGCAGATACCAGCGCCCGCGCGACGTGACGTAGGTGAGATCGACCTCGTGCTTGTGGCCGCCCGATTCCCGCGCGACCCGTTCGCGCAGGGCGACGATCTCGGGATGAACCCGAAGCTGGAGGATCGTGTTCACCCGGCGCCCGGTGTCCTGTTCCATTTCCTGCAGGCCGTCGATGTTCCACGGGTTGAGCACGAGCGGCTTCTCGCAGATCGCGTCCGCGCCCGAGCGGAGCGCAAACCTCACATGGGAATCGTGAAGATAATTGGGCGAGCAGATCGAGACATGTTCGATCCGCCCGTCGCCGCCGGCGCGCTGAAGCTTGTCGATGTGCCGATCGAACCGCTCGAACTCCGTGAAGAAGCTGCTGTCGGGGAAATAGCTGTCGATGATGCCGACGGAGTCGCTTGGATCCATCGCGCAGGAAAGCCGGTTTCCAGTCGCCCTGATCGCCTGCATGTGCCTCGGGGCGATATATCCTGCAGCGCCGATCAGCGCGAAATTGGTCATTCGGATCTCCAATGGTCGCAAGCGACTAGGGCAGCGGGCCCGGCGCTGTAAAGGCGTGGGCGCCTTGTCGTTTGCTTCGCGCCCGGCAACTTCCTACGGCCAATGCCATGCGGTCCCTGTTGCGCGCGCTCAAGCCCTACGCCCTCGGTCTTCGCCGGGACTCCTCCACCGGGCATCTCTACTACCCGGTGGACGGAGTCCGGCTCCATGTCCGCTTCCCCGCTGAAACGATGCGGGAGCGCTATCGACGGCGCAATTTCGAGGAAATCTATTTCCGTCATTACCGCCCGACCGGCGACGACGTCGTCGTCGATATCGGCGCCGGGCTCGGCACGGAGATCGTCCGGCTGGCAGCGGTCGAGCCCGACCTTCGCTACGTCGCGGTCGAAATCCAGCCGTGGATCTATGAATGTCTTTGCCTGACGCTGGCGCAGCTGCCCGCCGGCTACGTCCCGTTCGGCCTCGCCATCGGCGACGGAACCGAAGTGCGGATTGCGCCGACCCGGATCGGAGAAGACGCTTCGATCCTCGGCGGCGGCGACGTGCCGGTGCCGCAGCTGAGCTGGAGCGACTTCATCGCCCGGCACGGCATCGGGCGAATCGACCTGCTCAAGATGAACGTCGAAGGCGCGGAAGCCGACCTGCTGGACCATATCGGCCTCGATTGCGTTCGCCGGGTGATCGTGAATGTCCACGATTTCCGAGCCGATCGCGGCGAGGATCAAGCCTTTAGAACCCGCGGCCGAGTGGAGAAAAGGCTTCGCGATTCCGGTTTTACACTTGCTGCCGTCGAACAGGACTGGGTGTATGCCGAGCGATGAAGTCAGTCGTTCATTCGACCGGCAAGGGCGTCCATTCGACAATCGATCGACCCGCGATACGGCGCCGCGCCCGCCGATTGAGGACGGCCAGCCGCATTCGAAGCGCCAGGCGAAGGCTCCTCGGACTCGCGTCCGCCCAGACCGCCCAGACCAGCATTTTTACGCTCGCCTGATCGAAGCCGAGACTCCCGTGCCGCCACAGCCGTCCCAGAATCCGGGGCCGGCGGCCGTTCCAGACCCGGATCATCGCGCCGGGTAGATAGGCTTCCGGATGTCGGCCGCCTTCCCTGAGCGGAGGGCCGCCGAGTCCGGTCCGATACACCCGGTCCATCGCTCGTTCGAGTTCCTCCGGTCGCGCCGTAAGGCGCGTGCTCACCTCCGACTGGCGGACGCTGACAAGCGGCCGCGCCAGGACCAATATTCGGCCGAGGCCCGCAAGGCGAGGATACAGGTCCACATCTTCCCAAAGGCTCGCTTCGATCCGATAGCCGCCCGCTTCATCGAAGACCGAACGTCGGACCGTGAGGCTCGAATGAGCAAAGGGCGCGAAAGGCGATCGACGGAGCAAGCGAGCAAAATCCGGACCGCGAACAAGCCGGCCGCGATCGTCGATCGTATCGGCAAGACTAGCTACCGCGACGGCGTCCGGATGCTCGGCAAATGCTTCGATCTGCAGCTTCAGTCGGTCGGGATGAGCGAGATCGTCGGCGTCCATCCGCGCCACCAGGGCCGCGCGCGATTCCCTCACCACGCGATTCGAGCTCTCGACCGGCCCCGATCGGGTCCGGCCGCGAATGAGCCGGATCCGGCGATCACGCTCCGCCCAATAGCGAAGGCGGTCGAGCGAGCCGTCGGTCGAGCCGTCGTCGAGGACGACGAATTCGAAATCGCCGAAGCTCTGTGACAAGATGCTTGTGATCGCCTCGTCCAGATAGGGGATGGCGTTATGGACGGGCATCACCACGCTCAACGGCGGAATTGAGGCCATTCGTCTATCGCTGGATCTCTGGAGCCAGCGTACGGCCAGACAGGAGTGCCCCGGTTTTTTGAAATCGGGACCTCGCATCGGCCGGATTCCACTCGACATAAGGCTGCTTGCGAAGGCGCCTGGCCAGCCCAATGCGTCGAATTCGCATCAAGCCGCGCAGGAACAGCCGAAGGCTGGCCGCATTGAGGGTTGCCCAAAGACTCCAGCCAAGCACGGCAATCGACTTCAGATCGAGGCGCAGATCCGCACGGCGGAGCAAACGCTTGAAGATGCCTGGTGGATGACCCGCCCAGACCTGGACGCTCCCGCGTCCGAAATAGGTTTCGGGCCGGAGATTCGAATGCGGCCCTGATGCCGGCGGAAAGCGGCGCGGGTAGATGCCGCCATTCATGTAATCCTCGACCGACCGATACATCAGGTCGACGGCCTCATCGACCCGCTCGGCCTGGTTGACGAGGCGCGTGCTGATCGCCGTGAAGCGAACGCTTGTGAGCACATCGGGGATAACCAATATTCGGCCGCGTTCGGCGATCCGGAAATAGAGGTCGAGATCTTCCCAATATTCGGCTTCGGGGCGGTACCCCCCGACGCTCGTGAAGGCGCTTCGGCGGTACATGATCGAGCTGTGCGGGAACGGCGCGAACGGCGAACGCCCGCTGAGCCGCCACCAGTCGGCGGAGCGCACCCGGCGGCCGCTCTCTTCGATTCCGTCGCAAAGAAAGCCGACCAACTGCGCATCCGGTTCCCGGTCAAGAAGCTCAACCTGGCGCGCCAGCCGATCAGGATGAGAAAGGTCATCCGCATCCATCCGCGCGACGAGCGGCGCGCGAGATTCGCCGACCACCCAATTGGCGCTCCTCACCAGGCCGGAGGCCCGTTCGCGCCTGAACAGCCTGATTCTCTCGTCCTCCCCGGCGAGGGCCCGGAGGATTTCGCTGGTGCCGTCGTTGGAACCGTCATCGCCGATGATGAATTCGAAATCTGCAAGGCTCTGAGCGAGGATCGAGCGGACGCTCTCCTCGACATAGGGCAGGACGTTGTGGACGGCCATGACGACGCTGACGCGCGGCAGACCCGCACCTGTCGGCGACTCGCATGGCCCTGCGGCTGGAGCCGATCTTTCTGTCACGTTTCCTTGCCGGTCAGCATCGATCAAAGAGGCGCGGCCTTCGGCATTCGCCCGGCTGCGAGGCCGCTGTTGTGGACAAGGCGGTCCAAGTCAAAGCCAAAATCGCCCGAGTAGGTCAGGCACCTTCCATTTGAAGCTGCTCAAGGAAGCTTCCCGGCGTCGCCGAGCGATATTTCAAATGCTTGATCCTCTCGTTCCAGACATGGATCGACGCCGTTTCGGCGGTGATGAGGGTCTCGAGCGGCTCGCGGGCGATACGCTGCGCTTCCTGCCACGGCAGCGGATAAAGGACAGGCGGCGGCAAAGCCTCTTCCAGAAGACCGAACTCGCTGGCGAAATACGTCAGTGCTTTCGGACCGGCACTGCCCCACGGCATTCGCCCCAATCCGCTTCGTCCTGTTCTGCGAAGCCGCCAGCCGGCCGCGAGACGATTCCGCCAGGGAAGCCATGGCGGGACCGTCCGTTCGTCGAACAATTGCAGAAGCGGTGGCAGCATCGGCGAGTCCGCCGGCAGCCGAAGGACGCCATTGTTGATCCTGCGGGCTTCATATTCGCCGAACAGATAGAGGCGGTCGAAGTCGAGAGGCCTGACCAGATAGGCGTCACAGTCGAGCCAGGTCCCGAGCGCGAGGCGCTGCAATTCATAGCGGAACCGATTGGCGAAAAGGGCAACGCTCCCGCTCCAGTGGCGGACGATCTCGCTCTCGGGCAGGATGTCGGCGGCGTCGCGAAGCTCGACGCCCTCCGGAACGCCCGTGGGCTCCCGATAGCAATAGAGCGCGAGGTCGTGGCCCTGGCGAAGGATCGACCGGAGACAGGCGCGTTCGACCGGAGAGAGAGACGGTCCGATCCAGAGAGTGACGCATTGTCCCGGCAGAAGAAGACCCCTTGTCGTCGCGGCTTTTCGGATGTGCGAATGGCACGTGAGCGCCTCGCCCGGCAAGGTCCGCCGCTGTCCGTCTGGACCCGCTTTTTTGACTCGCGGTTTTTCACCCTGTCGCTCCCGAAAAACGGCTCATCGCCGCGGCTTTGCGCTCCCTCGGGCCCGGTTTAAGAGACAGAGTGGCGGTCGTTTCGGCCCCCGTTAACCCTGAATCCATGAAACTTCTCGCTCTCGCGCTGCGTTGGACCTTCAAGAAACGTATCTTGGAAGGAGCCGATGTATGGCGACGAATGTGCTCGAGGCCCGCGGCGGCAGCCTGGTCCCCCCGGTCGGCCAGCGTGGATATCATATCGTCTATCGCGATCATGAAGCGAATTACTGCCCCGGTTGCGGGCGCACCCACTGGTATATCGGGCGGATGATGGCGGAGTGCGCCTTCTGCGGCACGGCGCTTCCGCTCGAGAGCGCCCCGCTCGTGGCCGGCGGCCAGATCGTCCGAACGATCCGGCGGGCCCCAGTCACGGATGATCACGCCTACGCAGCCTGAGGAAAGCCTGCCGCGTCCGCGGCAGCGACCCGCCCCGCCTGCGCTTGAAGTGCTGACGAGACAGGATGAGGCGGCCGGCGCCTGTCGGAGCAGAAGCTCCGGCGGGCGCCTTCATCTTTACCTGATCGCTTAACCTTGATCGTCGATCCGGCGGCGGGTGGGACCGCAAGTCTGGGCCGCTGTCGATAATTTCCAGGCTACCTAGCCCGCCACCCGCCGGACCGGAACGTTGACGTTGCACAAATCGACTCCGCCGGCCGGGCGGATGAAGAAGCTGCCGCCGCGATTGGCGCGCCCGGTGACGAAGGCGGAGAAGGCGTCGCTGTCGCTTCGCATCACCTCGAACCGCGGCCGCTCCGATTCAGGCATGTCCGCCGCGAGCCGGATCCGGGCGATCGGGATCGGACGCTCGCTTTTCGCCTCATCGTAGAAACCGAGATTGCCCGTGCCTCGGGGCCGTGCGGACAAATGGCCGATTCCCTCGATCACCCGGCCGATCGTCGCGATGTTGCGATCGAGGTGACGCGGCGCATGGCCGATGACCGCGTAAAGCTCGCCGCCGCGGCCGGTGTCCGGCGAAAGATCGCGGCCCACTCCGACCGCGCCGTAACAGTGGGTCAGCCAGGCCTCGCCGCCTTCGGGGTCGAAGGCGACGGGCCAGCCACCGGAATGTCCCACCATCGGTGCATAGCTGTCCGGAAAGCCGAGCGGTCGGATGGAGAGGCCCTCGATGGGCCGCTCATATTCGGCCGGCGGCGATTCGACGATTCCAGCCGGCATCGGCGCCTCGGTCTCGTTATTGCCCCACTGGGCGACATAATTGTCCTGGACCCGATAGACGGTCGCGTCGTCCCACCAATTGGCGCGAGCGAAGGCGCGAACGTTGGCGACATGGACGGGAGCGAAGTCGGGCGCGAGCTCGATCACGACCCTCCCGCCATCCTCGAGATCCATGACGAGCAGATTTTCGGGCTCGACCGGCCGCCAGTCCGACGCCGCCGAATTGGCGATCACTTCGGACGGCTCGACCGCGCCTTCCACCGGCGCCGGCCGCCAGAAGGTATAGCGCGAGGAAGGGTCGGGCCGAGCCTCCTCCGCCGCCGGCGCGGCGCAGCCGGCAAGAAGGACGGCGGCGCAGAAGCTGAAGGCGGCGAACTGGCGCATGAAGGCATCCCCTGTTGGTCCGGCCCTGTTATTCAGGCCCTGCTGGTCCGGCGCATCGTGCGCCGGAAGCCGAGCCGCGATCAAGACCATGAAAAGGGGCCGGCTTTCGCCGGCCCCCGTTTCAGATGCTCGAATTCACCAGATCCGGACGCGCTGATCCGGCGGCAGATAGAGGGCGTCGCCGGGCTGGACGTTGAACGCCCGGTACCAGGCATCCATGTTCCTGACGACGCCATTGACCCGGAATTCGTCAGGGCTGTGCGGATCGGTGAGAATCCCCTGGCGGATGAGGTCTTCGCGTTCCTTGCTCCGCCACACCTGCGCCCAGGCCAGGAAGAAGCGCTGGTCGCCGGTGAGGCCGTCGATCACCGGCGGCTCGCCATGCTGGGCGACATGGCGACGATAGGCGGCATAGGCCATTTCGAGGCCGCCAAGGTCGCCGATATTCTCGCCCATGGTGAGCTGGGGATTGACGTTGAGGCCCGGCAGCGGGGCGTAGGTCGCATATTGCCCGCCAAGGCGCTGCGCCCGCTCCTGGAAGCGTTCGCCGGAAGCGGCGGTCCACCAGTCGCGAAGACGCCCCGATGCGTCGAAGCGGCGGCCCTGATCGTCGAAGCCGTGACCGATCTCATGGCCGATGACTCCGCCGATCGCGCCGTAATTGACGGCCGGGTCGGCATTGGCGTCGAAGAAGGGCGGCTGGAGGATGCCGGCGGGAAAGGTGATCTGGTTGAGAAGGCCGTTATAGGAGGCGTTGATCGTCTGCGCGTTCATTCCCCACAGCGCCCGGTCCACCGGGTTCGGCAGCCGGGCAAGCTGAAGCCCCCACTGGAATTCGGCCGAGCGAACCGCATTGCCGAGCGGATCGGCGCGATCGACCTGGTAATTGCCATAATCGATCCACCGCATCGGATGGCCGATCCGCGGCTCGAACGCCTCGAGCTTGGTGAGCGCCTCGCGGCGGGTGGCGTCGTCCATCCATTCGAGGCTCTCGAGGCGCTCGGCGAAGGCGGCGCGAAGATTGCCGACCAGCTCGTCCATCTGGCGTCGGCTTTCGGCGGGGAAATGGCGCTCGACGTAGATTCGGCCGACGGCCTCGCCCATATTGCCGTTGAGAAGGGAGATACCGCGCTTCCAGCGGTCGCGCTGCTGCTGCTGTCCGCCCAGGGTCCGCCCGTAGAAGTTGAACTGGGCCTCGTCGAACGCGCGAGGCAGATATTGGGAATAGCTGCGGATGAAGTGGAAGGTCATATAGTCCTTCCAGGTGTCGATCGGCACCTCCTCGAGCAACTGGCCGATGCCGGTGATCGCGCTCGGCGTGGTGGCGATGACGGTCTCGACATTGGCGAGGCCGCGGCGCTCCAGATAATCGGCCCAGTCGAATTGCGGCGCGAGCTCCATGAGCTGAGCGCGGTTCATCGGATTGTAGATGGCCTGCGGGTTGCGGAGGCGCTCGGGCGCCCAGTGAAGCTCGGCGATCCGCCGCTCCAGAGCGATGATCGAATCGGCCTTGGCCTCGCCGTTGTCGAGTCCGGCGAGCCGATGGACGGTGACGATGAAGTCGCGATAGGCGGACCGATAGCGGTCATAATCGGCACCATCGCGAAGATAATAATCGCGGTTGGGCATGCCGAGGCCGCCTTGGCCGGCGATCGCGACGTAACGGGTCGGATCGGCGAAGTCCGGCAGGATACCGAGCCCCACCGGCGCGATATAGCCGGGCGTTGCGAACAGGCTCACCAGGTCGCCGCGGTCGCTGACGGCGCCGATGCGCTGGAGGTAGGGCTGAAGCGGGCGGGTGCCGCGCGATTCGATGCCGGCTTCATCCATCCAGGCCGCGTAGAAATCCCCGACCCGGCGCTGCGCTGGATCGGCCGACGATCCCGCTTCAGTGATGATCGCGCGGAGCTGCTGCTCGATCTCCTCGCTCAAGACGGTCCAGAGGCTCCAGGCGGTACGGTCGGCCGGGATTTCGGTCGCCCGAAGCCAGCTGCCCGAGGCGTATTGAAAGAAGTTGTCGCCGGGTTTGACGGCGAGATCCCGGCCGGTGAGATCGACTCCGAAGCCGCCATATTTGGCCTTCGCAGCGGCCGGCTCGGACTGAGCCTGCTGGGCAGGCTGAGCCAGGATCGGCGCAGCGCCGGCGAGCAGAATCGCGGACA
>CBIGXQ010000078.1:0-10638 GCA_966193865.1 uncultured Sphingosinicella sp. | reverse complement strand
TCCTGGGTGCAGCCGGTATGGCCGAAGCTGCCGACGACCGAGCAGCTGCCCGGCCTCGTGTCGCGCTGCGACTCCTCGAGCGCTTCGACCCGGCTGATCCCGCCGAGCTCCGGCGGACGGCTGCTCCGCCGCAATTCTTCCGGGATCCGGTAGCGTTCGTCCTCCGGCTGGCGGGCGCAGATCACCACCTCGTCCTCGCTCGACGGCGGACAAGGATCGTCGCCATAGACGACCAGAGTGGCCTGGCGATCGTCAGGCGCCTCCGCCGGCTGGGCGAAGGCGAAGAGCGGGGCGGGGGAGGCGGCGGCAAGCGCCAGGACCAGGACGGGAAAAGCGCGCATCGCGGCCGCTGTTGGGGCGGCGTTCATGAACGTCCGCTGGCTTTCTTGGTCTTCAGGGTCGGCGCGGCGGCGGCGGGATCGTCGGGCCAGGGATGTTTCGGGTAGCGGCCGCGCATCTCCCGGGCGACCGAGGCCCAGCTCCCGCTCCAGAAGCCCGGAAGATCGCGGGTCATCTGGATCGGCCGGCCGGCGGGAGAGGTCAGAGCGAGAACGAGCGGGATGTCGCCGGCCCTGGGATGGGTCGAAAGGCCGAACAAGGCCTGGACCCGGACCGTCACCGCCGGGCCGGCTTCGGCCTCATAGTCGATCATATGGCGGCTGCCGGCCGGAGTCTCGAACATGGCCGGCGCGAGGCGCTCGACCGCTTTCCTGCCGTCCCAGCCGAGCCGCGCTTCGAGGAGTCCGGAGAGCGCGGCCGGGTCGACGTCCGACAAGCGCCTTTTCCCCGCCAGCAAAGGCGGCAGCCAGTCGTCGAGGTCGGCCGCCAGAGCGGCATCGGAAAGATCGGCGATGGCCGGGTCCACGGCCCGGGCGAAGCCGGCGCGGCGGCGAAGCGAGAGCGCCGCCTCGCTCCACGGCAGGAGGGTGACGCCATGCTCGCTTACGCCCTCGAGCAAGGCCTTCTCGACCGACTCCGGATCCGGGCGGCTGTCCTGGCCCCCGGACAGGGTAATCGCTCCGAGCCGGCGGCCGAGGCGGGCGCGGACGGCGCCGGTTTCGGGATCGAACTTCACCTCGGCGCCGCTGACGATCCGGTCGGCGAACAAATGCTCGACCTCGGCCAATCCGATCGGCGCGGCGGACAGGATTCGGGCGCCCGCGGCGGCCCCTCCGACCTCGGCGACGGCGAGCCACTCCTCGCGCGCCAGAGGCGAGGCGGGGTCGAGCCGGAAGCCGCGGCCGCCGACGCTGATCCAGTCGGCGCCGTCGGCGCCGCGGCGGCGTGCGACGCGGTCGGGAAAGGCCAGAGCGATGCAGGCGCCGATCGGACCTTCGCCGCCTTTGGGATCGGGAAGAAGCGCGAGCCAGCGCCTGGCCAGCCCCCGCGCCGCCTCCGCCCGGCGGCCGCGATCGCCCCGCCAGCGGCGGAGCCTGGTCTCGAGATCGGCGTCGCTCCCGCCCAGGCCGCGCTCGGACAGGAGCACGGCGCAGTGGGCAGCCGTCGTCCCCCAGCCGCGGGAATCGGCCTCGATCAGCATGTGGGCGAGGCGCGGCGGCAGCGGCAGCCTGGCAATGGACCGCCCGTGCGGCGTCGGCCGCCCGTCTTCGCCGATCGCCCCCAATGCAAGAAGGCGCTTTCGGCCTTCGTCGATGGCGGCGGCGGGCGGCGGATCGAGCCATTTGAGCTGGCTCGGATCGGCGACTCCCCAGAGCCCGCAATCGAGCAGGAGCGACGACAGATCGGCCTCGCCGATCTCGGGCGGATCGAAACGCGGCAGGCCCTTCGCGGCCGCTTCCTCCCACAGCCGATAGACGGTCCCCGGCGCCTGCCGGCCGGCGCGGCCGGCGCGCTGGGCGATCGCCGCCTGGCTCGCTTTTTCGGTGACCAGCCGGGTCAGGCCCGCCGACCGATCGTAGCGGGGCCGCCGTGCGAGGCCTGAATCGACGACGATCCGGACTCCGTCGAGAGTGAGGCTGGTCTCGGCGATCGAGGTCGCGAGCACGATCTTGCGTCGGCCAGGCGGGGCGGCGGCGATCGCCGCCCTCTGCTCGCCCGGCTCGAGGCTGCCATGGAGCCGGTGAAGATCGACGTCGGGCGGAAGCCGGTCGAGCCGGTCCGCGGTCCGCTCGATCTCCGCGACTCCGGGAAGAAAGGCGAGGATCCCGCCCTGCGCTTCGACCAGTGCCCGGCGGATCGCGGCCGCCATCTCCTCCTCGATCGGCCGGACGGTATCGCGGCCGAGATGGACCAGGTCGATGTCGTGGCTCCGCCCCTCGCTCTCGATGAGCGGCGCACCGCCCATCAAGTTGGCGAAGCGGCCGCCGTCGAGGGTCGCCGACATGGCGAGCAGGCGGAGGTCGGGGCGAAGCTCGGCCTGGGCGTCGAGCGCGAGCGCGAGCCCGAAATCGCTGTCGAGGCTGCGCTCGTGAACCTCGTCGAAAAGCACCGCCGAAATGCCCGCTAGCTCCGGATCGGCCTGGATCCGGCTGAGGAAGATGCCTTCGGTGAGGACGGTCAGCCGGGTGCGGCCGGAACGTCGGGAATCGAGCCTGGTGGCATAGCCGATCGTGCCGCCGACCGGCTCTCCGGCCAGCTCCGCCATCCGCTCGGCCGCCGCCCGGGCCGCGAGCCGCCGCGGCGACAGCAGAAGCACCTCGCCGGTGCACCAGGGCTCGTCGAGCAAGGCGGGCGCGACGGCGGTGGTCTTGCCGGCGCCGGGCGGCGCCACGAGCACCGCATTGGATCCTTCGCGAAGCGCGGCAAGGAGCTGCGGAAGCACCCTGTCGATCGGAAGGTCGGAACGTCTAGCCATGGGTCACCGCCATCGCAGCGGTGGAGACGAAAACAAGCAGACCTGCTTCCGCGACAGCGGCGCCATCAATAAGCGCGGCGGATCGCGAACTCGACGGCCTCGACGAGGGCTGCCTTGGCCCGGCTCGGCGCGAACGGGCCGAGAGCGTCGATCGCGCGCTGGCCGTAATGGCGGGCGCGCTCGAGCGTGTCGTCGAGCGCCGAGCAGCCGCGCAGAAGGCCGCTGGCGAAGGCGAGGTCCTCGTCGCTGGTGCGCCGGCCCTCGATCGCGTCCCTCCAGAAAGCCCGCTCGGCGGCGTTGCCGCGCGCATGAGCGAGGATGACGGGCAGGGTCACCTTGCCGTCTCGGAAATCGTCGCCGACGCCCTTGCCCATCGTCGCCGAATCGGAGGCATAGTCGATCGCATCGTCGACGAGCTGGAAGGCGATCCCCAGGTTTCGGCCATAGGCGTCGAGCGCCATCTCGATCGCTTCCTCGCGCTCGGCGACGACCGCCGAGACCCGGCAGGCGGCGGCGAACAAGGCCGCGGTCTTGGCGGTGATGATGTCGAGATACTGGTCCTCGCTCGTCTCGATCCGGCGCTGGGCGGTGAGCTGGTTGACCTCGCCCTCGGCGATCGTGCTCGACGCCCGCGAAAGGATCCCGAGCACCTTGAGGCTGCCGTCCTCGACCATCAGCTCGAAGGCCCGGGCGAACAGGAAATCGCCGACCAGGACGCTCGCCGGATTGCCCCAGATGATGTTGGCGGTGCGCCGGCCGCGGCGAAGGCCGGAGCCGTCGACGACGTCGTCGTGGAGAAGGGTGGCGGTGTGGATGAACTCGACCGCGGCGGCGAGCTTGTGCTGCCTCGTCCCCTGGTAATCGAGCAAGCGGGACGAAGCGAGGGTCAGCATCGGCCGCATGCGCTTGCCGCCGCCGGCGATCAGGTGACCGGCAAGCTCCGGGATCAGGGCGACCTCGCTCTTCATCCGGGCCAGGATGACCGCATTGACCTGGTTGAGGTCGGCCGCGACCAGCTGGAGCATCGGATCGAGCGACGGCGTCCGGTTGGCGCCGATCGGGTGAACGGTGGCGGTCATCTGCGCGCGCCTGTGGGCGAAGGCACGGCCAAAGGCAAGCGGTCAGAGGATGGCGGGTGACGCGGTGGGGGCGAGCGGCAGCCTCAGCCTCGCGAGAAGCCCGCCGAGATCCTCGCTTTCCTCGAGCCGGATCGAGCCGCCATAGATGATGGCGACGTCGCGGACGATGGCGAGGCCGAGGCCGGTTCCGGGCTTGTCGGTGTCGAGCCGGGCGCCGCGATCGAAGATGCTGATCCGTTCCGCCTCGGGGATTCCGGTGCCGTCGTCCTCGACCTCGATCTCGACGCATTCGGAGGTGGTCTTGACCGTCACGAAGACCCGACCGCCGCCATATTTGGCGGCATTCTCGATCAGATTGCCGAGCATCTCGTCGAGGTCCTGCCGTTCGACCCGCACCGACGCGTCCTTGTCGCCGGCGACGTCGATGGTGACGTTCTCGTAGAGGCGGCTGACGGCGCGCTCGACCGATTCCAGCGACGGCCACACCTCGGCCCTGGCCTGGGCGCTCGATCGCCTGCCGATCGCCCGGGCGCGGGCGAGATGGTGGTCGACCTGGCGGCGCATCACCGTCGCCTCGCGGACTACCGTCTCCGCCAGGTCCGGGCTTTTGGCGGTGGCGGCGTTGGTGACGACCGTCAGCGGGGTCTTGAGGGCATGGGCGAGGTTGCCGGCATGGCGCCGGGCCTCCTCCGCCTGGACCTCGTTATGCTCGAGCAAGTCGTTCAGCTCCCGGGTCAGCGGCTCGATCTCGCGCGGAAGCCTTTCCTCGATCCGCGATTTCTCGCCGGTCCGGATCGCCGCCAGCGCGCGCCTCACCCGCCGGAGCGGCCAAAGGCCGTAAATCGCCTGGAGCGCGGCGAGGATGATGAGCCCGAGCCCGAGGATGACGAAGGAGCGGACCATCGTCTTTCGAAGAACGCTGATCTGCTCGTTCAATATGTCGCGGCTCTGGGCGAGCTGGAAGCGCCAGCGCACCGGCGATCCGGGTAGCCGGATGTCGCGCTCGGCGACCCTGAGGGTCTCGGTCGGGAATTCCTCGCTGTCGTAATAATGGACGTCGGTATCGCGATGCGGCGGCCCGACCGCGAGCCGCCGGTCCCACAAGGAACGGGAGGTGAAGGGCTCGAAGCCGTGGCCGGTGACCTGCCAGTAGAGGCCCGAATAGGGTTCGAGGAAGCGCTGGTCGGCCGGCGGACGGTTGAACATCACCTGGCCGTCGGGATCGATCTCGGACGAGGCCACCATCGAGGTCAGCACATAATCGAGCTGGGCGTCGAAATTGTCGGTGATGGCGGAGACCAGGACCCGGTCGAGGGTGAAGGCGCCGAGGCCGAGCAGAAGCCCGATCCAGACCCCGGCGATGACGATCATCCGCCGGGTCAGCGAACCGGATCGGCGCTTCGCGGGGGTTCGCCGTTTCAGAGTGGGAAGCTTCATCCTGGGCGTCTCACCGGGCGAGACAGAAAGCAGGCGCGCTTGACGAAAGATGAACCGGCTATGGCCTCGGCTCTTCGAGCGAATAGCCGAGACCGCGGATGGTGGTGATCACGTCGGGCCCAAGCTTCTTCCGGATCCGAGTGACGAAAACCTCGATCGTGTTCGAATCGCGATCGAAATCCTGGTCGTAGATATGCTCGATGAGCTCGGTCCGGGACACGACCTTGCCCTTGTGGTGCATCAGGTAGGAGAGGAGCTTATATTCCTGGGCAGTGAGCTTCACCGGCTCGCCGTTCAAGGTGACCTTGCCCGATCGCGTGTCGAGGCGGACGTCGCCGGCTGTGAGCTCGGAGCTGGCATTGCCCGAGGCGCGGCGGATGAGGGCACGAAGGCGGGCGATCAATTCCTCGGTCTGGAACGGCTTGGCGAGATAATCGTCGGCCCCGGCGTCGAGCCCGGCCACCTTGTCCGACCAGCTGTCGCGGGCGGTGAGGACGAGGACCGGCACCTTGATGCCTTCCTTGCGCCAGCGGTCGAGGACGGTGAGCCCGTCCACTTCCGGAAGGCCGAGATCGAGGATGATCGCGTCATAGGTCTCGGTCGAGCCGAGATAATGGCCGTCCTCGCCGTCGGTGGCGAGATCGACGGCATAGCCGGCGCCTTCGAGCGTGGCCCGGAGCTGCCGGCCGAGATTCGGCTCGTCCTCGACGATCAGAACCCGCATAGTCTTTCCCTTCGCCTCCGCAACGGACACGTTCCAATCGGCGCGCCCGGCAAATTGTTCCGGCCCGCATATGGGGACAAATGCGTCGTTACGCCAGCGGGACGGGAAGGGAAAGCGGCCCGGACAGGGCTATTGGCGGCCGACGACCCGGCCGGTTCGTGCCTCGACGTCGATCCAGATCACCTGCGGCCCGCGCATGAACTTGAGCCGGTAGACGTTGGGAGCGATCCGCTCGGCGCCGATGAACTGGGCGCCGGGAACCCGGACCCGGGCGCGAAGCTCGGGCAGGCTGAGGCTCCGCCCCTGCTGGGTCGCCTGGTAGGCGGCATCCTGCTCCCGCACCCTCTGAAGCCCGCGCGCGTCGGCGGGCAGAGCGGTCGCGAGAAGGCTCGCGGCGGCAGAGAGGAGGACAAGGAAGCGCATCGGACTGGAACTCGACTGTTCGTGTGTGGATCGCAAGCTTCAATAGCAGATGCCATTGAATAGCCCATGAATAGGACTGTAGGACTGGCTTAACCTTTGACGGCCGTGGAGTGGGGGCGAATGCGTTTCGTGAGACATGGGGCGGTGGCGGCGATGCTGGCGATGACGGCGGCGAGCCTGCCGGCGCTCCAGGCGCAGGAAAGCCCCAAGATGGAACGGGTCGCGGACCGGCAGACCGGCGAAGGGGAGGGGCCGTTCCGGCGCCTCGTCATCCGCGGCGCGACCCTGGTCGACGGCACCGGCGCGCCGCCGCGCGGCCCGGTCGACATCGTCATCGCCGGGAACCGGATCGAGAGCATTCGTGGCGCCGGCACGCCGGGCCTGCCGCTTGAGGCCGATCGCGAGCCGCGCGACTTCGATCGCGAGATCGACGCCACCGGAATGTTCGTCCTGCCCGGTTTCGTCGACGTCCACGGCCATAATGGCGATCCCGACAAGGCGCCCAATGCAGGCTATGGCTACCGGCTGTGGCTGGCGCACGGAGTCACCACCGTCCGCGGGGTCTCGCTCTATTTCGGCCGCGACAACATGTCGCTGAGCGACCGGGCCCGAAGCGCCGCCAACACGATCGTCGCGCCCCGGCTCTTCTCCTACCTCGCCCTCGGCGACGGCTGGAGCGGCGGCGACGTCACCACCCCGGACCAGGCGCGCGCCTGGGTGCGCTGGGCCGCGGCCGAGGGCCATGACGGCGTCAAGTTCTTCAACGATCCGCCGGCGATCACCCAGGCGGCGATCGAGGAAGCGAGACGCCACGGCCTCGGCACCGTCGCCCATCTCGCCCAGGGCGGAGTGGCCGAGGTCAACGCCGATCGCGCCGGAGCGATGGGTCTCCAGGGCATCACCCATTTCTACGGCCATTTCGAGAGCCTGTTGAGCGATCACCGGATCCCCAATTATCCGACCGACTACAATATGTTCGACGAGCAGTGGCGCTTCTCCCAGGTGGCCCGGCTGGCAGACCAGGCGGTCGAGCCGGGAAGCCCGGAATGGCGCGCCTATCTCGAGCGGCAGCTGGAGCGCGGGATCTTCTTTTCGCCGACCTTCAACATCTATTCGGCCGGCCGCGACGTCATGCGGGCGCGCAATGCCGACTGGCATGAGCTTTACACTTTGCCCTCGCTTCAGCGCTTCTTCGCTCCGAGCCGCGAGCATCACGGCTCCTATTTCTGGGACTGGACCACCGCCGACGAGATCGCCTGGCGGCGTTTCTACGGCGCCTGGATGCGCCTCACCAACGATTACAAGAATATGGGCGGGCGGGTCACCGTCGGCTCCGACCCCGGCTATATCTACCAGACCTGGGGCTTCTCCTACATTTCCGAGCTCGAAATGCTCCAGGAGGCGGGCTTCTCGCCGCTCGAGGTGATCCAGGCGGCGACGATCAACGGCGCCCGCGAGATCTTCGAGCCGAAGGGGGAGGAGCCGCCGTTCGGGATCGTCCGCGAAAACATGCTCGCCGACCTCGTCATCGTCCCGGGCAATCCGCTCGCCAATCTGAAGCTGCTCTACGGCACCGGCCACATGCGGCTCAATCCGGAGACCCAGCAGGAGGAACGGGTCGGCGGGGTCCGATGGACGATCAAGGACGGGATCGTCTACGACGCGCCGGCTCTGCTCGCCAGCGTCGCCCGAATGGTCGAGGAACAGCGCGCCCGCTCGCCAGCCCAATAATCCGCCCGGCACCAAGTCGGCGCCGGCGGGTTCTGCCGCCATGGCGACGAGCAAGACGAAGCCGGCGAGACGTGCCGCCGCCGCGCTGATGAAGGCGGACAAGGCCGCGCTCGATTCGGTCCGGCCGTGGCGCGAAACGCCAGCCGTCGAGGCCCTGTCCTGGTACAGCAAGCTCGGCGATCAGCCGCAGATGCTGGGTCTCTCCGGCGCACTGCTCGCTCTGGGCCTGACGCGCCGCGACCGCCGGATGGCCCGCGCCGGGGCCCGGATGATCTCCGCGCATTTGCTCGCCACTGTCGCCAAGAATTTCGTCAAGGGCCGGGTGGACCGAACCCGGCCGCGAAGCGCGGACGGCCGCGACGGCCACAGGCCGAGCCTCGGCCGCAACCATGGCAAGGAGGAAACCAGCTTCCCGTCGGGTCACAGCGCTGGCGCGATCGCCGTGGCCCGCGCCTTCGCCCGCGAATATCCGCAGCTCCGAATGCCGGCGCTCGCCGCCGCCGGGTCGATCGCCCTCGCCCAGATCCCGCGCTGCGCCCATTATCCTACCGATGTGGGTGCGGGCCTCGCGATCGGGGCGGGGGCCGAAGGCCTGGTCGCTTCCTTGTGGCCGAACCGCTCAGCCGATCAATCGCCGGCAAGGCAGTCGGCGACGATCTCGTAGGAACGCAGCCGCGCCTCGTGATCGTGGATCTGCGAGGTGATCATCAGCTCGTCGGCGCCGGTGCGTTCGACGAAGGAGAGGATCGCGGCGCGAACCGTCGCGGGCGAGCCGATCGCCGAGCAGGAGAGCAGCTGATCGAGCGTCGCCCGCTGTCCCGGCGGCAGGCTCTGCGAATAATCGCGAAGCGGCGGCTTCAAGCCCGTCGGCTGGCCGGTGCGAAGGGCGACGAACGCCTGCTGGACCGAGGTCGCGAGAAGGGCCCCTTCCTCGTCGCTGTCGGCGGCGAAGACGTTGAAGCCGAGCATCACATAGGGCTTGTCGAGCTGCCCGGACGGCCGGAAGGTCGAGCGATAGACCTGGATCGCCTCCATCATCTGCTGCGGCGCGAAATGGGAGGCAAAGGCATAAGGAAGGCCGAGCATCGCCGCGAGCTGGGCGCCGAACAGGCTCGATCCCAGGATCCAGACCGGGATGTCCAGCCCTTCGCCGGGGATCGCGCGGACCCTCTGGCCCGGTTCGGCCGGCTTGAAATAATTGATCAGCTCGACGACGTCCCGAGGGAAGCTGTTCGGATCGCTGTCGAGGTTCCGCCGAAGCGCGAAAGCGGCGGCCTGGTCGGTTCCCGGTGCCCGGCCGAGGCCGAGGTCGATCCGGCCCGGATAGAGCGATTCCAAGGTGCCGAACTGCTCGGCGATCTGGAGCGGGCTGTGGTTGGGAAGCATGATCCCGCCCGCGCCGATCCGGATCGTCGACGTGGCTTCGGCGACAAAGGCCAAAGCGACCGAGGTCGCGGCGCTGGCGATTCCGGGCATCGAGTGATGCTCGGCCATCCAGAAGCGGCGATAGCCGAGCCGCTCCGAATGCAAGGCGAGCGAGCGGGCGTTGCGCAAGGCGGTGGCCGCGTCGCCGCCTTCGACGATCGGCGCGAGGTCGAGAACGGAGAGTGGGATCATGGCGCCGATATGGGATGGCGGCGCCCGATCGCCAGCACGATCGGCGCGAAAGAGAAGGGGAGCAGTCAGCGACTGCTCCCCTCGTCATCATCTCATGCTCTTTTCAGGCGAAGACCGGATACTGATATCCGGCTTCGACGACGCTGCCATAATTCGGATTGATGACGTAGCCGAGGTCGGCGAAGGACGCGGCGCTCATCTCGGTGAAATAATTCTCATTGTCGATGAATCCGGTCATCAGCTCGTTGACGAACGTCTCTTCGTCCCAGTGCGAGCCCGCGGTTCCGGCACCATAATCCTGCTCGACCGGAATGCCCGATCCCGATCCGCCCATGTCCAGAAATTCCGCGACGGCATATTCGCCGGTGAAGAGGCCGTTGTTGACGAGCCCGAGCCGGTCCCAGATCGAGCCGAAGCCAAGGCTGTGCGCCATTTCGTGGAGGACGACGTCGGCGAAGAGGATCGGCCCCATCGCGTCGACGTCGGCAATGTCGAACTTCATCGTCGCCGTGGCGGGAAGCGACGAGGCGGTGCGCACCGCCGTGGGCCCCGCCTGGCCGAGAATCGAGCCTGCGCCGTCGATGGCGCCGAGCTCGGCGGAGATGAGAATGTCGTCGACCGTCTTCGGTCCGCCCTTGCCGCCATAGACGGTGACATTGGGAATCTCGCCGACGATCAACGAGGTCAGCTTGTCGGCCGCCGCCTTGAAGATCTCGTAATATTGGGTCGTCCAGCTGCCCTTGAACTCGATCGTGATGTTATAGCCGGACGAGGCATCGGCGGGACCGCTGGTATAAGGTGCGAAGCTGGGC
>CBIGXQ010000077.1:0-10643 GCA_966193865.1 uncultured Sphingosinicella sp. | reverse complement strand
TCGGACATGGGCAAGCTCTACGTCGCCCTCGCCCAGGCGATCGATCGCCTGCGGAACTGAAGTCCCTCAAATCCGCGGATGGGGTCTAGTGGGCCCAGTCCAGTTCCTCGGCGCCGATCCAGCCGAACGTGTAATTGGCGTAGAAAATTCCGAACAGGACCGCCGACAGCATCGTCGCCCGAAGAGCCACCCGGCCGAAGCTGAAACGGTGAGGCGCGCTCTCGGCGTGGCCGGGCAGCGATTCAGCGCCCTCCTCCTCGGCGGTTCGGACACCGAACGGGAGGACGAAGAACAGGCTCATCATCCAGAAGAGCAGATAGATGGCGGCGATCGAGGTGATTTGCATCCGATTCAGCCTACACCCGAACCAGGAGCACCGTCACGACCGGCTTCTTGCCCGTCCAATCGGTGACCCGACGCCTCACCGCAAGCCGAACCGCCTCGCGGAGCTTGGCCTCGTCGCCGTCGCTCCTTCGCACCGCCTCGGCCGCCGCCGCGCAGGCATCTTCGAGAAAGGCCTGGCGGTCCTCCTCGACGGGGATGCCCTGAATGTCGATCTCGACGTCGCCCGCGGTCTTGCCGTCGCTGCCGAGGGCGACCGCGACCGAGACGAATCCGGCGAAAGCGAGACGGCGGCGCTCGTTCATCGTCGAGCCGTCGGCCGGGAGGATGACGTCGCCGTCGAGGACCAACCGCCCGACCCGCTCTTCACCAAGCTTCTCAGGCCCGTTCGGCGCGAGCCTCACGACGTCGCCATTCTTCTGGACGATTCCATGCGGAATGCCCCGCGATCGGGCAAATCGCGCCTGCTCCATCATGTGGCGCATCTCGCCATGGACTGGGACGATGATCTGCGGCCGGATCCATTCATACATGGCGGCGAGCTCGGGTCGCCCAGGATGGCCTGAAACATGGACGGGCGCCTGGCGATCCGTGATCATCTCGATGCCCTTGCCGGCGAGCTCGTTCTGGATCCGTCCGATCGCGATCTCGTTGCCGGGGATCTGCTTCGACGAGAAGATGACCAGATCGCCGCGATCGAGGGCCAGCTTGTGCTCCCCGAACGCGATCCGCGAAAGCGCGGCGCGCTGCTCGCCCTGGCCACCGGTGGCGATGATCAGCACCTCCCGCCGAGGAAGCCGCATCGCGGTATCGAAATCGATCACCGGCGGAAAATCGCTGAGATAGCCGACGCTCTGCGAGACCCTGATGATCCGATCGAGGCTTCGGCCGGCGACGCAGACCTGCCGGCCGGTGTCGCGGGCGACGTGACCCAGTGTCTTCAGCCGGGCGGCGTTGGAAGCGAAAGTCGTCACCAGCACCCGGCAGTCGGCGTCCTGGATCACTTCGTCCAGGCCGGCCCTGACGCTGAGCTCCGACCCCGACGGGGTCTCCTGGAAGACGTTGGTCGAATCGCAGACCAGCGCGAGAATGCCTACGTCCCCGATCGCCCGAAGCTCGGCTTCGGTGCTCGGATCGCCAAGCTGGGGACTATCGTCCAGCTTCCAGTCGCCGGTATGGAACACCCGCCCGAAAGGCGTGTCGATGAGGAGCGCGTTGCCTTCCGGAATCGAGTGGGCGAGCGGGATATATTTGAGGCGGAACGGTCCGAGGCTGAAGTCGGTGAGCATGTCCTCGACGTTGAGCTGGACCTGCTCCGTCAGCCCCTCCTCCTCCAGCTTTCCGGCGATCAGACCGGCCGTGAACGGCGTGGCATAGAGAGGAACGCCGAGATCGTGGGCGAGATAGGGGATGGCGCCGATATGATCCTCATGACCGTGGGTGAGGACGATTCCGAGCAGGTCGTCGCGCCGCTGCTCGATGAAGCTGAGATCCGGCAGGACCAGCTCGACCCCGGGATAGGCCGGATCGGCAAAGGTCATGCCCAGATCGACCATGATCCATTTGCCGCGGCAGCCGTAGAGATTGACGTTCATGCCGATCTCGCCGGATCCGCCAAGCGCCAGGAATAGGAGTTCTTCGCCCGGTTTCATTTTCTTCGCCACCTCTGGAAAGCCGTGCCTCCCATACAGCTTTCAGGGTCGTGGAACAGTTCCGTGCGTGACTTCGGCAACACCAAGGGCCGGAAAACGGATAAATCCGCCTCTGGGTGGAACTGCAGCCCCTGATCTGAGTTAAGCTCACCAATCGGGGGACCACCACCATTTTAGTGACCATGCCTCAACAGCTTGAAACGTTCGACTCCGCGAGCGCGGACGACATGATCCGCTTCGCCGCGGCGGCCGCCGCCGAAGGCGATCGCGCGCTCCAGGACGCGATCGAGACTCTTCCTGCGCCGATTTACCTGACCGATGCCGATGGCTGGGTCACTTTCTTCAACCGTGCCTGCGTTGATTTCGCCGGGCGAACGCCCGTCGCCGGTCAGGATCGATGGTGCGTTACCTGGCGCCTTTACACCGAGAAAGGCGCGCCGCTCCCTCACGACTGCTGCCCGATGGCCATGGCGATCAGGGAACAGCGCGAAATTCGCGGAGTCGTCGCTTTCGCCGAGCGCCCCGACGGAAGCAGGGTCATGTTCACGCCTTATCCGACGCTGATCCGCGATAATTCCGGTCGCCTCGTCGGCGCCGTGAACCTGTTGATCGATGTCACCGACGAGCGTCAGTCCGCTTCACTGAAGGCACAGGCCCAAAGGTGCCGGCGGCTCGCCCAGTCGGTTACCGATAGCCGAACGGTCTCGACCTTGTTGGGCATGGCGACGGAATATGAGGACAAGGCGCGAGCACTTCAGCCGCGCGAAACCCACTGAGAAATGACGAACGCGACCGGCACGGAGCCGGCCGAATCCTGTCTGGATCGCGCTCCTAACGGGTGAGCCTGCGATAGGTCATCCGGTGCGGCCGATCGGCTTCCGGGCCCATCCGGCGCCTCTTGTCTTCCTCATAGGCTTCGAAATTGCCTTCGAACCACTCGACATGGCTGTCGCCCTCGAACGCGAGGATATGAGTGGCGAGCCGGTCGAGGAAGAAGCGGTCGTGGCTGATGATCACGGCGCAGCCGGCGAAGTTCTCGAGCGCCTCTTCCAGCGCCCTCAACGTCTCGACGTCGAGGTCGTTGGTCGGCTCGTCGAGCAGGAGGACGTTGCCCCCCTCCTTCAGCATCTTCGCCAGGTGGACCCGGTTGCGTTCGCCGCCCGAGAGCTGCCCGACCTTCTTCTGCTGGTCGGAGCCCTTGAAGTTGAAGGCGCCGACATAGGCGCGGGTGCCGATCTCGTGCTTTCCGAAGCGGAAGATGTCGAGGCCGTCGGACACCTCTTCCCAGACGTTCTTGTTCGGGCTGAGATGGTCACGCGACTGGTCGACATAGCCGAGGTGGACGGTCGGCCCGACCTTGATCTCGCCCGCATCCGGGGTTTCCTGGCCGGTGATCAGCCTGAACAGGGTCGACTTGCCGGCGCCGTTCGGTCCGATCACGCCGACGATTCCACCCGGCGGAAGCGAGAAGGTCAGATCGTCGAACAGCAATTTGTCGCCATAGGCTTTGGTCAGGCCCTTGGCTTCGATGACGTTGCCACCCAGTCGTTCCGGTACCTGAATCAGGATCTGAGCCTTGCCCGGGGTACGGTTTTCCTGCGCTTCGACGAGTTCGTCGAAGGCGCGGATTCGGGCCTTGGACTTGGCCTGCCGGGCCTTTGGCGAACGTCGGATCCACTCCAGCTCGTCGTTGATCGCCTTCTGCTTGCCCGCTTCCTCGCGTTCCTCCTGCTCCAGCCTTTTCGCCTTCTTCTCGAGATAGCCGGAATAGTTGGATTCGTAGACGTAGTAGCGGCCGCGATCGAGCTCGAGCACCCAGTTGACGACATTGTCTAGGAAGTAGCGGTCATGGGTGACGAGGATGACGTTGCCGGCATAATCGACGAGATGCTTCTCGAGCCACTGGACGCTTTCGGCGTCGAGATGGTTGGTCGGCTCGTCGAGGAGGAGGATGTCAGGCTTTTCGAGGAGAAGCCGGGTAAGCGCCACCCGGCGCTTCTCGCCGCCCGACAAGTTGGCCACCGACGCGTCGCCGGGCGGGCAGCGAAGCGCGTCCATGGCGATCTCGAGCTGGTTGTCCAGCGTCCAGCCGTCGACCGCGTCGATCTTCTCCTGGAGCTCGCCCATCTCGGCCATCAGCGAGTCGAAATCGGCGTCTTCGGGCGGGTCCGCCATCATCGCGCTGATCGCATTGAACCGATCCATCATGTCGGCGACCGGGCGGACGCCGTCCATGACATTCTCCTTGACCGTCTTGGTCGGATCGAGCTGCGGCTCCTGCTCGAGGTAGCCGACGCTGATCCCTTCGCCGGCCCAGGCCTCGCCGCTATATTCCTTGTCTCGGCCGGCCATGATCTTCATCAGGGTCGACTTGCCGGAGCCGTTCGGACCGACGATGCCGATCTTGGCGTCCGGATAGAATTGAAGGCTGATATTGTTCAGGACCGGCTTCGGGGCACCGGGAAAGGTCTTGCTGAGACCCTTCATGACGAAACTATACTGTGCGGCCATGAGGCGCTTGCTCTCCAGAGATCAGGCTGATGGGATTGGCGGCTTACCTAAGACCTAAGCCCCGGGGCCGCAATGGGTCGACCGCTTGGCGGGATTGGCAAATGCCGACGGCGTCCCTAATCGCCTTGCCATGAAGAAATTGCTCCTCCTTGCCCTCGCGCTTCCCTCCTTGCTGTCGGCGCAGCCGGCCGAGAATCGCGCCGAAGCGCTTCGCGATTCCGCTCTCGCCGAGGACAGCCTCGCCTGGGACATTCTCGAAGGCCTTACCACCGAGGTTGGCCCTCGGCTTGCCGGCACGGAGGCCGAGCAGCGCGCCCGCGACTGGGCGGTGGCGAGGCTCACTCGCCTCGGCTTCAGCAACGTCCATGTCGAGCCGTTCGAGATTCCGGTGTGGGTCCGCGGCGATGAGGAAGCGGAGATCCTCTCCCCTTTTCCGCAGCCGCTGGTGATCACTGCACTGGGCAATAGCGCGGCCACTCCGGCAGGCGGACTCGAAGCGGAGGTGATCGGCTTCGAGAGCGTCGCCGAGCTCCAGGCCGCCAGCGATTCCAGCGTTCGCGGCAAGATCGTCTTCGTCACTCACAACATGACGCCCACTCAGGACGGGTCCGGCTACGGCCAGTTCGGAGCGCCGCGCCGCGAAGGACCGACGATCGCGTCGCGCAAGGGTGCGGCGGCGATCGTGGTCCGGTCGATCGGCACCGATTATCATCGCAATCCCCACACCGGCGTCCAGACCTTCGCCGAGGGCGTTCAGCCCATCCCCGCCGCCGCCTTGTCGATTCCGGATGCCGAACAACTGCAACGAATCCTGGCGCGGGGCCAGCCGGTCAGGATGAAGCTTCTCCTGACTCCGCGCCAGATCGGCCGCCGCGCTTCGGGCAATTTCGTCGCCGAAGTGCCTGGAACCGATCCTGAAGCGGGAATCATCCTGATCGGCGGCCATCTCGACAGCTGGGACCTTGGCACCGGCGCGATCGACAATGCGGCGGGAGTGGCGATCACCGTCGCCGCGGCGCATCGGATCATGCGGGCGGGCCCGCCCCGCCGCACCATCCGGGTCGTCCTGTTCGGCGCGGAAGAAGTGGGGGTGTTCGGCGGGACCGCCTATTTCGAGCGCCATCGGGGCGACGGCAATATCGTGCTCGTGTCGGAATCCGACTTCGGCGCCGACCGGGTCTGGCGGATCGACCAGGGTCTCGCGCCGGCCAATTCCGCCCTCGGCGACCGGATCGCCGCCCTGGTCGCACCTCTCGGGATCGTTCGGGGGACAGCCGCCGCCAATGGCGGCGCCGATCTCGGCGCCTGGGCGCGTGCCGGGGTGGCGGCGATCGACCTCAACCAGGATGGTACGCGCTATTTCGACTATCATCACACGCCGGACGATACGCTCGACAAGGTGGATCCGGTCCAGCTTCGCCAGAACGTCGCGGCCTGGACGGCGATGCTGGCGGCGGCGGCCAACGCCTCCGAACCGATCGGACCTGTTTCAAGATAAGAGCCCTCGCCTTGACGCGGGGTCCGGCTGCTCCGACAAACGGCCAAAGGGGGCTGATAGGGGAATGGCCAAGGTGACGAGGAGCCGGTTCGCCGTTCTGCTGCTGGCTTCGACGGCGGCAATGCCGACGGCGGCCGCGGCATCCACGCAAAATATCGTCGCTCTCGAAGACGAGCTCAATCTTTCCGGTCTGACGATCGAGGAGCTGGCGCAAATCCCCGTGCGCTCGGCTTCGAAGCGCGAGGAACCCCTCAGCGAGGTGCCGACGGCGTTGTTCGTGATTACCGGTGACGAGATCGTCGCCAGTGCCGCCAATTCCCTTCCCGAAGCGCTCCGTCTGGCACCCAATCTTCAGCTCCAGCAGGTCGACGCCCGGCAATATGCGATCAGCGCCCGAGGCTTCAACGGGGTCGAATCGTCGAACAAGCTTCTCGTGCTGATCGACGGCCGATCGATCTATTCGCCCCTCGCCTCCACCGTCTTCTGGGAGCTCCACAATCGGCCGATCGAGGAAATCGCCCAGATCGAGGTCATCAGCGGCCCGGGCGGCACCCTCTACGGGCCCAACGCCGTGAACGGCGTCGTCAACCTCATCACGTATGACGCTCGGGAGACGGTTGGAGGGATGGTCCGAGCGACGATCGGCGACCGGGAACGGACGGTCGCGGCGCGTTACGGGGCACCGATAGGCACCGATGGAGCGCTGCGCGTCTACGGCCAATATTATCACCGGGAAGACCTTCCTGCCGGCGCCGGCGCCGACAGGGCGGACCGCTTCCGCGGCTGGCAGGCCGGATTCCGCTCCGACTTCGGCGAGTCGAATTCGCACTTCACTTTTCAGGGCGACATTTTCGACAGCGACACCGGCGGATTGAGCGGCGACGGCGATCGCGGGCACAATCTCCTCGCCCGCTGGACGAGGCAAACGGGCAATGGCTCATCATTCAGGGTCCAGGCCTATTATGATTATTTCCAGCGCGACTTCATTCGGGTTCACGATTCGCTCCAGACCTTCGATCTGGAGACACAATATAACCGGACCGAAGGCGTCCACGAGTTGGTCGCCGGCGCCGGCGTTCGCACGACTCGCGACGAATTCATCAATAATCTGAACGCCTTCCAGCTTGTACCCACGCGCCGTCGGCTATGGGTCTACAATGCGTTCGTCCAGGATCGGATCACGCTTTCCCCCGATCTGTCGCTGACCGTCGGGCTCAAGGCCGAGCAGACCAGCTTCACCGGCGTCGAGCTTCTTCCCAACATCCGGGCCGCATGGCATCCGGCCGACGAGACCCTGTTGTGGGCAGCGGTATCGCGCGCGGTGCGCACGCCGTCACGGATCGACCGGCAGCTTGCGGCGCTGCCGCTTCTGGCCCCGGCCGACGAGTTCGATTCCGAAAAGCTGATCGCGTTCGAAGCCGGCTATCGCGGCCAGCCGACTGGACGGACCTCGCTCTCCGTCTCTTTGTTCTACAATCTCTATGAGGATATTCGGACCACCGAGTTCATCGGCAACCCCCTCCCGATCCAGTTGCGCAACGGCCTCGAGGGCCACAGCTACGGGCTCGAAGCCTGGAGCAGCACGCAAGTCACGCCCTGGTGGCGGTTCAACCTCGGCCTGGCCACCGTCTGGAAACGGTTCGAGATCGCGGCCGGGCGGACCGACCTCTCCGGATTTGCTTCGCTGGGCAGCGATCCCGATTACCAGCTGCTCGCTCGCTCGCAGATGAACTTCACTGACCGGCTCCAATTGAACGCCGGGATGCGCTGGATCGGCGATCTCGAGCCGCAACCGGGGATCGGCAGCTATGTCGAAGCGGACGCACGTCTCTCCTATCGGCTCAGCGAAGCGGTCGAGCTTTATGTCGCCGGTCAGAACCTGCTCCATCAGCGGCATCTCGAGAGCGCGGACAGAGCGCGCGGTCAGGCCATCGAACGAAGCCTCTACGCCGGCACGAGGCTGAGATTCTGACCCGCCGATCGCCTTTCGCGGCGCTTCTGCGCCTCTGCCTTGCGGCGACCTTGGCGGTCTCGGCAGGATCGGCCGGGGCTCAGCCGACCGAACGGGCCGTCAAGGCAGCCTTCATCCCCAAATTCGCTCGCTATGTGGAATGGCCGGCGGCAGCCATGCCAGGGCCGCGCCAGCCCTTGGTCCTTTGCGTGATCGGCCGGGATCCCTTCGGCCCGCTGCTCGACCAGGCGGCCGGGAACGAGACGGTCGGCGGCCGCGGCATCGTCCTTCGCCGACTGCCCTCCGCCGAGGCCGCTTCCGGCTGCCACTTCGCCTATGTCCAGGGCGAAACCGGCGCCGACACCACCCGCTCTCTGCTCGCACTGCGCGGGCAGCCCACCTTGACCATCACCGATGGTCGCGCCGGTCCGCAACGCGGAATGATCCATTTCACCATTTCGGGCGGCCGGGTCCGCTTCTTCATCGACGAAGCGGCGGCGGCTCAGCGCGGGCTCGTGATCAGCTCGAGGCTTCTCGCGCTCGCGCTTGGCGTCCGGCAGCGACGTTCATGAAGCTTCTCGCCAAGCTTCCGGAGCGATGGAGCAACGCGCCGCTGGCGATCGTCGGAGCGGTCGCGCTGCTCCTGCTCGCGGGGATTGGAGTCATCATCCAGAACGAGGCCGCCTATCGCGAGCTCCAGGCGCAGCAGATCCGGGTCCAGGCCGAGATCCTTTCCGCCAGCGTCACCGCCGCGCTCGACTTCGGCGACAGCGCTGTCGCTCAGGAAGCGGTCGACGCCATCCGGGTGAACCGAGAGATTCGCACCGTCGGCGTGTTCGACTCGAGCGGCGCATTGATGGCCGGCTATGGCCGAGACGGCGCCACCCCACCGCGTACCGCGCAGGGCCCTTATCTCGGCGTCGGCTCCGCGGTCACCTCCACCGTTCCGGTGATCAGCCGCGGCGAATCAATCGGGTCGGTCTATCTCGCCGCCGATCCGGAGCCGCTGTCGAGGCGCCTGTCGCGATATGTCGTGATCGCCCTGATGGTGTCGCTCGCCTCCCTCGTCGTCGCCGTCCTCGGCCTTACCCAGAATGCGCTTCGGCGGGTGAACCGCCAGCTGGCCGAGCGCGCCGACGCCCTCGCCCGGATCAACGACGAGCTGAAGATTCAGGTCAGCGAACGAACCAAGGCGGAAGACCAGCTGCGCCAGGCGCACAAGATGCAGGCGCTCGGCCAGCTCACGGGCGGCATCGCTCATGATTTCAACAATCTGCTGACGGTGATCCAGGGCTCCGCCGACATGCTGAGACGGCCCGAGCTCAAGGATGAGAAACGGCTCCGCTTCGCCGAAGCCATCGTCCAGGCTTCCTCGCGGGCCGCGGCGCTGACGGGCCAGCTGCTGGCCTTCGCAAGGCGCCAGCCGCTTCGGCCCGAAGTGATCGACGTCAATGCGCTCGTTCGGGGCATGACCGATCTGCTCGATCGCACGCTCGGCGAGAGGATCAGCGTCCGAACCGAGCTTGCCGAAGCCGTGTGCACCGTGGAAGCGGACCGGGCCCAGCTGGAATCGGCGCTTCTCAATGTCGCGGTCAATGCGCGGGACGCCATGCCCGACGGGGGCAGCCTGACCATCTCGACCTCCTCGCAGACCGACGCGGACCTTGGTCCGTGCGTCGCGATCGCGATCGCGGACACCGGCAGCGGCATGGACGAGGATACTCTGGCGCGGGCGATCGAGCCTTTTTTCACGACCAAGGCGACCGGCAAGGGAACCGGGCTCGGGCTCAGCCAGGTCTATGGCTTCGCCACTCAGTCCGGCGGGGACGTGCGGATCGAAAGCGACCTGAACGAAGGCACCCGGGTCTGCCTGCTCCTGCCCTGTAGCGGCCTGTCGGGCGGGATCGAGGAATCGCGGGACGGCGCCCTCGATCTGCCCAAGCGAACCGGAAGGATCCTGCTTGTCGAGGACAATGAGGAGGTAGGCGAGTTCGCGGAGAATCTGCTCGTCGAGCTCGGCCACGATGTGGCCCGGGTGAAGAGTGGCGAAGAGGCCCTGCGGCTGGCCGGAAGCCGTCGCTTTGACCTCGTCTTTTCCGACGTGGTCATGCCGGGGATCAGCGGTCTCGAGCTCGCCGAACGGCTCAAAGAGAGTCAGCCCAGCCTGCCGGTCGTCCTGACCACCGGCTATAGCGACGAGATAAGCAAATCCGGAACCGGCGGCCGGCCCGTGGTTCTCAAGCCCTACGGCCTGGAAACGCTGGCGGCGGCGATCGACCAGGCGCTGCCGAAATAAGCCAGCGCGCTCAAGGGCGCTTCCCGTGCGGAAGCGACCTCGATCCCTGCCCGGCTTTTCTCGAAATGGTCGGGGAGACAGGATTCGAACCTGCGACCCTCTGCTCCCAAAGCAGATGCGCTACCAGGCTGCGCTACTCCCCGACTGGGAAGGCCGCCTAGCAGCGCATCATGGCGCGGAAAAGGCTAATTCGCCGTGTTGACGTCAACGGTCACGTCGGTGTTTTCAACCTTGTCGGCAGTCTCGCTGACATCATTGGAAATGGCCTCCCCGACATTCTCGGCGAGGTTGCCGGCATCCTCCAGGCCATTTTCGGCCACATCCTGATTATATTCGACGGTCACGCTGTCGTTGGCATCGTCCTTGGTCACCTGGCAGGCGGCCATCGCCAGC
>CBIGXQ010000076.1:0-10680 GCA_966193865.1 uncultured Sphingosinicella sp. | reverse complement strand
ACACCTACATCGAGAAGGAAAGCTCGGTGAACGAGGCGATCGACCGGATGCGCCATTCGGCGACCCGCTCGCTCCTCGAGCGCGACGACGTCATCATCGTCGCCTCGGTGTCCTGCCTCTACGGCATCGGTTCGGTCGAGACCTATTCGGCGATGACGTTCAGCCTGAAGAAGGGCCAGACCCTCGACCAGCGCGAGATCGTCCGGAAGCTCGTCGCCCTTCAGTACAAGCGCAACGACCAGGCCTTCGCCCGAGGCAATTTCCGGGTCCGAGGCGACAATCTGGAGATCTTCCCGTCGCACTATGAGGACATGGCCTGGCGGATCGCCTTCTTCGGCGACGAGGTCGAGGAGATCGTCGAGTTCGATCCCCTGACCGGCAAGAAGATCGCCAGCCTGGACTATGTGAAGGTCTATCCCAATTCGCACTATGTGACGCCCGGGCCGACCCTGAAGCAGGCGATGGAGGCGATCCGCCACGAGCTCGTCGAACGGCTGAAGGAGCTGGTCGCCGAAGGCAAATTGCTCGAGGCGCAGCGGCTCGAGCAGCGGACCAATTTCGACCTCGAGATGATCGCGGCGACGGGAAGCTGCGCCGGGATCGAGAATTACAGCCGCTTCCTCACCGGCCGGCTTCCCGGAGAGCCGCCGCCGACCCTGTTCGAGTTCCTGCCCGACAATGCCCTGCTGTTCGTCGACGAGAGCCACCAGACGGTGCCTCAGGTCGGGGCGATGGCGCGCGGCGATCATCGCCGCAAGCTGACCCTGGCCGAATATGGCTTCCGGCTGCCGAGCTGCATCGACAACCGGCCGCTGCGGTTCAACGAATGGGACGCGATGCGCCCGCCGACGGTCGCGGTTTCGGCAACTCCGGGACCGTGGGAGCTGGACCAGACCGGCGGAGCCTTCGTCGAGCAGGTGATCCGGCCGACCGGGCTGATCGATCCGCCGGTCGAAATCAGGCCGGTCGAGGACCAGGTCGACGATCTCATCGCCGAGGCCAAGGAGACGGCCAGGAAGGGCTATCGGACCCTGGTGACGACCCTCACCAAGCGGATGGCCGAGGATCTCACCGAATTCCTCCACGAGGCGAGCCTCAGGGTGCGCTACATGCACAGCGACGTCGAGACGCTCGAGCGGATCGAGCTGATCCGCGACCTCAGGGTCGGAGTCTACGACGTGCTGGTCGGAATCAACCTCCTGCGCGAAGGCCTCGACATTCCCGAATGCGGCCTCGTCGCCATCCTCGACGCCGACAAGGAAGGCTTCCTCCGCTCGGAGACGTCGCTGATCCAGACGATCGGCCGTGCCGCCCGCAACGTCGAAGGCAAGGTCATCCTCTACGCCGACACGATCACCGGCTCGATCGAGCGCGCCCTCAGGGAAACCGACCGGCGGCGCGAGAAGCAGCTCGAATATAACGAGGCGCACGGGATCACGCCGACGACGATCAAGCGCAACATCTCCGACATCCTTGCCGACGTGTCGAACCGCGACAGCGTCATCGTCGACACCGGCGACGACGACGACAGGCCCCATCTCGTCGGCCACAATCTGCGCGCCTATATCGAGGATCTGGAAGGCCGGATGCGAAAGGCGGCCGCAGACCTCGAGTTCGAGGAAGCGGCCCGGCTTCGGGACGAGATACGTCGCCTGGAAGCGGACGAGCTGGGACTGCCGGACAAGGAGAAGAGGGCGCCGGTGCTCGGCCATTCCACCGAGGGCAAGCCCGGTACGCGCAAGACCCGTTTCGGCAAGCAGCAGTCGATCCGGATGAACAAGAGGCGTTCTCGCTAGCGGGACCCTTTCTGACCCGGTCCGCGCGCTCAGAAGAGTCGGCGCCGCCTTCGCACCGGCTCGGGCTGTTCCGGGTCGTCCTCGACGATCCAGCTATGATTTTCCACGATCTGCGAGTCGATCGGGCGGCCATGAGGATCGAGCGATGGCTCGTAGACGAATCGCTGCTCGATCAACCGGCAGGTGGTCTCGTCCAGGATCCGGCTTCCGCTGGACGACTGCACGCGGCAGTTGCTCACTCGGCCATCGGCGCGAACGACGAAGATAACTCCGACCGTTCCCTGGATCCCGACTTCACCCAGCCCGAGCGGATAGTCGGAGTTGCGCAGCCGGCCACGTATCTGCCGCGGCGGCCGGAATCCGTTATAGCCGCCACCGCCGCCGCCATCGCCGCCCATGCCGCTTCCGGTACCGTTGCCGATGCCGCCGCTGCCGGTGCCCGGGCCGCGGACCAGCGCCGATCCCTGCGACGGGTCGTTCCCAGTCCCAGCCACCGGCGCCACCACGATTGGAGGCGTCACCGGCAGCTGCACGATCGGTCTCGGCGCGACGAGGGGCGATGCCTGCGAGCGGATATTGGGAGGCGAGGATCCGCCTTCTTCCCTCGGCGTGAACCGCTTCTTGCGGGTCTCGCTCGCGATTCTCGGCGGCGGCCGAATGACGACCGGTTCAGGCTCGGGCTCTGGCGGGAGGATATTGATCAGCCTGAGGGGCTCAACCAGCGCCTGCCGGTTCTCGCTGCCCAGGCCGAACAGGAACAGCCAGGCAAAGGCGCCCTGGACGAGCAAGGCGGCGACCGCCGAGCCGATTCGATCGCCCAGTCCTTGCTGATCGGCTGTCCACATGGCCCACGAAATTTCAGATCAAATCAAGGGTTTGAAAATGGCCAGTGGAGCTGAACCGAAGCTTGCTGGAGCCGCGAATTCGCCCTCAAGGGAGCCGATTCAGAGGCCGTCGGAGCCGTGGATCGGCTTCACGGACCCCGCCGCGTCGACAGGATCGGGCGGGCTCTCACCATTGCAGCGATGGGGGCCACGCCCTAGGGCCTTTTGAAGGAGGATTTCCGATGATGCGCAGCCTTGCCACGGCCCTTACCCTGCTGCTTCTCGCAGCCTGTGCCCGCTCCGAGGATGCGAGCACTCTGCCGTCCGACACCAATGGCCTTGCCGTTCCGGTCGAGCAGGTGCGGCCGACGGCCGACGATGACAGCCAGCTGGCGATCGGCGAGTGGCGCGATTCGCTCCAGGACGACGCCGAGGCGCTCGAGTTCGGCCCGTCGGGCGCAGCGCCTTTGTTCAGCCTTCGCTGCGACTCCCGCCGCGGAGTCGTTCTCCAGCGCCATGGCGTGCCCCCGTCCGGCGATCTGCAGATGATGCTGGTGACGATCGGCAACGACACCCGCCGGCTGGCGGTGACCGGCGGGACCGGCCCGATCCCGATGCTCCGCGCTTCGCTCACCGCGCGTGACCCGTTGCTCTCGACTCTCGCCCAGGAAGGCTCGCCGATCACGATCCGGGTCGGCGATTCGCCGCCGCTCCTGCTTCCGCCCAGCCCGCTCATCGGTGAATTCGTCTCGCTTTGCGCCTCCGGCGGGGGCCAGGGGGCAGACGGCGGAGCGGAAGCCAATATGGCGTCGGCTGAGGAAGAGGCCGACGGTCCGGAAAACGAAACCGCGCCCGCGCGGTGAGGCCGGACCCAGAGCGAGGAGTGGGAATGCGTAACCGGTCGATAGCCATGTTGGCGGCACTGGCCGCGCTTGCCGCCTGTGCGCCGCGCGTCGTGCCGCCGGCGCCGCCACCGCCTTCGCCGGAGCCGCAGGCCATACCTCCGGCACCGCTCCCACCACCACCGCCCGTGCAGTGGGAGGATTCTCCGCTGAGCCCGGGCGACTGGAGCTATCGAGGCGAGGGCGCGTCGTCGGCCGCGGTCTTCGGAACCGGCACATCCGCGCTCTTCACGCTCCGCTGCGAGCCCGGCCGCCGGGTGATCCTCGTCTTGGCCGGCGCGGGCCGTTCGCCGCTCATCATCCGGACCAGCTATGGCGACCGAAGCCTGGCCGCCGAGCCGCGCTCGGGCGAGCTGGTCGCAACCCTTCCTGCTTCGGATGGTCTCCTCGACCAGATCGCCTTCAGCCGAGGCCGCTTCGCCGTCGAAGCCGAGGGGGCCGGCCGCCTGGTCCTTCCGGCGTGGCCGGAGACGGCGCGGGTGATCGAGGATTGTCGCGGCTAAGAAAAAGGCGCCGCCGGAAGATGACCGGGGCGCCGCGCGAAGCATGGAATCCTAACCAGAAAAAAAATGAGTTCAAGACTTGATCGTGGATTCGGAGCGAATCATAGTTGGGTCAACTTCAACAAGCGAAAGGAGGTGATCCGATGTCTCATGGTTCAGCAGAGAGGTCGGTCAAGTCCGTTCGGGAGATGAAAGGCTAAGCTTTTCATAGTCTTCCGGGCTGGAGACTTCCGGCCGCTGACCATGTCGAATAGGCCGTCGGGCAAGCCCCGGCGGCCTTTCGCCTGTCTGGGGAAGGAACGGCCCTCACCCAAGGTTCGTTGGGAGCTCGAGGAGAGCCGAAAATGCCTGAGCCGAAGGTCGAGGACGACAGCGAACGGGGCGAGCGTTCGCGCTTCGATCGCCGCACCGGCGAGGTTCATGGCAGCGGCTCCGGCGCCGGCGGAAGCAGCAATCCCGCCGAGGATTATGATCAGGATTCCAAGGGCGGTTCCGGTGCGACGCCGAACTTCAACGTCGCCAGGGGCCGGGAACGCGCGCCCGGAGAGCGAAAGTGAGCGGCGGTGGCCATCCGCTGCCCGCCAGCGGAGAGGCCCGCCACAAGGAGATTCCCGAACATCTGGAGCGCGAGAAGGGCCGCGGCGACGATTCGAAGGGGATTGTCCAGCCGCAGGACCAAGCGGTGACTCCAGGCGGTGAACCCTATCGCTACGACGATCTCGGACGGGGCCCGGAAAATATCGGCGGCTCAAGCAAGGAGGAAGACATGGCCGAAGACCGGAACAGCGGCAGGGACGAGGCGGAGCGAAACCATGCCGGATCCCATGTGGGTGGAAGCCAGGCAGGCGGCGGACCCGGGCCGTCCGACATGGCGGCGCCCGGTGGAAGCAGCGGCAGCGGCGGCTATGGCGAGGCCCAGAACCAGCAATTCCATCAGGGACAGCAGGAGAAGGCGTCGCCTCGATCGAGCGATGACGACTCCTCGCGCGGCGAGCGGTTCGACGAGGCCCAGGGGGGCGGCCGAGGCGCGGAGCCTGAGCAAGGCGACGAGTTCGCGTCCGACCAGGCCGAGCATCAGGACCGCGGTCAGAGCGTCGCCGAAACCGAATCCGGCGGCCGCTGACGGGCCCGTTCTGGCCGCCGCGGGGCAAGGGCGGAGCGGAACTGTTCAGCCTTTCATGTGTCTGTTACGCACGAGATACGAAAAGCAGGAGATCTGAGATGGCGAGGAAGAAATCCTCTGGCAATCAGACCGGCGGCCAGACCAAGAGCAACACCAATAATGACAAGGCCGGCAATAATGGCGGGTCGGCCGCCGAAGGCATTTCCGACGCGCTTCGCGAAGCGGGACGGCGGGCCGCCGATCTGGCGCAGAACCCGGTTGCTCGAAGCCTGCTCGCGGCCGGCCTGGTGACGGCGGCGGCAGCTCTGGCGGCCAACAAGAATGTCCGCGATACGGCCCGGCGGAGCGCCCGCGAGGCGCAGGAAGCGGCCGAGGCGGCGGCGGACGCGGCCGCCGAGAGTGCGAGCAAGATCGGCGCGGCGATGATCAACGCGGCCACCGAAGCCGTCCGTAAGATGATGGCCCTGGGCGGCGGCGGCGAGGCCGGCGCCTCCGCGACGTCGAGTGGCGGCGGGCGGTCGGCAGCCGGGAGAACGAGCGGCCGTTCCAAGGCGGCGGGGACTTCGACCAGGACCTCCCGATCGACGGCGCCCGCCAAGAAGACGAGCCGAACCCCAAGGTCCGGTACCGCGGCCAAGCCGGCGGCGGCGCGCGGCAAGGCCAAGGCCGCTTCCGGCACGTCCGGCGCGCGCAAGAGCGCTTCCGGAACCAGGAGCAGGAAGTCGACGGGGAGCACGTCGCGGCGCGGCTCGACCAGGAGCGGCGGTGGCGGCAATGGCGGTGACACGGCCGGCGGCGGCGGCGGCGCCTGAACCCAGGTCGGCGGCTCTCGCCCGAGCGCGGCCATCAAAAAAAAGGGGCGCCGGTGACGGCGCCCCTTCATTTTGGGCCTTGGAAGCCTCGGCCTAGCGGCAGCGGCGGGCGCTGCGGCTCCTCTGAACCTCACGGCCGATCAGGGCCCCGGCCGCGGCGCCGAGGATGGTGCCGGCGGTACGGTTGCGTCCGCCGTCGAGCTCTCGGCCGATCAGGGCGCCGGCCGCGCCGCCGACGATCATTCCGACAGTGCCGTTCGAACGGCGGCAATAGACGCGGCCGTCGCGACCCCGCCAGGTCGGGCCGACATAAGCGCCGTTGCGATAATAACGGCTCTGCGCCTGCGCCTCTTCCATCGGAAGGGCCATGCTGACCGGAACCGCCATCGTGGCCGCGGAAGCGGCGAGGATGAGCGAACGCATTGATACCTCCTGTGCTGTAACTCTGATGGACCAACGCCGCCGGACTAAGGCCGGTTTCATTAACCTAAAACAACGATCGGCTCATCGTGCGGCAAGGTGAGGCCTCTCACCGTCGACCGGAGCGGCCGGCGATCACGACCCTTTCAAATTGGCAGGACAGGCTCTAGAGGCGGCCGGTAATTTCAGGGATAAGCAGGCTTGGCGAACGTCACCGTTATCGGCGGCCAGTGGGGCGACGAAGGCAAGGGGAAGATCGTCGACTGGCTGTCCAGCCGGGCGAAGCTCGTCGTCCGCTTCCAGGGCGGGCACAATGCCGGCCATACCCTCGTCATCGGTGACCAGACCTACAAGCTGTCCCTGCTCCCGTCCGGGATCGTTCGCGGCACCCTGTCGGTGATCGGCAATGGCGTCGTCCTCGATCCCTGGGCGCTCAAGGCGGAAGTCGAGAAATTGTCGGAACAGGGCGTCTCGGTGACCCCCGACACTTTGGCGATCGCCGACACCTGCCCCCTCATTCTTCCCTTCCATCGCGACCTGGATGCGCTTCGCGAGGATGCGAGCGGCGCCGGCAAGATCGGAACGACCCGGCGCGGCATCGGTCCGGCCTATGAGGACAAGGTCGGCCGCCGCGCGATCCGGGTCTGCGACCTCGCCCATCTCGGCGCCCTCGGGCCGCTCCTCGACCGTCTCTGCGCCCATCACGACGCGCTCCGCGCCGGCTTCGGAGAGCCGCCGATCGATCGCGAACGGCTCGAACGCGATCTCGGCCAGATCGCCGAATTCGTCCTCCAGTTCGCGAAGCCGGTCTGGATCACCCTGAACGAAGCCCGGCTCCGCGGCGACCGGATCCTGTTCGAAGGCGCCCAGGGCGTCCTGCTCGACGTCGATCACGGCACCTATCCGTTCGTCACTTCGTCCAACACCATCGCCGGGACCGCCGCCGGCGGCACCGGCCTCGGCCCTGGCGCCGCCGGCTTCGTCCTCGGAATCGTCAAGGCCTATACGACCCGAGTCGGTTCGGGCCCGTTCCCGACCGAGCTGGACGACGAGATCGGCCAGAGGCTGGGCGAGCGGGGTCACGAATTCGGCACGGTGACCGGCCGCAAGCGACGCTGCGGCTGGTTCGACGCCGTGCTCGTTCGCCAGTCCATGGCCGTCTCCGGGGTGACCGGGATCGCCCTTACCAAGCTCGACGTGCTCGACGGCCTCGACGAGATCCGGATCTGCACCGGCTACCGCCTGCGCGGCGAGCTGCTCGGCCATCTGCCGGCCCATTCCCTCGATCAGGCGGCGGTCGAGCCGGTCTACGAGACGATGACGGGCTGGCGTGAATCGACTTTCGGCGCCCGAAGCTGGGCCCAATTGCCGGCTCAGGCGATCAAGTACATCCGGCGGATAGAGGAACTCATCGCCTGCCCCGTCGCTTTGGTCTCGACCAGTCCGGAACGGGACGACACGATCCTCGTGCGCGATCCGTTTGCCGGCTGACACCCACTCTTATGACTGAGAATTGACATGACAACACGTGAAGCCACCGGCCTTCTGCCCCGACCGATCCCGATCGAGACGATCGGCGATTATGGCCGTTCCCTCGGCGATCGGCTCGCCGTCGTCGCCTTCGGCGCCATCCAGTGGCCATGGCTTCTTCGAAGCCTGCACGGCGGCACGCTTGCCCAAAAGCATGCCTTGCTCGATCGGCTGAACCTGCCGCACGACGCTCTTCCCTATCTCGGCAGCTGGAAAGCCGATACCGGGCTTCTCAAGCTGCTCGTCGACCATATTCTCGAGCATCGCCCGAAGCTGGTCGTCGAATTCGGCACCGGCGCTTCGACCCTGATCCTCGCCCGGGCGCTCCAAAAGGCCGGCGGCGGCAATCTGATCAGCTTCGACCAGCATGGCGATTTCGTCGATTCGACCCGGCGCTGGCTCGCCGATCACGGCCTCAAGGCCGATCTTCGCGCGGTCCCGCTCCGCCCGACCGAGGATTGGCCGGGCCTGTGGTACGACCATGGGCCGCTTCCGAAGAATATCGATCTGATGCTCATCGACGGGCCGCCCTGGTCGATCCATCCCTTCACCCGCGGCGCCGCGGCCTGCCTGTTCGACAATATCTCGCCGGGCGGCACGATCATGCTCGACGATGCGGCCCGTCCCGGCGAGCGTTTCGTCGCCCGCCGCTGGCGCAAGCTCCGCCCCGATTTCAACTTCGACCTGGTGAAGAGCGGGAGCAAGGGCACCTTGATCGGCACCCGGCTCGGCTGAGGTCGCGAAGACGGCGCGCCTCCCCGTCAGAGGGTCGGCCGCTTCTCGAATCCCGAAGGCACCGGCTCGTCGGCCTGCTCGACATCGACCTGGTCGACCCGGGCGGCCGGCGGTCCTTCCTGGCAAAGCGCGATCATCCTCGTCACGTCGGCCTCGCTGCCGTGGACGAGCATCTCGACGCTGCCGTCGCTTCGGTTGCGGACCCAGCCGCGAAGGCCGAGGCTGGTCGCTTCCTCGAGGCTCCAGGCGCGATAGAAGACGCCCTGGACCCGGCCGTGGATGACGAGGCGGCGGGTGAGGCTCACCAGCTCACCCGCACTGGCCGCGGTGGAGGAGCTTGTGATCGGCAAGCACCAAAGCGATCATCGCTTCCACCACCGGGGCGCCGCGGATGCCGACGCACGGATCGTGGCGGCCGGCCGACGAAATCTCGGCCGACCGGCCTTCGCTGTCGATGGTCGCGAGGCTTCGCCGGATCGACGAAGGGGGCTTGAAGGCGGCGCGAAGGACGATCGGCTGGCCGGTCGCGATCCCGCCGGCGATTCCGCCGGCATGATTGGAATCGAAGGCCGGGCCACTCTCTCCCGGCCGCATCTGATCGACATTCTCCTCGCCGCGAAGCCGGGCCGAGCCGAAGCCGGCGCCGATCTCGACGCCCTTGACGGCGTTGATCGACATGATCGCCGCGGCGAGGTCCGAATCCAGCTTCGCATAGATAGGCGCGCCCCAGCCCGCCGTGACGCCCTCGGCGACCGCCTCGACGACGGCGCCGAGCGAGCTTCCCTCCTCGCGGGCCCGCTCGATCAGCGCCGGCCATGCCGATTCATCGCTGCAGCCGCCAATCTCGATCGGCCGGGCCGTAATCGCGACGTAGCCGAGCACGAGCCGGGCGATCGCTCCGGCCGCGACCCGAGCCGCCGTCTCCCGCGCCGACGACCGGCCGCCGCCGCGCCAGTCCCGATGGCCATATTTGGCCTGGTAGGCATGGTCGGCATGACCCGGCCGGAAGGCGCTGGGCGAATAATCCGATGACCGGGCATCCTTGTTCTCGATGATCAGGCTGATCGGGGTTCCCGTCGTGCGGCCCTCAAACACGCCCGACAGGATCCGGACCCGATCGGGCTCGTCGCGCGGACTGGTGAGGGCGTTCGATCCGGGCCTGCGGCGGTCGAGCCAGGGCTGGATATCCTCTTCAGACAAGGCGATTCCGGGTGGGCAGCCGTCGACGACGGCGCCGATCGCGGGGCCGTGGCTTTCGCCCCAGGTCGTGAATCGGAACAGCCGGCCGAAGCTGTTGAGGCTCATCTTTCATCTCCGACCGTCGCGAAGGCGGGCGCATAATCGGCCCGGCCGAGCTTCGGCGGGGTGAAGCCCGGCTTCAGCGCGAGCGCCATGAAATAGGGGCCCGAATAAGCGGATGTGAACGGGCGGGCGGTCTCCGCCGAAAAGCCGAAGCGGCGATAATAATCCGGCTCGCCGAGGACGAAGATCAGCTCCTCGCCGGTCGCCCGGGCGATCGCCTTGGCGGCCTCGATCAGCGCCGAACCGCCGCCGCCGCCCTGCATCTCCCGGACCATGGCGACCGGTCCCAGGCCGAGCGCCCGGTAGCTTCGCCCGTCCGCCTCTACCGTCATCCGGCTCAGGGCGATGTGGCCGACCGCCTCGCCTTGCCGTTCGGCGACGAGCGAGATGACGAGGTCCCGGTCGAGTTGGAGCCGTTCGACGAGATCGGCCTCGATCGCGGTCGGGAAGGCGGAAAGGTGGATCCGCCGGATCGCCCCGGTATCCGCGGGTTCGGCCGGCCTGATCCCGAAGCTCACGCCAGAGCGATGTCGGGCGCGTCCTCGGCCTTCATGCCGATGACATTGTAGCCGCCGTCGACATGATGGATTTCGCCGGTCACGCCCGAAGCGAGGTCGGAGAGCAGATAGAGGGCGCCGCCGCCGACGTCCTCGATGGTGACGTTGCGGCGCATCGGCGAGTTGAGCTCGTTCCACTTGAGGATGTAGCGGAAGTCGCCGATCCCGCTCGCCGC
>CBIGXQ010000075.1:0-10870 GCA_966193865.1 uncultured Sphingosinicella sp. | reverse complement strand
CGGCTGGCGCCGACGCCGACGAACATCTCGACGAAATCGGAGCCGGAGATGGTGAAGAAGGGGACATTGGCCTCGCCGGCGATCGCCCGCGCAAGCAGGGTCTTGCCGGTGCCCGGGGAGCCGACGAGGAGGGCGCCCTTGGGGATCTTGCCGCCCAGGCGGGCGAACTTCGTCGGATCCTTGAGGAATTCGACGATCTCCTGGAGCTCCTCGCGCGCCTCGTCGATCCCGGCGACGTCGTCGAAGGTGACCCGGCCGTGCTTCTCGGTCAGGAGCTTCGCCTTGGAGCGGCCGAAGCCCATCGCCCCGGAGCCGGCATTCTTCTGCATCTGACGCATGACGAAGAAGGCGATTCCGAGGATGAGGAGGAAAGGCAGCGACTGGTAGAGGAGGATCAGCCAGACCGAGGTCGTCGCCTCGGGCTCGGCCGCGAAGGAGACGTCATGCTCGCGGAGGCGCTGGATCAGCGCCGAATCCTGTGGCGGGGCATTCGTCCGGAACGTCTCGTTGTTGGTGAGCCGGCCGCTGATCACTTCCTTGCCGATCACGACCTGCTTGACCGAACCTTCCTCGACCCGGTTGAGGAACTCGGAATAAGGCATGGCCTCGGTCGAACGGGTGGCGCCGCCGCCCATGACCTGGACGAAAAGGACGAGCGCAAGCAGGATCCCGGCCCAGATGAGCAGGCTCTTCATCCAGTTGTTGCCCGAAGGCTCCTTGTCGCCGCCCTGCCGGTTCTCGTCAGCCATCAAATCATCCCATTCCTGGTCGTTGCGATCGCACCCTAAGGGTCACGGAGGCGCCCTTCGCGCCTGCTTTGCTCCTAAATAGGAGGTCCGCGCCGGCACGCAATGTAGCATGCGCGGGTGAACATGCACTTACCGGATCGGCTATGCCCGGCGCCCCGCTGCCGGATAGCTCAGCCGCGCCGCGGTGGCGCAGCGCCGAACTCCCAGAAGCGGCCGCCCCGCCCCTTGACGCCGGCAAGCGTGGCGACTTCCCCCACCTCGAGCGCGGCGATGAAGCGGCCGAGCGCTTCCCCGCGCGGAGCGGCGCCAGGAGAAAGAAGCTCGAGAGTCCGCCGAACCAACCGGCGGCGAAGCTCGGCCGGTAAATCCTCGGGGTCGAGCCGGATTCCGGAGTCCGACCGGGAGGAACGCTCGGCCCACAGCCGGTCCGCCGCCCATTCCAGAGCCGCTTCGGCCTCGGCCAGGGCGGCGGCGCTTCGCGCCAAAGCGGCGGCATCGATCCATTCCGCCTGGCGGAGCTGCCGCCGAAGCCGGACTCGGTCGAAACGTTCGTCTGAATTGCTCGGGTCGTTGACGGGGTCGATTCCGGAGTCGGCGACGATCGCCTCAAGCTCGCTTCGGCGCCAAGCGAGAAGCGGCCGAACGACGCTGCCGTTGACGGCTCGCACCCCCGAAAGCCCGGCAAGCCCTGAGCCACGGTTCAGGCGCATCAGCAGGGTCTCGGCCTGGTCGTCGGCGTGATGGGCGGTGGCGAGACGATCGAGCGCCCGGCTCCGGCGCCAATCCTCGAGGAGGGCGTAGCGCGCCTGCCGTGCCGCCGACTGGAGGTTGCCGATGATCGGCGCCGCCGGTCGAAGAATATCGTGCGGGACCCCGAGCCGGGCGCAGAGCGAGGCGACGAAGGCGGCTTCGTCGGCGGCCTCCGGGCGGAGCTGGTGATCCACCGTCGCCGCCCTCACCCGCCCCGGAAGCGCTGCCCGCGCAAGAAGGAGAAGGGCCAGGCTGTCGGGCCCGCCGGAGACGGCCAGGCCAAGCCCGTCGGGCAGATCGCCGACGAGTGAGTCGAGATCCGAGCGGAACCGCTCGACGGCCTCGGCCGGGGGAGTTGGGCCGTCCATCGGCCCAGATTAGAGCCTGTCCGGTTCAGGTGGAAGCGTGGTGATCGGCCGAACGGACCGACCGTCAGCCGCTTACGCCGCCGAGCAGCGTGCCGCGGTTCGCGCCTCGCCGAGCCGGCTCCGGATGAAGTCGCGCATCTGCGGATAGACCCGCTCGAGCTCGTCATAGACCCGGCAGGCCTCGGTCCGCCGGTTCAGCCGGGTGAGCGCCTGACCGAGGAAATAGAGGCTGTCCGCGGCGCGCTCGCCGCGCGGATTGGTCTCGTAATTGGCGAGCAGGACCCGGGCCGCAGCGGCCGGCTTGTCGTCGTCGAGCAGGGCCCGGCCGTGGAGATTGCGCGCCCAGCTTGCCCAGCGGCTCGTCGGATAACGGGTCCCGACCGCTTCGAGCGCCGTCGCCGCGGCGGCGAAATTGCCGGCGGCCCAGAGCCGGTAGCCGGCATTATAGGCTTCCTCGGCCGAATCGGTCGCGGCGGCCGGAGTCGCGGGTTCATCGGAGGCGGGCTCGGAGTCGGCGGCGGCCGGCTCTTCGGCCGGCGGCTCCGGAGCCGGCTCGGGCGGTCGTGCCTGCTGCTCGAGCCGGTCGACCCGGCCGATCAATTCCGTGCGCAGGCGGCCGATCTCCTGCTCCATCTGGCGGGTGCGGTATCCCTGTTCCTCGACCTGGCCGGTCAGGGTCCGAAGCTGCGATTCGAGCGAATTGACCCGCTCGACCAGATTGCCGAGCGCATCGCCCGAGGCGGACGGCTGAATCCCCTGCGTCTGAGGCACGATCTCAGGCTCCACCCGTCCGCCGGGGAAGACCCGGCGCTGGACGGCCCGCATTTCCTGTTCGAGACGATCGACTCGCCGTTCGACCGGCACCTCCCGCTGGGCGAGTGCCGGAACCGCCGGAATCGCCGCCGAAGCGATCAGGACGAGGCCGAGAAGACGAATACGCATGAACAAACCCCCGCAACCGGAATAGAAGCCCATCCTATTCAAGGATCGAGTCTGTCGCCAGCCTTAAGCAGGCGCGAAAGTCAGCGGCTCGGAGGCGCCGCCGGTGCGGCCCCCTGGAGCCGAGCCGCGAGAGCTTCGGGGCGAAGACTGATATTGTCCACCGTCCGCTCGACCGGCTCGATCGGCCCGATGTCGCGCGCTCCGACCAGGATTCGAAGCACCTGCGGCCGGCCGGTCCGGATCACCGGCTGCTGGGCCGTCGCCGGCACGGCGAAACGCTGGCCGGGCTGGAGGATTCCCTCGAAGATCGAATTTCCGCCGTCGCTGATCCTGAGCCAGACCTCCTCCGTCGCCACCAGGGTCACCTGCTGACCCGCGAGCGCCTGCGGCTGGAGCGGCTGCGGTTGAGCGGGCTGGCCCTGCGGCGGCGCCTTCGTCTCCGGCACCGCGACCTCGACCCCGGGCGTGACCGGCTCGTCGTTGAGCGTGCTCCGCCAGATCAGGTAGCCGACGAGGAAGACGACCAGGACGACCGCAGCGATCACCAAAGTCGATTTCGGCGGGACGCGGGCGGGGTCCGCCTGCTCGTAATATTCCGGCGCCGGGGCCCGGGTCCGGGTGCCGCCGAGCCGGTCGCGAAGCTCGCGGGCCACTTCGGGACCGTCGAGGCCGACGGCATTGGCATAAGCCTTTGCGAAACCGACGCAATAGGTGGTCGCCGGCAGCGCGTCCCATTCCTCCCGCTCGATATGCTGAAGGTGGCGGATCGGAATCCGGGTCTGGCTGGCGACCTCGTCGAGGCTCATGCCTTTCGCCTCACGCGTCTGCCGCAGCCGCTCGCCGATCGAGTCGCTGTCGAACTGCCGGTCGAAATCCTGGTCCGCCATCAAGCTGTTTCGTCCCCGTAATCGCTGTATCGGGTCAAACTCATCATCGCCGCGCGATGCCCTGTCAACCAACGGAACGCAAGGAAGTGCCTGACGCTCCGGACGGCGATCAGGCCATGGACACGCCGTTTCGGTCCGCCCAGCGGCTCAGCGTCGAGCGCAGGTCCTTGGGCGGATTCTTGAGCACCTTGTCCATTTCCCTGGCGATGGCGGAACGGTCGAGCGACCTTATCATCGCCTTGATCGGCCCGACTGCGACCGGGGTGATCGACAGCCGCTTCACGCCGATGCCGATGAGCGCCATCGCTTCCAGAGTTCGCCCGCCCATCTCGCCGCAAACCGCAAGCGGCACCTCATGCTCCTCGGCCGCTTGAACGATCCGGCGAAGGAATCGCAGGATCGCCGGCGACAGCCAGTCATAGCGTTCGGCGAGCCGCGGATTGGAGCGGTCCGCAGCGAACAGGAACTGGGTGAGATCGTTGGTTCCCACCGAGACGAAATCCACCTTCGGCAACAACAGATCCAGAAGCTCGGCGAGCGACGGCACTTCGAGCATCGCGCCGTAGCGGATATGGCATGGAAGCAGCTTCTTGCGCTGGGCGAGCCAGTTGCGCTGCTCCTCGACCAAAGCCTTGGCGGCATCGAACTCCCAGGGTTCGGACACCATCGGAAACATGATGTCGAGATCGCGTCCCCCGGCCGCCTCGAGCAGCGCGCGGGCCTGGGCCTTCATGAGCGTGTCGCGGTCGAGCGCGAGGCGGAGCGCGCGCCAGCCCATGGCCGGATTCTCCTCGCCGTCGCCGGCGCCGCGAAGATAGGGAAGCTGCTTGTCGCCGCCGACGTCCACGGTTCGGAACACGACCGGCTTGTCGCCGGCCGCGTCGAGCACCGATTTGTACAGCCGCTGCTGGCTTTCCCGTCTCGGAAGCGTCGCCGAGACGAGGAACTGGAACTCGGTCCGGAACAGGCCGATGCCATCGGCGCCGGTCGCGCCAAGCGCAGCGACGTCGTCGCGGAGCCCGGCATTCACCATCACCGCCACTCGGGTGCCGTCGGTGGTGACCGGCGGCAGATCCTTGACCGCCGCATATTCGGCCCGCCGCTTCTGGCTCAGCGCGAGCTTGGTATTGAACGCCTCCTGCACCGCCGGGGTCGGCCGGGCGAAGGCGACCGCGTCGCCACCGTCGAGAAGGAGGAAATCGCCCTCGCTGATCAGCTGTCGGACATTGGCCACCCGGCCGAGCATCGGAACGCCCATCGCCCTGGCGACGATCGTGACATGAGCGGTCAGAGAGCCTTCTTCGAGGACCACCCCCTTCAGCTTTCGCCGATCATATTCGAGTAGCTCGGCGGGCCCGAGATTGCGGGCGATGAGGATCGTGTCCTGTGGCAATCCGGTCTGGGCCGCGGTTCCGAGCTGTCCCGACACGATCCGGAGCAGCCGGTTCGACAGATCGTCCAGATCGTGCATCCGGTCCTGGAGCAAGGCGTCGTCGATCTGGCGCATCCGCATCTGCATGCGCTGCCTGACCCGCTCGATCGCCGCTTCGGCGGTGAGGCCGGAATCGATCGCGTCGTTGATCCGCCTCGACCAGCCTTCGTCATAGGCGAACATCTTGTAGGTCTCGAGGACCTCCTGATGTTCGCCGACATTGCCGAACTCGGCCTGGTTGGTCATCGCGTCGATCTGCTCGCGCATCCGGGCGAAGGCGGAATAGACGCGGAGGCGCTCGGCCTCGATGTCCTCGGCGACGGTATGCTCGATCAGGACCCGCGGCTGGTGATAGACGGCATGGCCCCTGGCCATTCCGGTGACGAGCTTGAGCCCGACGAGCCGGGCCTGGCCCGAATCGCGGTTGTTGCCGGTATCGGCGCTGGCCTTGTCGGCGAGGCCGGCATTGGCGATCAGCTCCGACAGCACCATCGCCACCGTCTGGAGCGCCTCGATCTCGAGCTCGTCATAGGCGCGCGGCTCGGCATGCTGGACGGCGAGCACCCCGATCGAGCGTTCCTTTCGGACGATCGGGACTCCGGCGAAGCTGTGGTACAATTCCTCACCGGTTTCGGGGCGATAGGCGAATTCCGGATGGCTGGCCGCCTCCGCCAGGTTGAGGATCGCAACGTCCTTGGCGATCGTCCCGACGAGACCCTCGCCGAGCGCGAGCTTGGTGACATGGACCGCGCTCTGATTGAGGCCGACGGTGGCGAACAGCTCGAGCAGCCCGGCGCGAAGGAGGTAGATCGAGCAGACCTCGCTCGCGAGCGCCTCGGCGATGATCTTGACGACCTTGTTGAGCTTGGCCTGAGCGCCAAGACGCGACGCCATCACCTCGTGGAGACCGGTCAGGATCTCGCGGGCGGATGTGGCGGAGGCGGTCGGCATGATCCGTCGCTACCAGAAAGGCGGCAAGGTCCGAAAGCCCCACTTGCCGCCCGCAGGAGCCGCTGGTCGCCGCCCTGTGCGTCGAACTTTCACGAACCGGCCGGAAATGCTATTCTCTCCGAAGCAAGGGAGTCACTCATGCTGTTCATGTTCCTTCTCGGACTCGCGACGGCGCCGACGACCCCAGCGGCGAGCGCAGTCGGCCCCGATTCCCGGCACGACCCGCTTGTCGTGAGATCCTTTGCCGACACCGAGGACGAAGCCGAGGATTGTCCCAACGCTCGGGTTCGCCAGGCCGATCGAGTGCGCGGAGCCCAGGCGCGGCGCCTCGACCAGCTTCCCCCGGGCCGGCTCGAGCTGACTGTGCTCCGCCAGCTCGACGGCTGCGCCATACCGGCGGTCGTGCGCGAGAATATCGGCGGCAATCCGGAAGCAGATCGCCGCCGCTAGCTTTTGAGCGGAGCCGGGCTCAGGCGTGGACGGAGCGGCGCTCCAGCGCGTGCGCGGCTTCGTCGACCAGCTGGCGGAGGATGTCGGCCGCGGCCGCCTCTTCCTTGACCATCCCGACCGATTGGCCGGCCATGACCGAGCCGCTCTCGACGTCGCCGTCGATCACCGCCCGGCGAAGCGCTCCGGCCCAATAATGTTCGATCTGAAGCTGGGCCTCGGCCATCTCGACCTCGCCCGTATCGAGCAGATTGGCCACTTCGCGCTGCTTCGCCGCGAAACTCTCCATCTCCCGGTTCCTGAGCGCGCGAACCGGAATGACGGGCAATCGCGGATCGATCTGGACCGAGGTGACGGCGTCGCGCGCCGAGGCCCGGATGAAGGCCTTCTTGAAATTGGGATGGGCGATGCATTCGGTCGCGCAGACGAAGCGGGTACCGAGCTGGACTCCGACCGCGCCCATTTCGAGATAGCCGGCGATGAGTCCGCCATGGCCGATCCCGCCGGCGACGAAGATCGGGACGTCGGCCGACAAAGCCGGCAATATCTCCTGGGCCAGAACCGAGGTGGAAACCGGGCCGATATGGCCGCCCGCCTCCATGCCCTCGATGACGAGCGCATCGACTCCGGACCTGATCAGCTTCTTCGCCAAGGCCAGTGCAGGGGCGAAACAGATCAGCTTCGCGCCATTGCCCTTGATCCGATCGATCGCGCCGGGCGGCGGCAAGCCGCCGGCGAGGACGACATGGCTCACCCGATGATCGGCGCAGACCTGGATCAGCTCCGAAAGCATGGGGTGCATTGTGATGAGGTTGACCCCGAACGGGCGCCTGGTCAGCGCCTTGGTCGCGGCGATCTCGGAGTCGAGCAGATCGGGAGTCATCGCGCCGCAGGCGATCACCCCGAACGCGCCGGCGTTGGACAGAGCTGAGACGAGGTTTCGCTCAGAGATCCAGCTCATCGCGCCGCCGAGGATCGCGACTTCGCAGCCGAGAAAGTCGGTGCCGCGCTTCATCAGCCGGCGAAGCCGGTCGTGGCCGACATTCTCCTCGCCTCGATCGGCGGCCTCGCGGACCACTTCGCTGGTCATTCCTTATCCTCCGAATCGAGACCGTAGGCGGTGTGAAGAACCCGAACCGCGAGCTCGGTATATTCCTCCGGGATGAGGACCGAGACCTTGATCTCGCTGGTGGTGATGGCGAGGATGTTGATCCCGCGGTCGGCGAGGGTCTGGAACATCCTGGCCGCGATACCGGCGTTCGAGCGCATCCCGACGCCGACGGCGCTGACCTTGACGACATTGGTGTCGGTCAGCAGCTCGTCGAAGCCGATCTTCGCCTTGGCCTTGTCGAGTTCGGCGACGCTGTGGGTGAGCGACGCGGTCGGAACGGTGAAGGTGAGAGTGCTTGGCTCTCCGGCCCGAGGCACGCTCTGGACGATCATGTCGACGTTGATCCCGGCTTCGGCGAGCGGGGCGAAGATCGCCGCCACCGTCCCCGGCTGATCGGGAAGCCCGGTAAGCGTGATCCGCGCCTCGTTCTTGTCGTGGGCGATGCCGGTGATGACGTTGCGTTCCATCTTGCTGTCCTCGATTGCCTCGTCGCCGACGATCAATGTTCCCGGCCGGTCCTCGAACGACGAGAGGACCTGAAGCGGCATGTTGTAGCGCATCGCCAGACCGACCGACCTTGTCTGAAGGACCTTGGCGCCGACGCTGGCGAGCTCGAGCATTTCCTCATAGGTCACCAGCGCCAGCTTGCGGGCCTGCGGGACGATCCTCGGATCGGTCGTGTAGACCCCGTCGACGTCGGTATAGATGTCGCAGCGGTCGGCCTTGATCGCCGCAGCGAGCGCCACCGCGGACGTATCGGATCCGCCTCGCCCCAGGGTCGCGAGATCGCCTTCCTGAGTGACGCCCTGGAAGCCGGGAATGACCGCGATCCCCCCTTCCCCGAAGACCCGCTCGAGAATGTCGGCGTCGATATGGTCGATCAGGGCCGCCGCATGGCCGCTGGCCCGGATCGGCAATTGCCAACCCATATAGGAGCGGGCGTTGAGCCCCATGCCCTGCAGGGTGATCGCCAGCAGGCCGCTCGTGACCTGCTCGCCGCTGGCGACGACGACGTCATATTCGCGCGGATCGTAGAGCGAGGCCGCCTCGCGGCAGAGCTGAACCAGCCGGTCGGTCTCGCCGGCCATGGCCGAGACCACGACCGCCAGCTGGTTCCCCGCCTCCGACTCCCGCTTGACCAGGCCGGCGACGTGACGGATCCGCTCGATGCCCGCCATCGAGGTGCCGCCGAACTTCATGACGATGCGTGACATGTGCGGCGCGCTTAGAAAGGCCTGTATGCGATGGCAAGCGCGCGAAGGCCGCCCGATGCGGACCGAACCCGCTGAACGGATCCGAAGCGGGCTCCCTTTCCCTTTCCGCACGTTGAGGGCAAGGAGACCCGAATGAGCACGAGCCCGACGATCGACCCGGCGGAGGCCCGCCATTTCGGCACGCTGGCAAAGGCGTGGTGGGACCCGCAAGGCTCCTCGGCGATGCTCCACCGGCTCAATCCGGTCCGGCTCGCCTACATCCGCGACCGGATCGACCAGCATTGGGGTCTCGACGAATGCGACCTCAGGCCGCTCGCCGGCAAAAAGGCCGCGGACGTCGGCTGCGGCGGCGGATTGCTGGCCGAGCCGCTGGCCCGCCTCGGTGCCGAGGTCGTTGCCGTCGACGCCGCGGCGGAGACGATCGAGGTGGCGAGGGCGCACGCGCTCGGCCAGGGGCTGGAGATCGACTATCGGGTCGGTGGAGTCGAGCAGCTCTCCGGCCGCTTCGATCTCGTCACCTCGCTCGAGGTGGTCGAGCATGTTGCCGATGTCCGCGCCTTCATCACCGGCCTCGCCGAGGCCCTGGCCGATGACGGGCTTCTGATCCTGTCGACTCCGAACCGGACGGCCTGGTCGCGCCTGCTGATGATCGTCGTCGGCGAAGGCAGCGGCCAGATCCCCAAAGGCACCCATGATTGGGACAAGTTCCTGTCCCCTGAGGAGCTTTGCGCGCTTCTCAAGGATTCGGGACTCGAAGTGACCGACGTGACCGGTCTCGGCTGGACCCCGACCCGCGGATTCGCGCTGACCGACGACAAGTCGCTCAATTATCTGGTGACCGCGAAACGGCCGGGATCACCTTCTTCCTGAACTGGCGGGCCGCGGCTCGCGCGCCAGCCTGCTCATCCAGACTGCCATTCGCTGGCTCTGCCGGACGAGCGAGTCGAGCTCGATCCACTCGCCCGGCGCATGGGCGCCGCCGCCGGACGCGCCGAGCCCGGCGAGAACGTCGGTATCGGCGGCAACGAAGCTCGAATCCGCGGCGCCGCGGCGGGCCGGATCGAATTCCGGCATTTCGGCGAGGCCGAGATCCCGGTTGACCGCGTTGAGGCTGGCGAGAAGCGCCCTATTGCCCTCGGTCGGCGCCATTGGCGGGTAGCCGTCTTCGGAGAAGATCAGCTCGGCGCCGGTATGGGGAAGATGCTGGGCGACGATTTCCTGCATGCGGGCGCGGATCCGCTGCTCCTGCTCGACCGACAGGGTGCGGATGTCGCCTCGGGCGATCGCCGTCTCGGCGACGATGTTGGTCTTTCCCGAGGCGCTGACGCGAAGGCCCTGATCGTCGATCGAGGCGGGGGTGCCGCCGCCGATCACGCCGACATTGTAGGTGAGGTTCGGCTCGGGCAGCTCGCGCCGGAAGGCGTCGAGGATCCGCGCCATTTCGTAGATCGCGCCATAGCCCAGATTCTCGCCGAAGACTCCGCTCGAATGGCCCGAGCGGCCGTTGGTCCGCAAGGTCCAGCTCGTCGAGCTTCGCCTGGCGATGGTGCCGAAATCGGTGCCGCCGTCGCGTGCCAGATTCTCGAACTCGAGCGCGAGATCGGCGTTTCGGCCGGCTTCGATCAGGTCGCGGCGAGCCAGCTCGAGCGGCGATCCGGGGCGCTCCTCGTCGCCGGTGAGCACGACGGTGATGTCGGCATCGTCAAGCGTTCCCGCCGCCTTCATCGCCCGCAAGGCGGCGACGATGACGACGAGGCCGCCCTTGTCGTCGCCGACCCCGGGACCGACGGCACGATCGCCTTCCAGGGTGAAGGCCTGGAAGGGGCTGTCCGGCTCGAACACCGTGTCGAGATGGCCGATGAGAAGCAGGCGCTTGCCTCTAGCGCCGGACGAGGAGGGCCGGTGGGTCGCGACGATGTGCCCAGCCCGGCCGGTTTCGCTCATGTCGATCCAGCGCACGTCGAAGCCGAGCGGCTCGAGCTCCTCGCGGATCATCCGCCCGACCGCCTCGACCCCTTC
>CBIGXQ010000074.1:0-11106 GCA_966193865.1 uncultured Sphingosinicella sp. | reverse complement strand
TCGATCGGGAAGAAGCCGCAGGTGGCGCCATATTCCGGCGCCATGTTGGCGATCGTCGCCCGGTCGGCGACGGACAGGGCTGAGACTCCGGGACCGAAGAATTCGACGAACCGGCCGACCACGCCATGCTTGCGGAGCATCTGGGTGACGGTGAGGACCAGGTCGGTGGCGGTGATCCCCTCCTTGAGGGCGCCGGTGAGACGGAAACCGACCACCTCCGGGATGATCATGCTGACCGGCTGGCCGAGCATCGCCGCTTCCGCCTCGATTCCGCCGACGCCCCAGCCGAGCACGCCGAGGCCGTTGACCATCGTGGTGTGGCTGTCGGTTCCGACCAGAGTATCGGGATAGGCGATCTCGGCCGGCGATCCTTCGCCTCCGGTCTCGGGCGAGGACCAGATTCCGCGAGCAATATATTCGAGATTGACCTGGTGGCAGATCCCGGTGCCCGGCGGCACGACCTCGAAGTTGCGGAACGCGCTCTGTCCCCATTTCAGGAACTGGTAGCGCTCCGAATTGCGGTCATATTCCAGCTCGACATTTCGCTCGAAAGCCTTGGGCGTGCCGAATTCATCGACCATCACGCTATGATCGATGACGAGATGGACGGGCACGAGCGGGTTGATCTTCTGCGGATCGCCGCCGAGCGAGGCCATCGCATCGCGCATCGCGGCGAGATCGACGACGGCAGGAACGCCGGTGAAGTCCTGCATCAGCACCCGGGCCGGCCGGTACTGGATCTCGCGGGTCGAGGTTCGGGTCTGCTGCCAGTCGATGAGCGCCTGGACGTCGTCGCGGGTGACGGTCTTGCCGTCCTCGAAGCGGAGCAGGTTTTCGAGCAGGACCCGCATCGAGAAAGGCAATCGGGCGATGTCGCCCAGCTTCTCGGCGGCCTTGGCGAGGGAATAATAAGCATAGGTCTGGCCGTCGACGTCGAACGAGGCGCGTGTTCCCAGGCTGTCATTCCCTACCGAAGTCATTCCCGCTTCCTTCCAATACGAATTGCGGGCGCGCCTGTTTTGCGATGCGCGACCCTGTTTGGTGGTGGTGGCGCTCTAGCAAGTCGGGGGAGTCCCAGCAAACGCCGTGACGCGGCAGTCGGCCTAATTCAGGTTGATCGGCTGATCGCCGACGTCGGCGGCGTCGGCTTCCATGTCGGCCGCCTCTGCGAGGTTCTCGGATTCCTCGCGCTGGCGAGCGGCGGCCTCGACCGCCGCCTCCTCATTCTTGTCGGCAATATTCTCCAGCACGGCCGGCGACGCGGGAGGCGGCGGACGACGCAAGCGCTTTTCAAGAACGAAGGCGGCGGCGACGAGGAGGAGAAGGAGAAGCGCGCCGACCGCGAGCCGGCGCTTTTTCATCGGCCGATTCGACGCGGCGTCCGGCGCTCAGCGAAAAAGGCGGGACGGTTCGAGGGATCCAGTCCGAGAAGCCTGCGCGCGGCCAGGCGGGCGAGCCGGTCGCGTTCGCGGCGAAGCTCGGACTGGCGCGCAGCGGCGGCGCGGCTGAGGATCAGATCCGGACGCGCCGGAACGGCGACGGCCTCGGCCGGCGTCGAGAAGAAGAAAGCCATGGCTGCTGAGCGCTCGAAACCGACTTAGGTTCCCGAAACCAACGGCTTAGGCCGCACGAGCGAATCACCGGGCCAAGGAGGAGGGGGCGGCGACTCAAGCCACCACCCCCGTTCGCCTACCAGTTTCGGTAATAGCGGTCCCGGGAACGGCGATCGTAGCGCCAGTCGCGCCTGTTATCGCGCCGCTCCTCGCGGATCTCGCGGCGGCATTCGCGAAGCTCGCGGCGATATTCGCGTCGGCTGTCGGCGCGACGAAGCTCGCGGCGGCATTCGCGGATCTCGCGAGCAATGTCGCGATCATAATGGCCGTAATGGTTGCCGCGGTCATAACCGCGCCCATAATATTGCGCGGACGCGCCGGTGACCGGGATCAAGGCGGCGAGGCCGGCGGCGGCAAGGATCAATTTACGCATGACCACTCTCCTGTATGAAAATACTCGTCCGACTCCGCCGGGCGAGCCTGGGAGTGGAACGCGCCGACAATGCGCCATGTTGCCTGAACCGGAAACTACGCGGCGTTCACCCGCGGTTTAACTGGGCGGCAGGGCGTCCGGCTCATGGCCAGAGGAAGGCGACGAGATAGGCCGCGACGGCGGCGAGAGCGAGCAGGGTCCGGATCCTGTGGAGCCGGCCCCACCGCTCGAGCAGTGAGCGGCTTTCCTGCCCGGCGGCCTGATCGGGCGTGGCGAGCAATCGGCGGTTGGTCGGGGAGATGACGACCAAGGTCAGCGGAACCGCCGCGCCGATCAGCAGCGCGCCGACAAGCAGCCCATCGTCGCCGGCCTTCCACCACGCCCACAAGCCGAGGATCAGGGACAGCAAGGCCAGACCTGCCTGCAGCGGCGTTGCGGCGCCGTAGCTCGGCTTCCACTGGGCGAGCGCCGAGCGATCGTCGAGCTTCATCCGCGCCGGATGCTCGACCAGGCTGATATAGAGCGCGGCGCCGGCGAACAGGGTCGCGGCAACGAGGGCGAACAGCGCCTTGAGCATCCCTGTCTCCTGCCTGGATGGCGCAGCTATAGGACAAGCGACGCGGCGGTGAAAATGGATATGCGCGGCCTCCGCTCGCGCCCACGAAGTCAGTCGCGCCGGCCGAACCGCCCGACGAGGAAGCGGGTGACCGCCCAGGCGACCAATCCCGCGCCGGCGACGATGGCGATCACCAGGCCGGCGATGAAGATCTGGGCAGCGACCGACGGTCCCGCCGAGTCGGACGAGGAGCGAAGCAGGGCCACTGCGACCGCCACAGGCGCAACGAGCAGGCAGGCAGCGAGCGCTGCGAGCACGCCGAGGACGATCGGAAGTCTCTTCAATCAGGCGGCGCCGGTGGCGCGGGCGGCCTGGAGCGTGTCGGTATATTGCTGGAAGGCGACGGCCTTGCCGTCATCGACACGCCAGACATGCGCGAACTGGGCGTCGATAGCCTTCCCGCTGGCCTTGAACGTGCCGCAATAGCGGCCAAGCACCACGACCGTGTCGCCGGCGTCGAGAAATTCGCGCGGAACGGCTGCAAATCCGTTCCAGTCGCCTCCCAATCGGCCAAAGACGCCGCTGAGTATCGCTTCAGGGCCGCGATAGGGATTGCCGTCCGCATAGGGGAAATTCTCGGCTTCGTTCCAGACCATTCCGGGACTCATCCGGGCGATCACGCCGGCAACGTCGCCCGTCTCGAAGGCGGCGTATATCGCCCTGATCAGCTCGACATTCTGCTGGGACATGGCAGCTCCTCCCCTTGCTGGAGGATGCGCCCAAATCGCCGTTCGGCACAAGACCCGCGGACGGGATCCTGACGCGACGAAGAGGTTTAGGCTCTCCGGGCTTCCACGCACAATTCGCGAAGCTGGCGGCCGAGGCTGGGGCCGGCGAGATGGGCGTCGACCTGATCGAAACGTTCGGCGCGAAGTCGCTGGCGGATGTCGTTGACGGAAGCGCAGCTCCCTGAGCGAGCGAGGACGAAGGCACGTTCGAGCGTGGTCGGCTGGGTCATGGGCACCTCTCGGGAACAGGAAAAGGAACGCGGCCGAAACGCAGCGCTGTCAGAACAACGCGCGATCAGGGCCGAGAGGTCCATGAGCGAAGCAGATCGGGGGCCGGGGGCTTCGGGAGATGGTCCCGGATCATCTTTTCGCCGGCACGGACGGAAGCGACCTCATATTCGCTGTCGGCGCCCTCCTCGTGCTCGAGCACCACCTTGTAAGGCAGCGACTTTTCGGGCGTCAGGACGATTCTCCCGGAAATTGCCATCTCATTCTCCTCGGTATCGGTCATATGGGGAGAAGCGGCCGGTTTCCCTAATCCCGCACCGCGATTGCTGCACTGCAACAAATCGTCCCTATATGGATTGTCCAGTCCCGCGCCGTTCGCGGCGGACACGAGAAAGACAGAACATGCCAGCCATTCGACCCGGTTACCGACCTGGACAAAGACGCAAGGGCCGCTTTGCGCCGACCAGCGAGATTCAGGATCGGCTCAGCGACCTCGATCCGATCCGCGACAATCCCGGCAATCTGCGGGGGCGGGTCTATCTGCCGGAGGCGCTCAAGGCACCGGCGCCGCTCGTCGTCGTCCTTCACGGCTGCACCCAGAATGCGGCGCTCTACGATCATGGCTCGGGCTGGTCGCGCCTGGCTGACCGCCAAGGCTTCATCCTGCTCTTCCCGGAGCAGCAACGGAGCAACAATCCCTTGCTTTGCTTCAACTGGTTCTCCGGCAATGACAGCCAGCGCGGAATGGGCGAAGCCGCGTCGATCCGGGCGATGATCGAGACGGTGAAAAAGGCCCATGACGTGGATCCGAAGCAGATCTTCGTCACCGGGCTCTCGGCGGGCGGAGCGATGGCGTCGGTCATGCTGGCCACTTACCCCGAGGTTTTCGCGGCCGGCGCGATCATCGCCGGAGTCGCCTATGGCTGCGCATCCGGGGTGGCCGAAGCGTTCGACTGCATGGGCGGGCGCGCCGGAGCCGAGGCATCGGAGCTTGGTCGACGGGTTCGCCGCGCCTCTCCCCACAAGGGCCCCTGGCCGCGCGTCCAGGTCTGGCAGGGAAGCGCGGATTCCACGGTCGTGCCGAGCAATGCCGACGCGATCGCCCTGCAATGGGCCGATCTTCACGGGATCGGCCCGCGGCCGGCCCGAACCGACGAGGTCGGCGGCTATCCGCGCCGGGTCTGGACCGGCGGCAGCGGCCAATCGCTGATCGAGCATTACAGCATCACCGGAATGGCCCACGGAATCCCGCTCGATCCCGGCACCGGAGAAGATGAGCTTGGCGAAGCCGGTGCTCACATGCTCGACGTCGGTCTCAGCTCGACCGGCCATATCGCCGCCTTCTTCGGAATCGCGCCTCTGCCGACGGCCGTCACCAAGAAACCGCGGCGGCCTCGCCTCCCCAGGACCAAAGCGGAGGGTCCGCGAGAGGCGATCGAGAAAGCGTTGAAGGCTGCCGGCCTGATCCGCTGACCCCTCTCGATCCGACGTCGTCGCTCAGCGGCCCCGGCGGCTCACGTCGACCATCGGCTGGCCCGGCTCGAAATTGACTCCGCCGGCTTCGGGCGGCGGCCCTTGGCCGACCATTCGGCTTTCGACATCGGCGAAGTCGCCGCCGCCTCTGCCGCTCGTGTCGCAGCCCTGGCGGCGAAGCTCGCCCTCGACCGCGTGGAGCCGAATGACGGTCCGGGCCCCGTTGCCCAGGCCTTCCTTGAGATTTTCGGGGCGGCCGGTGAGCCCGCCCGAATTGGCCATCAGCAGGTCCTGCTCCAGCTGCTGGCATTCGGCGAGGCTCCGCCGCGGCGGCCCCGTCAGTTCGTTGAGTTCGCCTTCGATGGCCATGGTGAACAGGCCGAGAGTGATCCCTTCCGACCGGAACGCCGGAGACACGAAGTCGTCCGGAGCGTCACCACGCTCGACCGCCGCCGTCACGCGGGTGCGGGCGCCGCCGTCGAGCGGTTCGAGCATGGCTGTCATCCGGGTCGCGACCCGATTGCCGCTCATGACGACGAAGCTGATCTGGTTCGGCCCGCGCTCCGTCCGGAACAAGGGAGCTACGCCGCCAGAAGCGGCGGCGTCCGTTCCTGGCGCGCCCGGCTGGCCGCGGACGTCGAGGTCCGAAAGCGCCGCCATCACCTGGGCCGGGCTGCGATCGACATCGCGCGAATAAGTGGAGCCGCCGAGCGCTCCGGAGGCCCAGAGCCCGCCAAGAGCCAGCGGCATCATCAATATCATCGCCTTGATCGACATCCCGCTTCCTCCCCTTGTTTCAAGCCAGGCTAAAAGCCCTCTGTTAAGAAGAGGTTGCGGAGCAGCAGGAGGAGCGGCCGGACATGCAGCGGGGCAGACGGGGGAACGGTGCCGCGGCTTCCTCGTTGCCGATGAATGGCCCGCCTCTTCCTGCTCCTGCCGCTGGCTCTCGTCGCCGCCGCCTGCGATCGGGCGGAGGCGCCCGAAGCCGGACGCGATACTGCCGATGTTGCCGGTCCGGCGATACCGGCCGAGTCGGGGACTCCGGCCCCTCCGCCGGTCGCTGCCCCGGCGCCCGGGACGGCCGGCGGCCTCCCCGACGACCGGACGCCGATCCCGGAGGCCCCGTTCAGCGAAACGAGCGCCCAGGGAGCCGCGAACGTCGTCCAGTCCTATTTCGCCTTGATCGAGCAGCAGCGTTTTGGCGAAGCCTGGCGGCTGTGGAGCGACGGCGGCCGGGCGAGCGGGATGAGCGAGGAAGCGTTCGCCCGGGGCTTCGATCGCTACAGCGAATATCATGCCCAGATCGGCGCTCCCGGCCGGATCGAGGGCGCCGCGGGGACTCTCTATGTCGAGGTGCCGGTGGTGGTTTACGGCCGGCTGAGCAGCGGCCGCGAGTTCCGGATGAACGGAGCGATGACGCTTCGTCGGGCCAACGAGGTGCCGGGATCGACAGCCGAGCAGAGGCGCTGGCGGATCGCCTCGAGCGGGTTGCGGCCCAGCCCTGCCCCTTGAACCTCCCCTTGGCCGTCCGACCCCCCAACAGGCTGGTGTCAGTGCAACAATAGACACCCAGTTGCGGCCGGCGCGGCATCGCCCGGACACAAAGGACGGTCATTCAGTCTCCGATCCGGGGAGACTGCCCTGCCCGACCGTCGGGCCTTCAGGAGCGGCGAATCTTCCCTCGACCGACCAGTGCATGAGGGAGAATTGACCATGGCTACCTTGCTCGCCGTCCAGCCCGCGACCGAAACATCGACCGACATAGAAGCGCCGACTCCGGCGCATATCCTCCAGGTCGGCACCGGCTTCTGGGCTTCGAAGCTTCTTCTCAGCGCGGTCGAGCTCGGCCTTTTCACCTTGCTCGCCGATGGGCCCAGGACCGGTGCCGAGATCGAGCGGGCGCTCGGTCTTCACCCGCGCGGCACCTGGGATTTTCTCGACTCGCTGGTGGCGACCGGATTCCTTGCCCGAGAAGGGGGTGGCGAGACCGCTCTCTACGCCAACACGGCGGAAACCGCCCTTTTCCTCGACCGAGGCAGACCGAGCTATGTCGGCGGCATCCTCGAAATGGCGAACAGCCGCCTTTATCGGTTCTGGGGCGATCTCACCCAGGCGCTGAAGACCGGCCAGCCGCAGAACGAGGTCAAGCAATCGGGCCGGCCGATGTTCGACGAGCTTTATGCCGACCCGGCCCGGCTCGAGCAGTTCATGGACGCGATGAGCGGGGTCTCGATGGCCAATTTCGAGGCCTTCGCGAAGAAGTTCGATTTCTCGGCCTTTCGAACCATGGCCGATATCGGCGGAGCGACCGGCCAGCTGTCGTGCACCGTGGCTCGAGACCATGGCCATCTCGACTGCCGCTCGCTCGATCTGCCCGTGGTTCGGCCGATCGCCGAGCGGCGGATCGCCAAAGCGGGGCTCTCCGGCCGGGTGACGGCGGGCGAGATCGACTTCCTCGCCGAGGAATTCCCGAAAGCCGACCTCATCACCATGGGCATGATCCTCCACGACTGGAATCTCGAGAAGAAGAAGATGCTGATCGCCAAGGCCTATCGGGCGCTTCCCGAAGGCGGCGCCCTGGTCGCAATCGAGAATCTCATCGATGACGATCGCCGCCACAACGCGTTCGGCCTGATGATGTCGCTGAACATGCTGATCGAGTTCGGAGACGCTTTCGACTATACCGGCGCCGACTTCGCCGGCTGGTGTCTCGAGGCAGGTTTCCGGCGCATCGAAGTGCTTCCTCTCCAGGGACCGGCGAGCGCTGCGATCGCCTACAAATAGGTTGCCCCGTCGAGCCTCGTCCAGGCTGCGGGACCGATCCGGAGAACGGCACGCTTGGTCCGAACAACAGCGGGCAAATAACGGCGGATGTTACGGAAGCATAACGAAATAGGGTGCTGATTGGGCCAAGGCGCGACTCTGGCCGATCCTCGGTTCGTCGCTGAATCGTGCCAGTACATCGCAGGACCTTGCCCCAAACAATTACTCCGCCGGAACTATTCCGCCGCCGTTTGTTGAGTCGTACGCAGCCAGCCGGACCCGGCTCGTGCCAATCCTCCGGCGCCCCCTGCTGCTCGATTCAGGGAGTTAACATGATGAAGAAAACTCTGACGGCCATGTTCCTGGCCACCTCGCTTTCGCTCGGAGCCTGCGCAACGACCAATGACGACGATCTCGCCGACATCGGCACTGGCGCGGCGATCGGTGCCGGTGTCGGCGCTGGCGCCGGTGCCGTGATCGGCGGCCTCTCTCCTGTCGAGGGTGCCGTTCTCGGCGCCGCCGTCGGCGGACTGGCCGGCGCCGTCTGGACCGACCGCGACAATGACGGACGAGTCGACGGTTATACCCGCGGCGGCCAATATTATCAGGGTGACCCGCCTTATTATGATCCGCGGACCGGCCGGGCCTGCACCTCGACCCTGACCGGCGCAGCCACGGGCGCGGGCGTCGGCGCTCTCGCCGGTGCCGGAGCCGGCGCGGTGATCGGCGGCGTCAGCCCGCTCGAAGGCGCCATTGCCGGCGCCCTCGTCGGTGGTGTCGCGGGTGCCGTCTGGGCCGACCAGAACAATGACGGCTGTGTCGACGGCTATACGCGCGGCAGCCAATATTATCAGGGCGCGCCTGAGCCGGTCTATCAGGCTCCGGTCCGCAGCGGCGAGCGCGGCTAAGGCCTGATTTGAGCCTGGGACGCCGGGCGCTTCGGCGCCCGACGTCCCAGCACTCATCTTCCATTGCCCGGGGTTTCCGTCGGGTCGCTCCGAGGAGCCAGAGGCTGGACAATTGGCGCCCTTGCCATCCCGGCCCCTTCGCCAAAATTCCACGATCCCCTGCAGGCGAAGCAGCCGACAGGCCGCGTCTTCCGGTCTGCCTGCGCGCCGGATCTGATTTTCAGATTCTTCGAAGGAGAGCGAGCGTCAGGGACGCCGAATCTTCTCCTTCGATCTAGCGGCGGCGCCGTCCTTCGTTTCCGAACAAGGCGGCCATGTGCACCGGATCGCGATTATAGACGTCGGACCGAAGCGACACGCCCTGCGGCTCGGGCGCGGCGGTCAGGTAGACGAGGTAGACCGGCACCGGCTGAGGCAGATCGACCTGCTGCTCGGGCTCGCCGTTGCGCCTCGGAGCCTCTCCGAACAGCCAGGCGGCGAGCCTCGGGGCATCCTCGAGCCGGACGCAGCCGGAGCTGAACAGCCGCGCTTCCTCGCGAAGCAAGGAACGTTCGGGCGTGTCGTGGAGATAGACGCCGAGCTCGTTGGGGAACATGAACTTCATCCGCCCCATCGCATTCGAAGGGCCCGGAAGCTGGCGGACCCTCAGATCCTGGCGGCCGGCCGAAACCGCGCGCCAATCGACCGCGGAGGGCTCCACCCGGCGGGCATTTTCGGTCCAGTCGGACAGGATCTCGTAGCGCCGGGCGCGGATCACTCCGGGTCCGTCGGAAAGGACCGCGTCCGCGACCCGCCGCCGAACGAGGTCCGGCGGGATGTTCCAATAGGGATTGAGCGAGACGTAGCGCATCGTCGCGGCCATCATCGGCGTCGGCTCGCTCGGCTTGCCGACGACGACCCGCATCGAGTCCACCGCCTGTCCGTCCTCGTACATCCAGAGCCGGGCGGCGGCGGCGTCGACGAGGACATAGCGCCGGCCGAGATTGGCCGGCAGAGCCCTCGCCCGTTCGAGGTTGAGCCGAAGCAGGCGCTGAAGCTGCGGCGATCCCCGGTTGAGGACGGCCAGCGTCAGCGGCCCGGCCAGCCCGTCCTGGGGAATGCCGTGGGCGCCCTGAAGCTGGCGGATCGCGTTGACGACCGCTCGGTCATAGGGCCCGTCGACCGGGAGCCCAAGACGGGTGCGAAGCAACCTCACCCGCGGGTCGCGGGAGCCGGGACGAAGAATCGGGCCGGACGGGATGTGGAGCTGGTTCTGCGGCAGCTCGACTCCGATCTGGGGGACGAGAGCGCCTCGAAGCCGGGCGTAAAGATGGTTCATCCAGCCGATATTCTCGAGCCAGGACTGAAGATTTGGCGCTGACGCCGCCATCCCAAGGACGTCGGTCCGGGTCGGAACGACCGGGCGATAGCGCTCCTCGGTATAGACCATGCCGAGATCGCGGGCGCGGCGCACATGCTGGACATAGGTGGCGAAGGTCCGCGAGATCCTCTGCTCGGCCCGGGCCAGCGACCGGGGCGAGCCGCCCTGCGCGTCCTCGATCGCCTCCCTCAACGAATCGACCCGATAGTTGCGCGGATTGAGGCCGTCCGCCTCCGCCGTCTCGAGCAGATAGAGGACAGTATCCACTTCGGGACGAAGCTGGCCATTCTCTACCCAGAAGGGGCGATTGTTGCGCCTCTGATAGAAGGCCGCGACCTCGCGATCGCCGCGCACGGCCTTCCGAACCTGGGACTGAAGCTCGGTCGACGAAGACTGGGCGAAAGCGCTGGCTGGGAGAAAGGAGGTGGACAGAGCCACTGCGGCCAGCGGCGCCAAGAGCAAGCGGCGGCGGGACGAGCCGGGTTCGCCCCGACGGATCGACGATGAACTCACTGGTGAATGAAACCCTCAGGACATTTTGTTCCGCCAATTGAACGAAGGTGCGCGGACGACGTTCCCGGCACCTTCGTTTAGCGACTATCCTGTTGTATCGCGGCCACAATCGACGGACGCGCCGCGGTCGTCGATCGGCCGCCACAGCCACCGGGGGCGGGTCGGCTTCAGATCGTCGTCCGGCCGTCCCCCGGGGCGATTGCGGCTGCCTCTATTCCGCCGCCACCCCGGCCCGGGTGAACATGTCGTCGCCGCTGGCCGCTGCCTCGCTACCGTCATTGGCGGCCTTGGCCTTCTGGCGGCGATCGAAATTGTCCCAGACCTCGCCCCAGTTCCCGCGGGTCGCGGCCTTGGAATATTCGGTGGCGCGGGTCTCGAAGAAATTGGCGTGCTCGACGCCGTTGAGAAGCGGCGCCAGCCAGGGCAGCGGATGCTCGTCCATCATGTAGATCGGCTGGAAGCCGAGCTGGCCCAGGCGCCAGTCGGCGATGTAGCGGATGTAGCGCTTGATCTCGTTCGCGGTCATGCCGG
>CBIGXQ010000073.1:0-11234 GCA_966193865.1 uncultured Sphingosinicella sp. | reverse complement strand
CGTTTGTGGGGCTCCAATGCCGCGGCGCCCGACCGGCGCGCTGCATCGGGCCGGCTTGAAAACGGTGCAGAGGCTCTCGAGCTCCTCAAATGCTTCGAACAGAGTCAGGCCGGCTGGTTCTGGTCGACCGACGAGGCCGGAAGGCTCACCTATCTGACCGACAGCGTCGCTTCGGCCCTCGCTCAGGACGGTCCGCTGCTCGGCCGCCGCTTCGCCGACCTTTTCGCGCAAGCCGACGACGATCCCACCGGCCGCCGTACCCTTCCCTTCGTGCTCGCAAGGCATAGCGCGTTCGACAAGCTCGTCGTCCGGCCGTCGGGCCGCGCGCCTCATCTCTACTGGTCGATTTCGGGCCGCCCCCAATTCGATGGCCAAAGCCGCTTCGTCGGCTATCGCGGAAGCGGCATCGACGTGACCGAGCATCGCCGATCCACCGAACAGGCGTCCAGGCTCGCCAAATACGACATCCTCACCGGGCTTCCGAACCGGCACCGGATGACCGAATTGCTCGATTCCAGCCTGCTCGTCGGCGAGCCGGAAGAAACCTCGTGCGCGGTCATGATGGTCGATCTCGACCGCTTCAAGCAGGTCAACGACACGCTCGGCCACCCGGCCGGAGACGATCTCCTCAAGCAGGTCGCGGACCGGCTGGTGCTCATCGTCGGCGACCGCGAGAAGGTCTTCCGGATCGGCGCGGACGAATATAAGATCATCCTCCAGAATTGCGGCAATCGCGGAATCATCGGCGACATGGCGAAGGACGTCATCGCCAGTCTGTCTCGTCCCTATTCACTCGGCGGCAGCCGCTGCATCGTCGGCGCGTCGGTCGGAATCGCGATCGCGCCGGCGGACGGCACCACCAGCGACGAGCTGATCCGAAGCGCCGATCTCGCCCTCAACGCGTCGAAAACCGGCGGTGGCGGCCAGTTCCGCTTCTTCTCGGGCGAGCTTCTGAAGCTCGCGGAGGACAGGCGGACGCTCGAGGAAGACCTTCGGGACGCTTTGGCTCGAGACGAGCTGCGAGTCGCCTATCAGCCGATCGTCTGCGCCACGACCAATGTCATGACCGGCGCCGAGGCGCTGATCCGGTGGCAGCACCCGACGCGCGGCGAAATCTGCCCGAGCATGTTCATCCCGATCGCGGAAGAGGCCGGACTCATTGCCGGGATCGGCGACTGGCTGCTTCGCCAGGCCTGCCGGGACGCGGCCAAATGGCCGGGCAAGCTGCGCGTGGCGGTGAACGTCTCGCCGATCCAGTTCGCGAACGACGCCTTCCCCGAGACTGTGAGGGCGGCGCTCGCGCAATCCGGCCTGCCGCCGGGCCAGCTGGAGCTCGAGATCACTGAAGGCGTCTTCCTCGGCGAAGCGTCCGAAACCGACACGATGTTCACGACGCTCAAGGATATCGGAGTCCGGCTCGCGCTCGACGACTTCGGAACCGGCTATTCCTCGCTCGGCTATCTGCGCACCGCCCCGTTCGACAAGATCAAGATCGACCAGAGCTTCGTCCACGCGGCGACGCTGCCCGGATCGCGCAACGCCGCGATCATCGCCGCCATTGTCGCGCTCGCGGACGCGCTCGACATGGAAACCACTGCGGAAGGGATCGAATATCTGGACCAGCTCGAGCTGATCCGCGACCTCCGGGTCAGCCACGTCCAGGGCTGGATCTACAGCAAGGCGATCAGCTGCGCCGATCTCCGCCAGAAGGTGACCAGGGGGGACTGGGTGATCGATCCGGTCGGTCCCGCCAGGCAACGCAGCAATCGGCGCACCGTCTACCGAAAGGTCGGACTGATCCACGGCACCCGCTACGATCGGGTCATCATCCGCAACCTGTCGGATTCGGGCGCCCTCATCGAAGGCGTCTCGGGACTTCAGTCCGGGACCCTGGTCGTCGTCGATTTCGGCGACGGCCAGCTCGCCTTCGCCCGGGTGAGCCGCTCTCACGGTCCGCAGTTCGGGATCGCCTTCGAACAGCCGCTCGTCGACGATGGCGACGGCGGGCTCTGCACCAGCCATCGGGTCTCCTCCTATCTGCTCAAGACGGCAGGCCTGCCGTCGCTCGACAAGGCCGACACCGGATCGGCGGTCGGCAACGTCATGCCGATGGAGCAGCTCGCCGAGAAACTCGGCCTCACCCTCGCGCCGCCGGTCGCCCGGCGAAGGCCAAGCGGCGCGGCCGAGCGGATCGAGGACGTGTCGAAGGTCCCGACCCTTCGTCAGCTGTCGGAACATTATCTTCAGTCGATCGCCGACGACCCCCAGGCCCGCGAGGGCGCCTGGAGGGATCTGCGCAACCACATCCTACCGCGCTTCGGACAGTTCCGGCTGGACCAGGTTTCCGGTTCCGACATTTCGGGCTGGCTTGGCGACAAGATGGCGATCGAGGGACAGCCGCCGGGCACGGACGTTCGGCTTCATACTCTTCTGACCCAGATGTGGACCCTGGCGGGGCAGCTCAAGATGCCGGGGGCCGAGCCGAATCCGCTCGATGGGCAGAATTGGGTCGCCCGGAGGACCGACGCGAATGCCGGGCTCACGGTTCCCGAGGTGCAGAAGCTGCTCGACGCCGCTCGAGTCAGCCATAATCGGCAATTGCGCTTCATCATCCCGCTGCTGATGCTGACGGGAGCGAGGCCGGGGGAATTGCTCAAGGCGAAATGGGAGCAGGTGGACCTCGATTCAGGGATCTGGAATCTTCCCTCTCACGGCGAAGCCGCGGCTCAAGGGCTTCGCCTGACTCCGGGGGCGATCGCCCTGATCGCGGAACTGCCGCGGTGGGAGAATTGCCCTTATCTGCTGCCCAACCCGACGACGCGTCAGCCCTATCGATCGATACACCGAAGCTGGGACGTTGTCAGGGTCGCTGCAGGCCTGCCGCATATCGAGCTTCACGATCTTCGCTTCTGCGACATCGGCACCGCTTTTGGCGAGGAGGAGATCCTCGGCCTCGTCCGCCAGGCCGCGCCGGCAGACGATGCCACCGCTGCGGACGCTGACGCCAAGGACGGAGCCGCGAAGCTGGCGGCGTGACCGGCCGAAGCGCCGCCGGCGCCGGCTTTCAGCTCAGCAGATGCTTCTGGATCTTGCCTGCCGAAGTGCGCGGGAATTCGTCGACGAAATCGAACCGGCGCGGCACCTTGTAGGGGGCGAGCCGCTGGCGGCAGAAATTGGCGAGCTCGCCGCTGTCCGGATCGGCGCCGCTGGCGAGCTGGACGAAGGCCCGCCCCACCTCTCCCCATTTCGGGTCGGGCTCGCCGAGCACAGCCACGTCCTGGACCGCGGGATGGGCGCAAAGCACGTTCTCCACCTCGGCCGGATAGACGTTCTCGCCGCCGGAGATGAACATCTCCTTCCGGCGGCCGGCAATGTAGTAAAAGCCGTCAGGATCCCGTTTCGCCAGATCGCCCGAACGAAGCCAGCAGCCGTCGACGAAGGCGGCCCGAGTCGCTTCCTCGTTGCGCCAATAGCCGGGCGTGATGCCAGGGCCGGCAAAGAGAAGGTCGCCCACCTCGCCGTCGGCGACATCCCTCCCCTCGCGATCGACGATCCGGACATTGCACAGCAGCTGCGGCTTGCCGACCGATCCGATCCTGTCCCACGCGTCGGCCGGATCGACGAGGAAGGCGGTCGGACCGGTCTCGGTCATTCCCATGCCGTTGCAGACGCGGACTCCGAGTTCGCGGTAGCGCTCGACCAGGCGATCGGGAAGCGGTGCTCCGCCGCAGCCCCAGTGGCGGACCGACCGGAGCGGCGCCCGGGCAAAATCGGGATGGTCGAGTAGTTCCTGATAGACGGTCGGGACCCCGAAGAAGGTGTCGAGCCGCCGCTCCGTGAGCAGACCGACGAGCGCATCGGCGTCGAACGATTCGAGGATCGTCACCTGACCGCCGGCAATCAGGGTCGGCAAGGCGTGAAGGTTGATCCCGGCGGTGTGGAAATTGGGAAGGAAGGCGATCGTTCGGTCGGCGCCGCTCAGGCCGATCGCGGCGCCGATGCTGACGTGGTTCGAAAGCGCCATCCGATAGGCATAGATGACGCCTTTCGGCCGCCCCGTCGTCCCTGACGTATAGATCAGGTACCAGGTGGATTCGGCCGGCCAGCTGCGCCGCCAGGCGCACGGTTCGGCCGAGGCCAGAGCACGCTCATACGCCTCGTCGAGGCAGAGGATCGGCGGCGCAGCGGCGAGCGCCCTGGCCGTCGCCGCTCCGCCGCCGTCGCAGAAGAGGAGGCTAGGCTCGCAATCGGCGACCAGCCCGTCCAGCTCCGCCGGCGGCATCCGCCAGTTGAGCGGCACCAGGATCGCCCCCAATTTGGCGCAGCCGAACAGGATCTCGAAGAAAGCGATCCTGTTCCGGCACAGGATGGCGACCCGATCGCCGGGCTTCACCCCCCGCTGCGCCATCAGCGATGCGGCGGCGGCAGCGCGGGAGTCGAGCTGGGCATAGGTCAGGGTGCGGCCCGTCGCCGCCTCCTCGAGCGCGATCCTGTCCGGTGACAGCTCGGCGCGCTTGGCCGCGAAGTCGGGGAAATCGCCGGTCATGGCCCGCGCTTCCTCAGTCCCTCGGAGACGAAGTCGATCGCCAGGTCAGCCACCTGCTCGGCCGGCATGTCGTCCCGCCAGATGCCGTAGCGCATGCCGAGGAAGACGCTCATCCCGATCAGCGCCCAGGCGCGCAGCTCGTCCGGCCCCTCGACGATCTCGCCCTTCGCGGCGGCGGCGGCGAGCCCCTCGCGATAGCCCTCGACGAAGGTCAGGTAATGCTCGCGATAGACGTCCTCGGCGACGAACTGCGCCTCCTCGATGATCCGGTAGAGCTCGGGATGGCGGCGGGTGAAGGCGATGAAGGCGGCAAGGCCGATCCGTTCGGCCGCGAGCCGGTCGGGAGCGCCCTTCACGGCCTCGGCGACATGGGCCCTCGTCGCCCGGCTCATGTCGCGGACCAGGGCCCGGAACAGCTCCTCCTTGCTCTGGAAATAGGTGTAAAAGGTGCCGAGGGCGACGCCGGCGCGGGCGGTGATGCCGGTGATCGCCGCCTCGTGATAGCCGCGCTCGCCGAATTCCTGAGCCGCCGCCTCGAGCAGCTTGCGCACGGTCCGGCGCCCCCGTTCCGTACGCGGGGCCTTGTCCGCCGAAACCGCCGCCTGGCCGAGCTCGTTCATCTTTTGCCCCTCTCCCGAGCCGCGAACCTGAACCGACTATCAAATAAGTGCAAGACCAGCTAAGTTGAACATTGACTCAGGTTTCACTTCGGTGCAGAGGCGGGGCGCCGAAAGACCTGCGAACGGGCGAGGGCGGGGGAGGATTATCTGGACCATTTTATCGCCTCGGACGGGGCGCGGATATGCTACCGCGACGAAGGTGAAGGCACGCCGATAGTGCTTCTTCATGGCCTGATGGCCCATGGCGGCTTCTTCCGCGAGCAATCCGCCCTCGCCGACCATTTCCGGCTCATCAACGTGGATCTTCGCGGTCACGGCGCCTCCGCCGATGCCGACGAGGCGCCGAGCGTCGAGCGGATCGCCGCCGACGTCACCGAGCTCGCCGAAGCGCTCGACCTGCGCGACGCAATCGGGGTCGGCTGGTCGCTCGGAGCGACCGTGCTCTGGCACGTTCTAACCGGCCGCGCCGCCAGTCGATTCTGCGGCGCCGTCGTCATCGACATGACCGCACGGGTGATGAACGGCGACGAATGGGGCCTCGGCCTCTCGCCCGAGGCCTGCGACGCGCGGACCGCCGCGATCAGCGAGGATTTCGAAAGCTTCGCCGTCGCCGCCGGCCAGGCGATCTTCGCCCAGCCGATCGGCCCGGAACGACGCGCGGTCGCCGACTGGGCCAGTGACGAATTCGCCCGCAACCGGCCGGACGCGATCGCTTCGGTCTGGGAATCGCTCGTCCGCCAGGATGCGCGCGCCCTGCTTCGCCGGATCGATCACCCCACCCTGATCATCCATGGCGCGCAGAGCAGCCTCTACGGCGACGACACCGCCGACCATCTCGTCGCCGCTCTGCCGAACGCCCGCGCCGTCCGCTTCGAGCAATCCGGCCACGCCCCGCATCTCGAGCAGCCGGTCCTGTTCAACCGCACTCTGAAGGATTTCGCGGACCGCCTGTCCTGCGGCCGCACCGACCCAGTCACCGAAACACGAGGAGAAATATGATGAAGCTCGAACTTTCGACCTTGCTGAGGCTCGGCGCCGCCAGCGCCGCTCTCGCCGTCGCCGCCCCCGCTCTGGCTCAGCCCGGAAGTGAGGAAGAACAGGCCGCCGCTGCCAACGCCGCTGGCGTGGAAGACACGGCGGCCGGCGAGGAAGAAGCCATCCTCATCACCGCCCGTCGCCGCGCCGAGGAAGCCCAGGACGTGCCGATCGCCGTCACCGCCCTCGATGGCGAGACGCTCGAGGACCAGGGCGCGGTCGATCTTACCGCCGTCATGCAGCGGACTCCCAATACGACCCTCCAGGTCGCACGCGGATCCAATTCCACGCTGATCGGATTCATCCGCGGCATCGGCCAGCAGGATCCGCTCTGGGGCTTCGAGCCCGGCGTCGGCCTTTATATCGACGACGTCTATATCGCCCGTCCCCAGGCGGCGGTTCTCGACATCTTCGACGTCGAGCGGATCGAGGTCCTTCGCGGCCCGCAGGGCACGCTCTATGGCCGCAACACGATCGGCGGCGCCGTCAAATATGTCACCCGCAGGCTCGGCGAGGAATTCGGCGGGCGGGTGCGTGCCGCTTATGGCAGCTATGACCAGATCGATCTGGTCGGCTCGATCAACGCTCCGCTCGGTAACGGCTTCGCCGTCGGCGGCGCCGTCGCCTGGCTCCAGCGCGACGGTTTCGGCGAGAATCTCAACACCGGCAACGAGCATTACAACAAGGACGTGCTCGCCGCCCGTGTCTCGGCCGAGTTCGAGGCGACCCCGGACCTGTTCTTCCGCCTGTCCGGCGACTGGATCCGCGACACGTCCAACGCCCGTCACGGGTATCGCGAAGTGGGCAATGGCGGCCTCGCCGCTTTCGAGCCGCTCGACAGCGTCTATGACACGAGGGCTGGCGCCGGCGACGAGAACGAGGTCGAGACCCGGGGCATCTCGCTCACCGGGGAATGGCGCCTGGACGATCGCTTCACCCTGAAATCGATCACCGCCTATCGCGACGGCGAGACCAACGGCAATATCGACTTCGACAACACGCCGGGGCCGGTGCTCGACATTCCGGCCTTCTACGAGGACGACCAGTTCACCCAGGAATTCCAGGTCATCTACGAAGGCGACAGGCTTCAGGGCGTCGCCGGCGTTTTCTATCTGGACGGCTTTGCTTCGGGCGCGTTCGACACCGTTCTCGGCCTTGCCAATCTGACCATCTTCACGACCGGCAGCGTCAACACCAAGAGCATCGCCGGCTATGCCGATTTCAGCTACAGCCTGAGCGATCAGTTCCGGGTCTCCCTCGGCGCCCGCTACACCAGCGATCAGCGCGAAGGCACGGTGTTCCGGCAGAACTTCACCGGCATCAGGAGCCCGTTCTTCGGCAATGCCGCGGCGGTCCCCGGCCTGGTTCGGACCGATTACACCAATGAGCGGACCGACAACCAGTTCACGCCGCGCGTGAGCCTGTCCTATCTGCCTAACCCGGACCTGACTCTCTACGCGTCCTATTCGCGCGGCTTCAAATCGGGCGGCTTCGACATGCGTGGCGACGCCTTCCTGACGCCGTCCACCGTCAACGGCTACGATCCGGAAACCGTCGACGCTTATGAAGCCGGCCTGAAGGCCTATGCGCTCGATCGCACGCTCTATTTCGCGGCGGCGGCCTTCTATTCCGACTATCGCGACCAGCAGGTGACGATCCAGCAGGTCGCGCCCGGGCCGAGCGTCGCCAGCTTCGTCGACAATGCCGGCGATTCCCGGATCTGGGGAATCGAGCTGGAAGCGCGGGCGACGCTCAACGAGAATGTCTCGATCTCGGCGATGTACGGCTACATCAACGGCGAATTCAAACGCTTCAGCACCTTCGATCTGGCCACCAACCAGTTCATCGACGTCGCCGACCAGCGGGTGTTCCAGAACACGCCGTCGAACACCTTCATGATCGCGCCGACCTTCCGCCACGATCTCGGCGGAGGAACGGTCACGATCGCTCCGTCGCTCTCCTACCGTTCGGCTTATTCGCAGTTCGAGGTGCCGAACCCGTTGCTCGACGAGGACGGCTACACGCTGATCGACGCGGCGATCGTCTGGACGACTCGCGACGAGCGCTTCCAGCTTTCGCTGACCGGCCGCAACTTGACCGATGCGCGCTACCGGATCGGCGGCTACAACTTCCCCGGAGCTTTGTTCGGCAATTCGATCATCGGCTTCTACGGGCCGCCGCGCACGTTCACGGTCAGCGGCGAAGTGAGGTTCTGAAATAATGAACATAACGGGGAGCAGGAACGAGACACCCGGAGGACGGGTGCTGGCGATCCTGCTCCTCGCCTACATCTTCAATTTCATCGATCGGCAGATCATCGGCATCCTGGCGGTGCCGATCAAGGCCGAGCTCCAGCTCAGCGACACCGAGCTCAGCCTGATGGGCGGCATCGCCTTCGCCCTCTTCTATAGCGGCCTCGCTATTCCGATCGCCTGGCTCGCCGACCGCAAGAGCCGGGTCAGGATCATCGCCGTCTCGGTCGCCTTGTGGAGCGCCTTCACCGCCGCCTGCGGCCTCGCCCAGAATTTCTGGCACCTGTTCCTCGCCCGGATGGGCGTCGGCATCGGCGAAGCGGGCGGAGTTGCGCCCTCTTATGCCCTGGTCTCTGATTTCTATCCCAAGGAGAAAAGGGCCCGGGCGCTGGCGCTCTTCTCGCTCGGAATCCCGATCGGCTCGGCGCTCGGGGTCTTCTTCGGCGGCTGGATCGCCACCCATCTCGACTGGCGCTCCGCCTTCATCATCGTCGGCCTCGCCGGCCTTCCCGCCGCCTTGCTCGTCAGGCTCGGGATCAGGGAGCCGGTCCGAGGCGGCCACGACAGCGTCGACGGAAGCGCAAGCGATCCGGCGCCGCCCTTCCTCGAAGTCGCCGCAAGGCTCGCCTCGACTCCCAGCTTCTGGCTGCTCTCGTTCGGCGCGGCATCCGGATCGATCCTCGGCTACGGCCTCATCTTCTGGCTTCCCAGCTTCTTCAGCCGGAGCTTCGATCTCGAATTGAACGAGGTCGGCTGGTTCTACGGAACGATCGTTCTGGTCGGCGGAATGGCGGGCACCTGGCTCGGCGGCTGGCTCGCCGATCGGACCGGCGCCGGCAATCCGGCGGCCTATGCCCTGATCCCGGCCCTGTGCTTCCTGGTCACCGCGCCGGTCTTCGCCTTCGGCCTGTTCGCGCCCTCGCTCGTCGTCGGCTGGATTCTGTTCGCCATCGGCCAGATGCTGGCCCTCGCCTGGCTCGGCCCGGTGATCGCCGCGGTCCAGCATATCGTCCCGCCGAACATGCGGGCGACGGCTTCGGCGAGCTTCCTGTTCATCAACAATCTGATCGGTATCGGCTTCGGGATCTTCTTCCTGGGCTTCATGTCGGACACGATGAGCGCGGCCTATGGCGAGGATTCGCTTCGCTACTCGATCCTCTACGGGCTCGGCTTCTATTTGCTCAGCGCGCTGCTCTATTTCGCCGCGTCGACCCGGCTGAAGCGGGACTGGTACCGAGCCGACGTCTAGGTCGCGAAGCCGGGATCGAGCCGGTGCGCCTTGCGGAGCAATGCCGGCCAGGCCAGCGCCCCGGCCGCCATCTTCAGCCCGATTTTGCCCTGCTGGGCCGTCACCTCGGGCGCGCCCTGCGGCGGATTGTTGAGGTTCCCCTCCCCGGCCGAAAGCGCGAGGATCTGCGCCTGGCAGGCGCGCTCGAGGAAATAGAGCTTCACGAACGCCTCGCCGACCGTCTCGCCGACCGTCAGGGTGCCATGGTTCCTGAGCAGCATCGCGCCCTTGTCGCCAAGGTCGGCGACCAGCCGCTCGCGCTCGCCAAGGTCGACGGCGACGCCTTCATAATCGTGATAGGCGATCTCGTCGCGAATGAGCATCGCCGTCTGAGTCAGCGGCAGCAGGCCTTCCGAATAAGCGGAGACGGCCTGGCCGTGCGGCGTGTGGAGATGCATCACCGCCTGCGCGTCAGCGCGCGCCATATGGATCGCGCTGTGGATGACGAACCCGGCCGGGTTGGTGATGAACGGCGACGGCTCGACCGGATGGCCATTGAGGTCGACCTTGACCAGCGACGAGGCGGTCACCTCCTCGAACATGAGATTATAGGGATTGAGGAGGAAATGATGGTCCGGCCCAGGCACCCGGGCCGAGAGATGGGTGAAGATGAGATCGTCCCAGCCGTGATGAGCGACGAGTCGATAGGCGGCGGCGAGATCGACCCGGATCTTCCATTCCTCCGCGCTGACCCGCCCTTCGAGCGAAGGGATGTCGACTGACGCCAGCGGGCTCAGCTCCGCCATGCCCTGGTTGATCGCGTCGACCCTTCCCATCTTCGTGCCTCCTGACTGCCGATCTCTTAGCTGCCGGCGGCTTGCGGCGCGACCCTGTTCGGATGAGCAGCCGCGAAGGCCTCGAGCCGGCAAGCCTCGGCGTCGACTCGGACCAGCGTCGGGAATGGGTCAAGAGCGACGTCGAAGCGGCGGGCGTTGAACATTTGCGGCACCAGGCACACGTCCGCCATGCTGGGCGAGTCGCCGAACAGGAATTTGCCCGAGCTGGGCGCCGCGAGCGCCTCGAGCGCCGAAAAGCCTTCTTCGATCCAGTGGCGATACCAATCGTCCCTCGCCGCCTGATCGATCTCCATGTGCGCGAGACGCTTCAGGACTCGCACATTGTTGAGCGGGTGGATGTCGCAGGCGATCGTCAGCACCATCGCCCGGACATGGGCGGCGTCCAACGGATCGGCCGGAAGCAGCCGCGGCTCGGGATAGGCGCCTTCGAGCCAGGCGATGATCGCGATGCTCTGGGTGATCGGCCGACCATCGACGGTCAGTGTCGGAACCAGGCCTTGCGGGTTCAGGCGCCGATACTCGGGCTCCTTGTGCTCCCCCTCGAGAAGATCCACCGGCGCGGCCTCGTAAGGGACGCCCTTGAGGTTCAGCGCGATCCGGACCCGGTAGGCGGCCGAGGACCGGAAATAATCATGAAGGACGATCTTGCTCATCGGACGATCATAATCCGATCGCGGCGCCTCCGCCATGCGCCGC
>CBIGXQ010000072.1:0-11283 GCA_966193865.1 uncultured Sphingosinicella sp. | reverse complement strand
GGCGGCCGGACGCCGCTTCGAGCTGACGGGCGAAGGAGGCCATGAAGACGGGCGGAAGATGCTGGGTCACCAGGATCGGCGCGCCGATCTCCACCGGAAGGACGCGGAGGAACCCGGTCAGAGCATGGAAGCCGCCGGTGGAGGAACCGAGGGCGACGCAGCGAAGCGGGCTGTCGCCCATCGGTCGAAGCCGGATCGAATCGCCGAGGGCCGCGGGCGGATCGGATTCGGGGCGACGGGCGGCTCGGCCGATTCGGCGCAGCCGTTCGGCAAGCACGTCGGAGAAGCGACCGCCAAAAATGCCCGCGCCAGGCTTGGGCAAGGCATCGGCGGCGCCGAGGGAGAGTGCCCGAACCGTCGTCTCTGCGCCCTTTTCCGCCATCGAGGAGACAATGAGGACCCGCGCGCCGCCGCCTGCACGGATGATGTCGGGAAGAGCGTCGAGGCCGCTTCCGCCGGGCATCTCGACGTCCAGCAGGACGATGTCGACCGGAACCGATCTCAGCGCGTCGAGCGCCTCGACCGCGCTTCCGACGACCGCGACCAGCTCGAAGTCCGAATTGGAACCGACCATCCGCGACAGCACGGCGCGCGCCACCGACGAATCGTCGACGATCATCAGCCGCAGCGGCGGCTCGCCTTTTGCTTCAGCAGCCGGCTGGGCGGCGGCCGTCACCGACTTCACGCCACACCGACGATCTGCAGCTTGCTCTGGATCGTCTCGCGGTCGAACGGCTTCATGACATATTCGTCGGCACCGGCGGCGATTGCCGCACGGATGTGAGCGACGTCATTCTCGGTCGTGCAGAACACCACCTTGGGCTGATCGGCATGGTCCGACTGGCGAAGCGCCCGAAGGAATTCCATGCCGCTCATCACCGGCATGTTCCAGTCGAGAAGGATAACGTCGGGCATCCGCGTTCCGCAGCGGTCGAGCGCCTCGCGCCCATCCTCGGCCTCGTCGACGGTGAAGTTCAGAGTCTCGAGGATGTGCCGGGCGACCTTGCGGATCACCTTGCTGTCGTCGACGACCAGACAATATTTCATGCTCTACGCTCCATTGGGCACCGGTACAGGCTGTTATCGGCAAGAAGTAAGCACAGCCTTAAGGCGAAGCTGCGTTCTTCCCGATCACGCCGCCTTGGCGGCCGGCGCCGCGATCAGCAGATGGGGATTGACGAGCAGCAGCAGATCGCCGCCCGCTTCGACCATCCCGATCCCGACCCGGTCCCAGCCGCGGCCGATCGGCGCGTTGACCGGCACCGGCGCGGCGCTCGTCTCGACGACGTCTTCGACCTCTTCCACGAGCAGAGCGTAAGGGTGCCCCTCGGACGGGACGACGATGGCTTCGCGACAATCGGGATCGGCTCGGCCGAGGCCGAGCGAAGCGATCCCGTCGATCACGGTGAGCACTCGGCTGCGCAAAGCGGACAGGCCGGCGACGTGATCGGCTGCGCCGGGCGCCGGAGTCAGTCCGTCGAGCTCGACAACGGCTTCGACGTCATGGGCGGGAAGAGCGATCCGCCGGCCGGCGAGCCGGACGATGAGAAGGAGTTCAGCCATTGGCCCCGCCTCCACGATAGGCACCGCGACTGAGCGCGCTCACCAGCGCGGCCCGGTCATAGCGGTAGATGCTGTTGTCGTTCTCGCCGGGCTCGTCCGGGGCCGAGCGGATTCGAAGGACCTCGGTCGCGGCGACGCCCGACTGGTCGGGACCTTCGGCGCTGGCGATGAGGACGTCGGCGCGAACCCCTTCGGCGGCAGGAACGACCCGATAGCCGAGGCTCTCGATCAGGGGTCGAAGCATGTTGGACATCCAGGGATCGTCGACCGGCAGGGCGCAGATCGGCCGGTCGGACTCGTCGCCGATCGCTCGGCCATGGGCGCTGAACAGCCAGTAGGGATCGAGAAGCTCGACCTGAACTCCGTCGACGAGGGCGACTCCGGCCACCTCGCCGGATATCGGAGCGGGCTCGAGCTCGAGGACGATCGATCGGATATCGACGACCTCGGCGAAGCCATAGGCCAGTTCCGAGACTCCATCGGTCAGGCGCAGGATCCGAAGCGGCGATCCGTCGCCCGCCGGAACGCCACCGGCGAGCGGAAGGATCCGGTCGTTGACCGAGACCCGATGACGGCCCGCGCTGAAGGCGATCGCGCTCGCCGGAACGTCCTCGATCCGTTCGATGATGGCGACCGGAATGGCCCGGCAGCCGCCGTCCAGGCCGCGGAAGACGAGCAGGGTCGATTCGCGGTCACTCTCGGCGGCCGCTCGCGGCTCGGCGACGTGGCGCTCGATTTCCTGCTCCTGGAGCCGGATTCCGGCCTGCTTGGCCATTCCGGACGGATCGAGCAGAAGGATCGGCCGGCCGTCGTCGGCGAGGGTGGTGCCGGCATAGAGGCCGGCAGCCATGATCGCGGGCGCCGCCGGTTTGACGACGAGCTCCTCATGGTCGTGAACCGCGTCGACGGTGAGCGCATAGACGTCGCCGCCGGCCGGCTTGAGGAGGATCACCTTGCGGTCATTCTCCGCAGTCTGCGGCTCGACCCGAAGGAGCTGTGAAAGGCTGACGAGCGGAACCCGCCTGCCCCGGATCGTCGCGACCAGGGATTCGCCGACCGAATCCACCCTCACCGTTCCTCCCGAGGCCCTCAATATTTCTTCGATGCTCGACCGCGGGATGGCGAAGATCTGGCCTCCGGCGCTTACCGTCAAGGCAGGGATGATGGTCAGGGTGAGCGGCACCCGGATCGACAGGCGAACGCCCTGCCCGGCGCGCGACTCGATGTCGGTCACTCCGCCGACCCGCTCGATATTGGCCCGGACGACGTCCATTCCGACGCCCCGGCCGGAAATGGCCGTCACCGCCCCTGCGGTCGACAGTCCCGGCGAGAAGACGAGAGCCGTCTTCTGGGCCGAAGTCAGGCCTTCGGCGCGATCGGCGCTGAGGATTCCTCCGGCAACGGCCTTTCGGACGAGCGCATCGCCGTCGATGCCGCGACCATCGTCGCTCACTTCGATGAGGATCTGATTCCCGGCCTGGCGAGCGCAGACCTTGAGCAGACCCACCGGATTCTTCCCGGTAGCGGCGCGCTGCTCCTCCGTCTCGATGCCATGGTCGATGGCGTTGCGGACGATGTGGCTCAACGGGTCGCGGATCATCTCGATCATCTCGCGGTCGAGCTCGACGTCGCCGCCGTCCACCTCGAGCAGGACCTGCTTGCCGAGCTCGGCCGAGAGATCCCGGACCATCCGCGGCAGAGCGGTGAACAGATTGTCGATCCGTTGCATCCGGGTCCGGGTGATGGCGTCGCGGATCTCGGCGATGCAGGCCGAAACGCGCTCGAACGCCGCCTCGACTGTGACGTCGCGCTCGGAGTCGCGAAGCCGGCGGGCCAGCTCGTTACGGGCGAGCACCGCATCGGAAACGCCGTTCATCATCCGGTCGAGAAGGTCGACCGACAGGCGGATGCTTCGAAGCCCCTTCTTCGGCTCCGCTGCCGGCGCCTGAATCTCGGTCTCGGGCTCAGCCGCGATCGGCGCATCATGCAATGCGGCGATAATCTGGTCGTCGGCCTCGCTGGGCATGGATTCACCATTTTCGAGCGCCTGCGCGAGCTCGCCGATCCGGTCGATAACGGCGAGGACGGCGCTGACGAGCCCGGAATCGGCGGCACGGCGGCCGGCGCGGACCTCCGCAAGCACGTCTTCCGCGGCATGGCTGAGCTGCTGGAGACGCGGCAGATCGAAGAAGCCGCAATTGCCCTTCACCGTGTGGACGAAGCGGAAGATCTCGTCGAGCCGTGCGCGGTCGCCGGGTTCGCTTTCCCAGGCGACGATGGCGCCGGACAGGGCCTGCAGCATCTCGCGCGTCTCGGCCAGAAATTCGTTGATCAGATCGTCCATGGCTCCGCCCGCAGCTTCCGCTCGGGGCCTTATCGACGGAGTTGGTAAAGAAGCCGTTTACCGGCGGGCTACCCATTTCACGCAGTAGGCCCCCGCTGGACAAGGCCTTCTCGATGATTTACTAACTGACTGGTCATTTACGAAGAGGTGGTGATGCCCCCTCGCTGGCAGAGGCGCAAGGAAGAACGGCCCGGCGACATAGTCGCCGCCGCGCTCAAGATCTTCGCCGAAAAAGGCTTTGCCGGCGCCAGGATGGAGGCGATCGCGGCCGAGGCCGGGCTGTCGAAGGGCGCGGTCTACCTTTATTTCCCGACCAAGGAGGACGTGTTCCGGGCCGTGGTCGAGCAGGCGGTGGCGCCGAACATCGATGCCATCGGCAAGATGGTGCTCGCCACCGAGATGCCGTTCCCGGATCGGGTCCGGATGCTCCTTCCCCGGCTTGGCCACATTCTTACGACCGCCCCGGTCGGAGCGGTCGCCAAGATGGTGCTCGGCGAATCCCGCAACTTTCCCGAGCTGGCCAAGGTCTGGCACGACAATGTCGTCGCCAGGGGGATCAGCCTGCTTTGCCAATTGGTCGAACGCGCACAGGAAGCCGGCGAGGTCCGGCCCGGCGATCCGCGGATCCACGCTTTCTCGATCATGGGCCCGATGATGGTCGGGACCCTCTGGCGGGAGACGTTCACCCCGGTCGGAGGCGCCGAGATCGATCTTGTCGCCGTCGCCACTCAGCATGCCGAGACCGTCCTCGACGGTCTCGTTCCCCGGGGCGAGGCATGAAACGCCAGCGGCTCGTCCTTGCCGTCCTGGTCGTTGCCGCTCTGGCCTTGCTCGCCTGGCTGTGGCTTGCGCCGGGTCCCGGCCGGGCTCGCACCCTTTCCGGCTATATCGAGGGCGAGGCCCTTTATCTCTCTTCTCCGGTCGCCGGGACGGTCGAGACTCTTGCCGTCCGCCGTGGTCAGCATGTTCCCGCCGGAACGAGGCTGTTCAGCATCGAGCCGCGCCGGCAGGCGGCCGAGTCGGCCGCCGCGGCAGCGGAGGTGGCGGCTGCCGAAGCTCAGGCGGAGGACGCCCGCAAGGGACAGCGGCCGGTCGAGCTCGGTATCCTGGAGGCTGAAATCGAGGCGGCGCGGGCCCAGGCGCGGGAGGCGCGGCTGATGCTCAACCGGGTCAGCGCGCTCGTCGAGCGGGGAATCTATGCCAGGGTAAGGCTGGACGACGCGCGAGCGACCCATGAAAGCGCGGCAGCGCGGGTCAGGGCGGCGGAACGGCGGCTTGCCGCCGCAACGCTCGGCCAGCGCGAGGATCAGCAGCGGGCAGCTTCGGCGCGGGCGTCGCAGGCCCGGGCCGAGCTCGAGCAAACGGGCGCCCGGATCGAGGACATGGCGCCGATCGCACCGGCCCCGGCCCGGGTCGAGGAGGTCTTCTTCCAGCGCGGCGAGTGGGCGCCCGCGAACCAGCCGATCCTTGCCCTGATCCCGGACGACCGGATCTTCGTCCGCTTCTTCGTGCCGCAAGCGGACGTCGCCGCCTATCGAGTCGGCCGCAAGGTGCGTTTCGGCTGCGACGGCTGCCCGGACGGCCTCGTCGCCACCATCGCCTTCGTCAGCCCGCGCCCGGAATTCACGCCGCCGATCATCTACAGCCGGGAGAGCCGCGACAGACTCGTCTTCATGGTCGAGGCCGTGCCGGAGGACCGGCGATCGCTCGTTCCGGGATTGCCGGTCGACGTCGTTCCGATCGGCGATCGGCGATGAGCGTCGCGATCGACGTCAGCGGTCTCGACAAGGCGTTCGACGGCCGCCGGGTCGTCAAGGATTTCTCGATCAAGGTAGACCAGGGCCGGATCACCGGCTTCCTCGGCCCCAACGGGTCGGGGAAGACGACGACCCTGCGCATGCTTTGCGGTCTTCTCACCCCCGACAGCGGCCAGGGACAGGCGCTCGGCTTCGACATCATTTCCCAGGCCTGGGAGGTGAAGCGGCGGACCGGCTATATGACCCAGCGCTTCTCGCTCTACGAGGATCTGACGGTCCAGGAGAATCTCGAGTTCAGCGCCCGCATCCGCGGCCTCGACCGGCGTCGGCAACGGGTCGAAGCAGCGCTCGACGAGCTCGGCCTCGCCGAGCGGCGAAAGCAGCTTTCCGGCACCTTGTCGGGCGGCTGGAAGCAGCGCCTCGCGCTCGCCGTGGCGACTCTTCACGAACCCCGCTTGCTCCTCCTCGACGAGCCGACCGCCGGAGTCGATCCACAGGCCCGGCGCACCTTCTGGGACGAGATCCATGCGCTCGCCGCCCGCGGGCTGACCGTCTTGGTCTCGACCCATTATATGGACGAGGCCGAACGCTGCCACGACATCGCCTATCTGGCTTATGGCGAGCTTCTCGCCCGCGGCACCGCCGAGGAGGTGATCGCGGCTGCCGGCCTGTCGACCTGGCGCGGCGAAGGGCCGGGCATTCACGGCCTTGCCGGCCGCCTTCTCGAGGATCCCGGGGTGGCGATGGCGACGCCGTTCGGCGCCGCTCTCCATGTCAGCGGGCCGGACCCCGCCGCGCTCCAGCATGCGCTCGAACCTTATCGGCGGCCGCCGTTCAAATGGAATCGATCGGCGCCGACCCTGGAGGACGTGTTCATCCACCTGATGACCGGCGTCGAGGACAATTTCCAGTGACCTCACGCGGCTATGGGCAGAACTTCTCGCTCGATCGCATGATCGCCGTGCTCGTGAAGGAGTTCATCCAGCTCACCCGGGACCGGGTGACCTACGCCCTCATCCTGGTCGTGCCCATCGTCCAGATGCTGCTCTTCGGCTACGCGATCAACACCGATCCGCGCCACCTGCCGACCGCCTTGCTCGTCCAGGAAAACAGCGTCCTCGCCCGCTCGATCGTCTCCAGCCTCGCCAACAGCGCCTATTTCGACATCGTCCGCCAGGCGAGGTCCCCGGCCGAGCTCGAGCGGCTGGTGCGCACCGGAGAGGTCCAGTTCGCGATCACCATCCCCGGCGATTTCACCCGCCGGGTCGTACGCGGCGATCGGCCGCAGATCCTGGTCGAGGCCGACGCGACCGATCCGACGGCGACGGCGAGCGCCCTCGCCGCTCTCTCGCGATTGCCCGCCGAAGCGCTTCGTCACGACCTGGTCGGCGGCGCCGCCCGTCCCGACGAGGCGGCGCAGCCCTTCGAATTCGTCGTTCATCGCCGCTACAATCCGGAGAACATCACCGCCTTCAACATCGTCCCCGGCCTGCTCGGGATCGTCCTGACCCTCACTCTTGTGATGCAGACGGCGATCGGCGTGACCCGGGAGCAGGAGCGAGGGACGATGGAAAGCCTCCTCGCCACGCCGGTTCAGCCGCTCGAAGTGATGGTCGGCAAGCTGGCGCCGTTCGTCATCGTCGGGATGATCCAGACCGCCTTGATCCTGCTCGTGGCGCGGATCCTGTTCGATGTTCCGATGGCCGGCGGCTGGTTCGGCCTCATCCTTGGCGTCACCCTGTTCATCATCGGCTCGCTCGGGCTCGGCTTCCTGATCTCCACGCTCACCCGAACCCAGCTCCAGGCGATGCAGCTTTCGGTCTTCTACCTGCTCCCGTCGATCCTGCTTTCGGGCTTCATGTTCCCGTTCCGGGGCATGCCCGAATGGGCGCAGGCGATCGGGACGATCATCCCGGTGACCCATTTCATCCGGGTGGTGCGAGGCGCCCTGCTCAAGGGGCAGAGCCTGGCCGACATGGCGCCGAGCCTCGTCGCTCTGGCGATCTTCGTCTGCGTCATCGCGGCGCTTGCCCTCGCTCGCTACCGCACCACCCTGGACTGAGACGAGTTCGACGGCTCGCCGTTCGGGCTCAGCCCGGATTCAGGCGGGAAGCGAGGCGCCGATGATGAGCAGGCCTTCCTCGTCGTCGGCGAACTGGATCTGCCCGCCGCCTTCCTGGACGAGGCAATGGACCAGCCAGGCCGCGGCCGCGCGCGGCGCGACCTCGTCCTCCGAGGTCTCGCCGGCGAGCACCTTCCTGAGCTCCGGATCGAGCACGATCCTAGGCCCCTGGGCGCGGACGACGATGTCGAGGCCGTGCTCATGCTTCTCCGCGCCGACGTCGAGAGTGCCGCCGCGGACCAGAGCGTCGCCGGCGATCAGCGCGATATTGAGGAGCACCTTCAGCGCCGCCTTGCTGATCACCGGCTCGTCGACCAGCCAGCCGAGCTGGATCCGCCCGTCGCCGCCGAACAGCCCCTCGATCGCGGCGCGCGCCTCGCGGGCGTCGACATCGTCGGCGAAGCCGCCGGCGGCGCCGAAGGCGAGGCGAAAGAATTTCAGCTTGTTGGCTGAAGCCCGCGCGCTCTCGCCGAGCAGGTCGAGGCAGCGTGCCCGCATCTCCGGGTCGTGCTCGTCGGCGAGCAGTTCGATCCCATTGTTGAGTGCTCCGACCGGGGACAGGAGATCGTGGCACAACCGCGAGCAAAGCAGGCTGGCAAATTCGTGGGATTTCATTCGGCGGCGCCCCCCGTCCGGCCTCGGTCGTCTTCGTGAGTCCTTGCTCACCCTATTGGCGGTTGCGATTCAAGGTTTCAAGGGCGCTTCGCGACTTGAAAAGTTGGGCTCCCGTCACGATCTCGCCGATCCGATGGTGGGGGGAGAATCTGTCCTGGACGCTCGGGTCGCCGAGGACGCCGAAGGCTGGCGGCTCGATCGTGCGCTCGCGGTCGCGATCCCCACCCTGTCTCGCGAACGGCTCAAGTCGCTCATCAGCAGCGGCCAGGTGATCGGCCCTCAGGGCGGCCCGGTCCGCGATCCCGCGTCGAAGGCGGTTCCGGGCGGTCTCTATTCGGTCACCATTCCGGCGCCGAAGGCGGCCCATAACGCGCCCCAGGACATCGCGCTCGAGATCCTCTTCGAGGACGATCATCTGCTCGTGGTCGAGAAGCCGTCGGGAATGGTCGTCCATCCCGCCGCCGGCAATTTCGACGGCACCCTTGTCAACGCCCTGCTCCATCACTGCGCCGGCCGGCTGTCTGGGATCGGCGGAGTCGCCCGGCCCGGCATCGTCCACCGGATCGACAAGGACACTTCGGGGCTTCTCGTCGTCGCCAAGACCGATGTCGCCCATGAAGGGCTCGCCGCCCAGTTCGCGCGCCATTCGATCCACCGCCTCTATCTGGCGATCGTCGCCGGACTCCCAATGCCCTCGAGCGGCACGATCGACGCGCCGCTCGCCCGCTCCGCGGCGAACCGGAAGAAGATCGCCATCGTCGAAGGCGCCCGGGGCAAGCGGGCCGTCACCCATTATCGGATGCTCCGCCCGCTCCGCGAGGCGGCGCTGACGGAATGCCGGCTCGAAACCGGAAGGACCCATCAGGTGCGGGTCCATATGGCCGCGATCGGCCACCCGCTGCTTGGTGACCCGGTCTACGGCCGGACCCGTCCGGCGCATCGAGAGGTGCTGAAAAGGCTGAATTTTCACCGCCAGGCGCTTCACGCCGCCGAGCTCGGCTTCGTGCATCCCGTTTCGAAAGAAAACTTAACCTTCAAAAGTCCCCTTCCGTCTGATATTCAGGAACTGTTCGGGGCGCTTTCCGTATAAGATCGGTGCAGGAGCGGAGCGGAGACTCCGGTCGGCACGCAGGGAGAATGTGAGAAATCATCATGGCTAGCGGTAGAAACGTCCCGGCGACGATTCCGGCAACCGGCGGTGAGGCTGGCCTCAACCGCTATCTCGCCGAGATCAAGAAATTCCCGATCCTCGCTCCCGAGGAGGAATATATGCTGGCCAAGCGCTGGACCGAGCATCAGGACACCGATGCCGCGGCCAAGCTGGTCAACAGCCACCTTCGCCTCGTCGCGAAGATCGCCATGGGATATCGGGGCTATGGCCTCCCGGTCAGCGAGCTCATCTCCGAAGGCAATATCGGCCTGATGCAGGGCGTGAAGAAGTTCGAGCCGGATCGCGGCTTCCGCCTCGCCACCTATGCCATGTGGTGGATCCGCGCCTCGATCCAGGAATTCATCCTGCGCAGCTGGAGCCTGGTGAAGATGGGCACCACGGCGGCGCAGAAGAAATTGTTCTTCAACCTGCGACGGATGAAGAACCGGATCGAAGCGTTCGAGGAAGGCGATCTGAAGCCGGAGGACGTCGCCAAGATCGCGACCGATCTCGGCGTCTCCGAAGAGGACGTCATCTCGATGAACCGCCGGATGGCGATGGGCGGCGACACCTCGCTCAACGTCCCCCTTCGCGACGACAGCGAGGGCAGCTGGCAGGATTTCCTCGTCGACACCGAGCCGCTCCAGGACGAGCGGGTCGCCGAGGCGCAGGAATCGCACATGCGTCACGAGCTTCTCCAGGAAGCGATGGGCGCCCTCAACGATCGCGAACGTCACATCCTGACCGAGCGGCGCCTGACCGACGACCCGAAGACGCTCGAGGAGCTGAGCCAGGTCTATGACGTCAGCCGCGAACGGATCCGCCAGATCGAGGTCCGTGCCTTCGAGAAGCTTCAGAAGGCGCTGATGAGCCTCGCCGGCGAACGCAGGCTTCTGACCGCCGGCTGAGCCCCAAGGTGGCCACTCGCGGGGGAAAGCGGCGCGGCTGGCTCGGCCGCCTGATCGGCTGGATCGTCAAGGCGGTCCTCATCTTCCTCGTCGGAAGCCTGCTCTGGGTGCTCGCCTATCGATTCGTGAATCCCCCGGTCACCTTCACGATGATCGGCGACGTCGTCAGCGGCAACGGCGCCCGCCGGGACTGGATGGCGATCGACCGGATCGACCGCGACATGGTCCGGGCGGTGATCGCCGGCGAAGACAGCAAGTTCTGCAGCCATGGCGGGTTCGACCGGCAGGCGATCGAAGAAGCGATGCGCCGCAACGCCCGCGGCGGCGGAGTCATTCGCGGCGGCTCGACGATCAGCCAGCAGACGGCGAAGAACGTCTTCCTGTGGCAGGGAGGCGGCTATTTCCGCAAAGGTCTCGAGGCCTGGTTCACCCTGCTCATCGAGACCCTCTGGGACAAGAGACGGATCATGGAGGTCTATCTCAATGTCGCCGAAACCGGGATCGGCACCTATGGCGTCAATGCCGGCGCCCAGCGTTATTTCGATCATGACGCGTCGAGCCTGACGGCGACGGAAGCGGCACGGATCGCGGCCGTCTTCCCACTGCCGAAGCGCCGCGAGGCGATCACGCCGACCGGCTTCACCCGCCGCTACGGCAGCATGATCTCGGCGCGGATGGGCGCCGTCCGCCGCGATCGGCTAGATTCCTGCGTCTATGAAGGCGCCGCGCCTGTTCCGGCCGAAACGCCGGAGCCTGCGGCAAGACCGAAGACGCGGAGACCGGATCCCGCCCCGGCGCCGAGGCCTGCGCCAACCCCGCAGGAG
>CBIGXQ010000071.1:0-11347 GCA_966193865.1 uncultured Sphingosinicella sp. | reverse complement strand
GGTCGTCGCGGCCACGGTTGCGAAAAAGCCGACCTCAAAAAAAATTCATCGAATGTGGAACCGAGATGGGGCTGTGTCGTTCTGGGGTTCGGATAGTGACCTTTTGCCCCCCCGCTCTCGCTATCCAGAACATGGGCCCGGACGCGCTAACCTCCCCCCCCCGGTGGCGCTTCCGGGCTCAACTTCGTCTGGGGCCCATCCACTTTTCTGGCCGAACGCGCTCCGACGCATGCCGCCGTCCGGCCGACGCGATTCCGGAACCGAAACCTTGCCAGGGGCTTTTAACGACATCGAACCTTGGCGCTTTGTGCTGCCCAAGGTCGGGTTCAGGAGACGGATAATGAAGAAGTTTCTGATGATGCTGGCTTTGTCCGGCGGTCTGGTCCTTTCGGCCTGCAACACGCTTCATGGCGCCGCCAATGACGTTGAATCGACCACCGACTGCGTCGACGGCATCGACAACAACTGCTGAGTCGAATCTCCCACGAGATGAGAGGCGCCGCCTTCGGGCGGCGCCTTTTCTATGAGTCCGATCGAGCCGCTTCACGGGCCCGCTTGCGCTCGGTGAACCAGATCGCGACCAGCGAGACCTCGTAGAGGAGCACCAGCGGGACGGCGAGCAGCAGCTGGGAGATGACGTCCGGCGGAGTGAGCACGGCGGCGATCACGAAGGCGACGACGATGGCGTAGCGCCGGCCGGATTTGAGCTGGGCTCGGGTGACCAGTCCGGCGCGCTCGAGCAGCATCAGCAGCACCGGAAGCAGGAAGGCGACTCCGAAGCCGAAGATGAAGCGGGTGACGAAGGACAGGTAATTGCCGACGCCGGGCAGCGCTTCCTGCTGGACTCCGGCGATATTGCCTTCGTAGCCCAGGAGAAAATGGAGGGCGACCGGCATCGCCACATAATAAGCCAGAGCCGCTCCGCCGAGGAACAGGAACGGCGTCAGCAGCAGGAACGGAGCGAAGGCCCTTTTCTCCTTGGCATAGAGACCGGGCGCGACGAACTGCCACAATTGGTTGGCGATGAACGGAAAGGACAGCATCAGCGCCGCGAAGAAGGCGACCTTGATCTCGACGAAGAAGGCTTCGAAAACAGCCGTGTAGATGAGCCGGTCCTGCCCGGCCGCGAGCAGCGGCTGGACGAGGAAGCCGAAGATCGGCCGGGCAAAATAGAGGCACAAGGCGAAGGACAAGGCGACCGCCGCGAAGCTCCACAGGAGCCGCCGGCGAAGCTCGATGAGATGGTCGAGCAGAGGCGCTTTGCTCGAATCAAGCTCATCGGGGACGGTCGTGCGATCGATGTCGGTCACGGCGCCTCCCCTGCATTGGGGGCCGGCGGCGCCTTTCGCACCGGAGCCGCGGCTCCCGCCGGCCGTGGCGGCGCCTTGGGCCTGGGCCGCTGCGCCTCGGGCGGCGCCTCGACCTCGTCTGGAGCCTTGCCCCATTCGCTTTCCGCCGCCGGCGCGGGGGTTGTCGCGGTCATTGTCGCGGTCGGCGGGAGCAGCGGATGCTCGCGCATGATCCGCTCATTGTCGGCCCGCCACTTCTTTTCCATCTCCTCGAGCTCGGCCTCACGCATCATCGTGTCGAGCCCGGAACGGAAATGCTTGGCCATGCCGCGCGCCTTGCCGACGAAATTGCCGATCGTCCGCATCACGCGTGGGAGGTCCTTCGGGCCGATGACCACGAGGGCCACGACCGCGATGATCAATATCTCGCCGGAATCGATACCGAACATCGAAACTGACGCTGCCGGAGCGCCGGCTTAGTGCCGGTCGGCTTCGGAAGCCGAGCCACGTTCCGCGGGCGCTGCCTCGGCCGGTGCGGCCGGGGCGGCCGGCGCAGGCGGCGGCGTGGAATCGAGGCTTCGCTCGGCGCTCAATCGGCGCTGCTCGACCTCCTCGTCCTCGCTCATGCCTTTCTTGAAGCTTTTCAGGCCCTTCGCAACGTCGCCCATCATGTCCGAAAAGCGGCCCTTTCCGAACAGCAGAAGGATGACGAGGCCGACGATGAGCCAATGCCAGAGGCTGAAACCACCCATTGAAAATCTCCCGATATCGCTGGTTACCTAGGCGTCTTCGCCGTCGGTTTCCAGTTCGACCTCGTCGCTGCCTTCCATCCCGAGCCGCTCGAGCGCGGTATCGACAGGGTCGAGCAGGCCCGCTGCCTTCAGGTCGTCGATCCCGGGCAGGTCGCGTCGGCTCTTCAGTCCGAAATGGGTGAGGAATTCCTGGGTCGTGGCGAAAGTGAGCGGCCGCCCCGGCACTTCCCGGCGGCCGGCGGGCCGAACCCAGCCCGCTTCCATCAGGACGTCGAGCGTCCCTTTGGAAATCTGGACGCCGCGGATCGCCTCGATCTCGGCCCGGCTGACCGGCTCGTGATAGGCGATGATCGCCAGGGTCTCGACTGCGGCACGGCTCAGCTTCCGGCTCTCCTCGCGCTCGCGGCGGAGGATGTGGGCAAGATCGGCAGCCGTCTGGAAATGCCAGCGCCTGCCCCTTTCGACGAGCTCGATCCCGCGCCCCGCATAAAGGGCCTGGAGCTCCTCGAGGGCGGCCTTGACGTCGACGCCTTCGCCGACATGATCGACGATGTCCTGGACGGCCAGCGGCTCGTCGGAGGCGAACAGGCAGGCCTCCACGGCGCGGAGCCCGTCGGCATATTCCTTCATGCGGCCCTCACGTACAGCGGCTCGAAAATGCCTTTCTGATCGATCTCGATGCGGCCGAGCCTGGCGAGCTCGAGGGTGGCGACGAAGCTCGAGGCGAGCGCCGACTTGCGGAATTCCGGATCCGGGGTCTCCGGAAGAAAGGAGTCGAGACTGGTCCATTCCAGCCGAGTGCCGATCATCCGCTCGAGCCGATGGATGGCCTCGTCGAGAGTCATGACCGGGCGCCTGGAGACGATGTGGACGGCCGGTTCGGTCCGCGCCCTGACGATTCCGTAGGCGGAGATGAGATCATAAAGGTCGGTGGTCCAGGCAGCCCTGCGGACGACCTTCAGCCCTTCCGGAGCGGCCCGAAGGAAGACGTCCCGGCCGACCCGGTCGCCGCCGATCAGGCGGGCACCGGCCTCGCGCATCGCATGGAGGCGCTGGAGCCGGAGCTGAAGCCGCATCGCCAGTTCCTCCGGCGATGGATCGACATTCGGGTCCTTCGGCAAAAGCAGGCACGACTTCAGATAGGCCAGCCACGCCGCCATCACGAGATAATCGGCGGCGATCTCGAGGCGAAGCTTCTTGGCGTCCGAAATGAAGGCGAGATATTGCTCGACGAGTGCGAGGATCGAGATCCTGGCCAGATCCACCTTCTGAGCGCGGGCGAGGGTCAGAAGGAGATCGAGCGGCCCCTCCCAGCCGTCGAGGTCGAGAGTCAGCCGATCGGCATCTCGCGCCGGCGCCTCGTCGGTGAAGAGTTCGTCTTCGGTCACGGTCGGAAATTAGGGTGTTCGCCGATCCTTGTCGAAGCCGAATTGCATCTTTTCCACAGCTTCGCCCGGTCGCGCCTGAGCGGAAAGACAGCTCCATTATTACGCAACGTCACGGGCCCGATGGAATAGTTGGACTTGTATCGGGCGGCGGGGGCACGTTAGTGCTATATACATGCCCGTTAGGTCGCGAGAATGATCCGAATCCTGCTGGCCGACGACCACCCGATCATCTTTTCCGGAGTCGAAGCCCTGTTGCGGGGCACCGACTACCGGATCGTCCGCTATGTCCGCGACGGCGCCGAGGTGATGGCGGCGATCAAGGCCGAGGACCCCGATATCGTCATCCTCGACGAGCGGCTGCCCAACCGCCACGGCCTCGACCTTTTCCTCGAGCTTCGAGCAAAAGGCGACCGGCGACCGGTCATCATCCTTACCGGCAGCATGTCCGATCGCCGTGCGGCGGAAGCGATCGACGCCGGAGTGAACGGGCTGGTCCTCAAGCATGCCGCCCCGGACAGTCTCATGACCTGTCTGGAGGAAGTCCGCGGCGGCGGCCGCTGGATCGAGCAGAAGCTGCTCCAGCGGGCCCTCGATCGCGCCACCGGCCGCGAGCTCGACGGAAGCCCCTTCGCCAAGCTCACTCCGCGCGAGCAGGCCATCGTCCGGCTCGCCGCCGACAATCTGCGCAACCAGGAGATTGGCACCCGGCTGGGAATCTCGGAAGGGACGGTCAAGGTGCACCTCCACAACGTCTACGAGAAGCTTGGCCTGACCAATCGTATCGACCTGTTGATGCTGATCAGGGACAGCGGAATCAGCGGCTAGGCCGGGTCAATTTCGCTTGTCGAAGCGCATTCCGGGATGGCTGCAAAGCCGCTGCGCCCTCTCTCGTCCACCTGCCGCGATGTTCGGTTAATACCGAATTAGCCACCTCCGTTCGCCAGATGAAAGGGGCTGTTCCGCCAAAAGCGTCGCTCGAATGGGAGCGAATGCGTGGAACCTGCATCCATTGGTCTGGGATTGCGACGGCGGCTTCGGGCGATCGCTGGTCTGGTTTCGATCAGCATGGCATCGACTCAGGCCATCGCCACGCAATGGGATCTTCCGCCTCCCAAGGTCAGCGGCGTCGCCGTGTTCCATGGTGAAGGTGCGCTGGTCCGCACCCTCGCGTCCCAGGGGATCGCCTCGGGGCCGGCACTGACGGCCGAGCCGGCGCGGCTCGCCTTTTCGCCGGCGCCGGCCGTTCCGTTCCGAATGGCCCCGTTCAGCCATGACGGATCGCATGCCCCACGCGGCTTCCACCTCGCCAAACCCGCAATACGGGAACAAGGTCGCTCGGCATCGGGCGGACCCGACGTTTTCGGCTCGGTCGCCCTGCCGATCGGGAACACCCCTTATGATTCGATGTGGCGTCGGGCGAGCGCGGCGAATTCGCCGGCACTCGGTGGCTGGGCCGGCTCCTTCACCGCCTTGCGACAGGGCGAATCGGAGCGGCTGCTCCGCGCGGTCAACGCCTGGGTCAACGGACGCATCGATTTCGTCGAGGACAATGTGGGCGGTGTGCCCGCCGAAATCTGGCAGACGGCCACCGACTCGCTTGGTTCGGGTCGCGGCGACTGCGAGGATTATGCTCTCGCCAAGCTGGCCCTTCTCGCCGCTTTGGGCTTCGATCGGAACGACCTCTATCTGGTCATCGCGCGAGACCTCATCACGCGCAACAACCATGCCGTCCTCGCCGTTCGATCGGGAGACCGGCTCGTGATCCTCGACAATTCGACCGACGAGCTGATCGAGGGCGACCGGGTCAACGATTATCGCCCGATCTTCAGCTATTCCGCGGCTGGCCGCTGGATCCACGGTTATTCGGGCCATCCCTCACAGCCGCCGATCCAGATCGCTTCGGCGGCGACCGCGATCGTCGCACCCTAGGCCTCGATCCTTCCAGGCTCATCCAGCCAGGAAGTGATTCAAGTCGGTCTCAGCTTCTGAAGAGAGCCGGATTCAGGCATTCAGCGGAGGCGCGTGGCGCCTCCTGTTTCAGCGACCAGGCTCGAGATTCTCAGCGCTCGCGAAGCGCTTCGTTGCTGGCCCGCCAGACGGGGCGGAGGAGATAGTCGAGGATCGACTTGCGGCCGGTGATGATCTCGACGTCGCACATCATGCCCGGCGTGATCGGCAATCGGCGATTTCCCGATTGGAGGAAGGAACGGTCGGTCTCGACGATCACGGTGAAATAGGCCTCGCGGGTCTGCTCGTCATAGGTCGAATCGGCAGCCACCTGGACGACCCGGCCCTCGATCCCGCCATAAGTGGCGAAGTCGTAGGCGCTGACCTTGACGAGGGCGCGATGGTCGACCCTGATGAAGGCGATATCGCTGGGGCGCACCCGGGTTTCGACCAGAAGCCGGTCCCCCAGGGGCACCACTTCCATGATCTTCTGTCCGGCATTCACGAAACCGCCGAGCGTGTTTACCTGAACATCGTTGACGACGCCGTCCGCAGGCGCCCGGATTTCGCTTCGCCGAAGCCGTCCCGCGGCGCCTCGCGCCGATTCGGTGTTGACCGCGATTCGGGTGGAGATCTGGCTTCGCTCGTTCAGCGCCTCCTGACGAAACTGGAGTCCCGCTTCCGCCGCCTGGGCCTGAGCCTCGCGCACTCCGGCGGCCGTCCTGGAAATCGCTTCGTTGGCCGCTGCCAGGCGACCCTGAAGGTCGACCAGCTCGCGCCTGGCCTGGAGTAGATCGGTCTGAGGGATGATGTTGCGGGCAGCCGACGGCTCGAGCATGTCGACATTGCGCTGCGCAAGGGTGACGCTGTTGCGAAGCGAGGCGGCGGTGGCCTGAGCCTCGCCGAGATCCCGCCGCCGTTGTTCGACCGCCGCATTGAGCGCGGCGATACGGCTCTGAAGCGCCGACGCCCTCACCTGGCGAAGGGCCCGTTCGTCGGCACAGGCCGAAGAGATGCTTCCGTCAGGTCCGGGCGCGCAGGCCGGGCCGCCGCCCGTGCCTTCGGCACCGAGCCTTGCCGCGCGGGCCTGAAGCGCCTCGTTCTCGGCCTCGATCTGCGCGAGCGCGGCCGAGCTTTCGGTGTCGTCGAGTCTGACCAGCAATTCCCCTTGGCGAACCATCTGTCCGGAGCGCACCAATATTTCGCGGATCGTCGCCGGATCGGAGCTCTGGATCACCTGGACGCGGCTCGAAGGAATCACCTGGCCCTGTCCGCGCGTGACCTCGTCGACCTGAGCGAGAGCCGCCCAGACCAGGAACAGGAGGAAGCCGAAGGCGCTGATCAGGATGACCAGGCGAGGGCCTCGAAAGGTCGCAAGGCGGCGGATCATCGAGGGCGGGCCGGGATTGGCCGAGCGGGCAAAGTCGGTCATCGCGTTTCACTCATATTCGAAGAAGCGGGGCCAGCGCCTGACTGGCGGTCAATGGCTGCCGCATAGGTGCCGCGGGTTTCGTCGGGCGCCGGGATCGAAAGGGTCCAGCCCTTGGTAACATCGAGGCGGCCGCCGACGTCCTGGGGCGCACGGCGGTCGGTCGGGTCCACCGCCACCGCCAGCCCGGCTTCCTCTGTCCCGGCCGGCGAACCTCCGTCGGCGAGGGCAAGCGAAGCGGCCATCGACTCGACACCGGAGTAACGGCTGGAGAAGGCGGCGGTCCGGCCCCAGCCACCGGGCCAGCGATAGAAGATATGGGCGCCGATCTGGCGCAACTTGGTCAGCCGCGGCGCCCAATAAGGGGAGACATAATTGGCATGATAATGGGTCGCGGTGCCCACCGCTGCCGAGACATGGCCCTGGAGCGCTTCGCGGGCGATCCGCTGCGCCTCGGCCCAGGCGCCTTGCTCGGGCAGCCGGCGAAGCGATCCGTCGCAGGTGAAGCTGAACTGGCAGACCGGCAACGACGCGCCGTCATAGACGACCCCGCAGACGCTATTGGGGAAGGCCGGGTGACGGACCCGGTTCAGCACCACCTGGGCGACCGCTCGACGGCCCTCGACCGGTTCATAGGCGGCTTCGTAATAGATCGCCTGGGTCAGGCAATGGAGCGCCCGCGACATGTCCGATGTCGATGCGCCGGCAAGACTGAAGCGGCGGGCCGCCTCGATCTGTTCCGGCGAGAAGGGCAGAGCCGCGTTGACCTGCTCGGCGGCCTGTCCTTCGATCTGCTTCGCGGCGCTGTCTCCGCGCGTCGCTTCGACCAGGTCGAACGGCAGCGGGTCGGCCAGGGCGATCTCGAGTGGCTCCCCGTCGCCATTGCTGGTCAGCCAGCCGGCCAGGCTCATCGTCCCGTCGGTGCCGAAACCCGAAATCGTCGTCGCCGCCGCAAGAGGCGCCGCCAGGCTGATCAAAGCGAGCGAGATCAGCCGCCAGCCGCGCAAGGGCCCGAGCGTCCAGCCGAGGCTGCTCACGAGGATTTCTCCTGGAGTCCGGAAAGGATGTCGAGCACCTTTTCCTTGGGACCGTCGGCGATCACCCGCCCGCCATCGAGCACGATCAGCCGGTCGACGATGGCGAGCATCGCGTTGCGGTGAGTGGAGACGATCAGGGTCTGGGCCGGCTGGACCGCGGCCGCGAGGCGGTCGATGAACAATTGCTCGGTCTGGGTGTCCATCGCCCCGGTGGGCTCGTCCAGATAGAGCAATTTGCAAGGCTCGACGAGGGCGCGGGCAAGGACGAGGAAGCTTCGCTGGCCACCGGACAGTGAAGCTCCGCGCTCCCCGACAAGCAGGTCGAAACCCGCCGAATCGCGCGCGAGGAAACTGTCGGCGCCGGATCGGCGCACCGCGTCGAGCAGCTTTTCGTCGCTTACATCGCGCGCGGCGAGGGCGAGATTGTCTCGGATCGTTCCGCGGAACAGTTCGGCGTCCTGGCCGACGTAACGAAAGGCCTCGCGGATCTGATGGGGATGATGCTGGCGGCTGTCGATTCCGTCGATCAGATAGGCCCCGTCCGTCGGCGCGTAGAGGCCGCACAGCAGCCGGCCCAGGGTCGACTTGCCCGACGCGACGCGGCCGATCACGGCGATCTTCTCGCCCGGGTGGATCGTGAGATTGAGCTCCGACAGGGAGTCGAGCGATGCGCCCGGGTAGCGGAAAGCGGCGCTTTCGAGCCTGATCTCGCCTCGGTTGATCGTCGGCAGCAAGGATCGGCCGCCGAACCGTTCATCGGGCAGCGCGTTGAGCGATTGAAGCGAGTCCATGACGGTGAAGGCATGGCGGGCGCGAGTCATCAGGAAGGCGAATTGGCCGACCGGCGCCGTGGCGCGGCCGGACAGCATGACGATCGCGATGATCGCGCCCATCGTGATCGAGCCGGCGTTGAACAGATAGAAGCCGCCGATGATCAGACCCACGCTCATCAGCTGCTGGCACAAGGTGGCAAGGTTGATGCTCACGGCGGTCAAGGCGCGAAGGCGCTCCTGCGTCGCCGCGTTCATGTCGGCGTAGCGCCGCCAGCGACCGACCATGCGCCCCTCGGCGCCGGCGGCCTTGAGCGTCTCCTGCCCACCGATCGCTTCGACCAGCACGCTATGCTGGAGACTCGAATCCGCTTGAGCATCGATGGAGGCCGGAGCCATTCGCCGCTGGAGCGTCATCCCGGCCACCGCCATCAGGATGATCCCGACCAGCGGCACCATCACCAGCCAGCCGGCAAGCAAGGTGATGACGATGAGGAAGATGAAGAGGAACATCATGTCGACGACCAGCACGACCGTCGTCGATGCGAAGAATTCGCGCACCGTCTCATAGTCGGCGACCCGCCGGGCGAGCGCGCCCGTGCTGCCTTCGCGAGAGGCGAGCGGCACGTTCATCACCTTCTCGAACAGCCGCTGCGACAGCCTTGCGTCGACGCTCCTGCCGACCTCGTCGACGACCCGCGCGCGGGCGATCCTCAGCGAGAATTCCAGTCCGAGGGCCAGCAGGACGCCGATCGCCAGCACCCAAAGGCTCACCGCCGACTTGTTCGGGATGATCCGATCGTAGACGTTCATCGTGAACAGCGGCAGCGCCAGCGCCAGCATGTTGATGATCGCGGCGGCGAGAGCGACGAAGCCGAAGGTCCGGCGAACCCGCCACATCTCGCCCCAGAACCAGTGAGCGCGCGCCTTTCGCTGCCAGGGACGCTCGCCCTCGCGTTCCCGCGCCGGATCGGGTTCGACGAGGATGGCGCGGCCGGTAAAGCGATCGGCAAACATGTTCCGATCGGTCCAGACCGGCTCGGCGTTTCCGGGCCACCAGGCGAGGAATTGCCCCTGCTGAACTTCGAGCAGCACGGCGGCGTCGCCCTCGCCCAGCTCGATCAGCGCCGGCAAGTGCCTCGGCTTGAGGCGGGACAGCTTGCCCTCCCAGGGCTCGGCCCTGAGGCCGACCTGGTCGAGGGCGCTTTCCGCCTGGTGGAAAGGCAGACGTCCTTCGGAGTCGAGCGCAAGGCCCGCCCTCAGGATGACCGGCGAAGAGGGCCGATCATGACGCAGCGCCAGAAAGGAAAGGCAAGAAGTGACCGGATCTCCCGCACCCGCCTCGGAAAAAGCCGAATGAAGCTCAGGCGAACCCGAAACGTTCGCTACATCCCCCTCTACGCCGGGACCCATGTTACGCCTGAACTCCACTTAATCACCTCAGTTGGTCGGGCCGTAAGGAATTCTCGGCTCCATCGCCTCAGCCGGGCCATAGCTGCGCACGTCGTAGCGCTGGCGGGCATTGGAGACGGCAGCTGACGGAAGATCGACCTGGAGCGCCTCCAGCAGCCGGTTGCTCGCCGCAAGCACGCGATATTGCGCGTAAAGCTGAGCGAGACGGGCCGTCTCGGCCTGAACCTGGACGTTGTAGCGCGTGTTCTGCGCGTCGAGCACGTCGAGCAGCGAGCGGCGACCGACGTTGAACTGCTCCCGATAGGAGCCCAGCAACTGATCGGAGACCTGGCTTTGCTGCTCGAGCTCCCCGACCAGGCGAGTCTGGCTCTCGAGCCGGTTCCAGGCGAGGCGAACGTCGGCTTCGGCTTCGCGGCCGGCCTGGTGAAGGCGGAAGCGCCGCTCGGTCTCGCGGGCCGAAGCTTCCCGCACCCGCGCCTCGTTGATGCCGCCGGACAGGATCGTCCAGCGCATCACGACTCGAGCGAGATAATCCTCGGTCCGGCCCTGGAAGCCGTCGATGTCGTCGCCGACCCTGACCCGTCCCTCGGCGGAAATGCGCGGCAGCAGCTCGGCGCGGGCGCCGCGGACTTCCGCAGCGGCGGTGTCGAGATCGGCAAGCGCTTCGAGCACCTTCGGATGATTCGCCCGCGCCGTATCGACGGCTTCATCGACATTGGGCGGGAGATTGGCGCTGATCGGCGGCGGCATGGTGGGATCGCCGATCGCGACGCCGGCCACGCGATGGAACGCGATCGCGGCATTTTCCTGCTCCTCGAGCGCCTCGGTCAGCTTGGCGCGGGCCGCCTGCTGGCGCTCCTCCGCCTGCTGCTGGTCGGCGATGCTGATCGAGCCGCGGGCGACACCTTCGCGAAGATCGGCGACCAGCCGCTCGTGGAAGGTGAGATTGTCCTGCGAGGCGGCGACGATCCGCTGCTGGAGCAGATAATCGATATAGGCGCGCGAGACGTTGAGAGCGACGAATTCGGACCTTTCCTCGACCCGCGACGCGGCCGCGTCGGTTCTGGCCGCCTGTCGCGACAGCTCCGAGCGCTGGCGGCCGAAATCGATGAGAAGCTGCTCGGCGAACAGGTCGGCCTCGAGCGGATAGAGTGTGTCGTTGGCGATGTTGAGCGCTCGACGGGTGGCGTTCTCGAGCCGGCGAACGCCAGCCGAACCCTCGACTGTCACTCGCGGCGCGTAGAGCCCCTGGGCCTGGCGCCTCTCCTCCTCGACGGCCTCGCGATTGGCGGCCGCCTGGTTGATTTCCGGATTGTTCGTCA
>CBIGXQ010000070.1:0-11468 GCA_966193865.1 uncultured Sphingosinicella sp. | reverse complement strand
GCGCTACTCATCATCCCGATCTCCCTGACCGGATCGGCCCTGGTCTGGCACGACTGGCTCGACGAGACTCTCAATCCGGCGCGCTACCAGGTGAAGGCCAGCGTGCCGGCGCTTCCGCCCGCGGCTTATGCCGAGGCGGCGCGAACCGCGCTTGCTCCTGGCGAGACGATCCTCAGCCTGCGTTATCCGGAAGGCGAGGGACCGATTCTCGTCGCCGCGGCCCAGCCGTTGCGGCCGGGTGCCGGACGGCCGGTTCGGACGAATGTCTGGCTCGATCCCGCCGACGGCCGCGTGCTCGACAAGGCGAGCAGCAACGAGGGGTCGGTGCGGATCCTTCACGTGCTTCACGGCAGCCTGATGGTTCCCGGCCTCGGCCGCCAGATCGTCGGCTGGGTCGGGGTTGCGATGCTGATCTCGTCGTTGACCGGCCTGTGGCTTTGGTGGCCTCTGACCGGAAGCTTCCGCCGCGGCTTCCGCTGGCGGCGCCAGAACAGCTTCAACGCCAACCTCCATCACCAGATGGGCTTCTGGATCCTGCTGCCGCTGGCGATGTTGTCCTTCACCGGTGCCTGGATATCCTTCCCTTCCTTCTTCGGTCAGTTCGAGGCACCGCAGCCGAGCGCCAGGGCAAAAGGGGGTTCGGACAAGGCGGCGTCGATTCGGGCCCGACCGCTGGAATCGCCTTCGATGTCGCCCGATCTTGCGGTGGCGGCGGCTCGGCCCTTCGCGGCGACCGGCGGGCTTTCGCTCATTACCTGGCCGACCGATCAGGCGCCCAGTTGGAAGATCGCCTTCCAGCGCGAGGGTGGTCCGGCCGAGGTCGAGGTGCCGGATCGTGGCGGCGAGATCGTTCCGCCCCGGCCGCCGCGCCCGGAGACAACGGCCCGGCTGATGCGGCGCTGGCACGATGGCACCGGCATGGGCCCGGTCTTCCAGACGATCATCTTCCTTGGTGGAATCCTTCCCGCCCTGCTCGCGATCACCGGGATCGTCATGTGGCTCAGAAGCCGCGGCTGGCGCTCCGAGCTGAGGCGCCGCAAGGCCCGGCGGCTCACGCCGCAGCCGGCCGAGTGATGTCCGAGCCGACTTTCTTCGCGACCGAGGCGGATTTTCGCCGCTGGCTCACGGACCATCACTCGATCGCCGACGAGCTCCTCGTCGGCTTCTGGAAGAAGAGCAGCGGCCGACCCTCGATCGACTGGCCGCATGCGCGGGACCAGGCGCTTTGCTTCGGCTGGATCGACGGAATCCGCAAATCGCTCGGCGAAGACAGCTATACGATCCGCTTCACTCCAAGGCGCAAGGGCAGCATCTGGAGCAAGGTCAATGTCGCACGCTTCGAGGCGCTCGAAGCGGCCGGTCTGATGACAGAGGCCGGCAGACGCGCCTTCGAGGAGAATAAGGGCCGCAGCGGCGTCTACGCCTATGAGAATGAACTGAAGTCCCTGACGGCCGAGGAAACCGCCTTGTTCCGGAAGAACGAAGCGGCGTGGCGGGATTGGGAAGGAAGGCCGGCGGGTTACCGCAAGCTCTGCCTCCACTGGATCGCCAGCGCCAGGAAGCCGGAGACCCGCGCCCGGCGTCTCGCCACGCTCATCAAAGACAGCGCCGCCGGAAGGAAGATCGGCGGCATCGACATCGGCAGGAAAACAAGCGCGTCCACTTGATGCGTAGGATCGGAGAGGGGTCTCAGTCAGCCGGCGTCAGCTGCAGCGGCAGCCCGTCTGCTGGCCGCAGGGTCACCATCCCCGACACGCGCACGTCGCGGCCGGCCATCGGCGCGAAGTTCCAGCGGCTGAGCCAGTGCGCCAGCACGGTCAGCGCCTCGGCAGTGGCGAAGCGGGCGCCGACGCAGACCCGCGGCCCGCCGCCAAACGGCAGATATTGGAAACGGTGGCGGCCGGCCTTGGCCTCGGCGGTAAAGCGGCTCGGATCGAAGGCGTCGGGATCGTCCCAGAGACCAGAGTGGCGATGAATGAGCCAAGGCCAGATCGAGACGATGTCGCCGGGTGCCACCTCTTGGTCGCCGATCCTGTCGGGCTCCACCACCTGCCGGTCCATCCGCGGCGCGGGCGGGTAGAGCCTTAGCGATTCCTCGAGAATCCGGCGGAGCAGCGGCAGCCGGTCGGGAAGGTCGGGATCGTCGGATCCGAGGCCGAGCGCCGAGCGCGCTTCCGCCGCTGCCTGTCGCTGGAGCTCCGGCAGCTGCGACAACAGGTACAGAGTCCAGGTCAGGGCGTTGGCGGTCGTCTCATGGCCCGCAAGATAGAAGGTGGCGGCATTGTCGACCGCCAGCTTGAGCGCCTCTTCGGGATCGAAACGCTCGTGGAGCTGCCGGATCAGCCGGCCGAGAAAATCGTCCGGGCCGCCGCCCGGAAGCCGGTCCTTGACCACCTGAGTCAGGGTATGGCGAAGATAAAGCCGGCCGCGACGGCCTTTCAGCCCGCGCCGGCTCAACGGAACGATCGGAAGCCCGAGCAGGACCTGAAGCCGCGCTTCGCTGACCGCGTCCAGGGCCGCGGCGATATGGGCCATCGCCGCCTCGCTGGTCAGCCTCGGGTCGCCGGCGAACAAGGTGTCGCTGATGATCCTCATCGTCGTCGCCGTCGCCTCGGCGGCCATGTCGCGGACGCCCGGGGACCAAAGCTCCATTCTCGCCGATGCGGCCGAAGCGAAGGCGGGCATCGACGAATCCACCGCCGCGGGCGCGAAATTGGCGGCGACGATCCGCCTCTGCTCGCGCCACAATGAACCGTCGGAACTGAGCAGGCCGTGACCGATGGTCGGCCTCAGCAGCTTCAGGACCAGGTCCGGCTTCACGTAATTGGCGGCATTGTCGAGCATCACCCGCTGAACCATGTCCGGGTGGAGCGGAATGTGGACCTGATGGCCGAAGACGTTGCGCTTTATATACCATTCGCTGAACGCGCGTTGCGACCAGCCATAGACCGCCGTCCGGGCCCGTTCGCCGACGAACCCCCGCCAGACCGGCACCGGGCCGCCGCCGCGCGGGGGATGGGTGGGGACGAAGCGCCGGCCGGAAATGCCGTCGCCGGGCATCCGTCTATTCCGCCGCGAGCAGGCGCTCGGCGCCGCCAAGGTCGACGCTCACCAGCCGGCTGACGCCCTTCTCGATCATCGTCACTCCGAACAGGCGGTGCATTCGGCTCATCGTCACCGCATTGTGGGTCACGATCAGGTAGCGCGTATCCGTGTCGCCGACCATCCGGTCGAGAAGGTCGCAGAATCGCTCGATATTGGCGTCGTCGAGCGGCGCGTCGACTTCGTCGAGGACGCAGATCGGCGCCGGATTGGTGAGGAAGAGGGCGAAGATCAGGGCGACCGCGGTCAGCGCCTGCTCGCCCCCGGAAAGCAGGGTGAGGGTGGCGAGCCTCTTGCCCGGGGGCTGGGCGAGGATCTCCAGGCCGGCCTCGAGCGGGTCGTCGCTTTCGATCAGCTCGAGATGGGCCTGGCCGCCTTCGAACAGGGTGGTGAACAGGCTCCGGAAATGACGGTCCACCTCCTGGAAGGCGGCGAGCAATCGCGCTCGTCCTTCGCGGTTGAGGCTTCCGATGCTCCCGCGCAGGCGGTGGATCGCGACCCCGAGCTCCTCCCGTTCCGACTGCGAGGCGGTGCGGCTTTCCTCGAGCTCGTTCAGCTCGGTCTCCGCGACGAGATTGACCGGTCCGATCCGCTCGCGTTCCTGGGTCTGGCGCTCGAGCCGGGCGGACTCCGAAGCCACCGCTTCGATCGAGCCTTCCTCGAATCCGAGCTTCTCCGGAATCAAGGGTGGCGGGCATTCGAACTTCTCGCCCGAGATACGAGCCATCTCGAGTTGGCGTGAATCCTGCGCTTCTGCCCGGGCGGCGGCGCCGGCGCGCGCCTCGCGGGCAGCGGCGAGCGCCTCGCCGACATCGGCGAGCCTGGTTTCCATCTCGCGCATCGCCTCTTCGGCGGCGCGTTCATGGGCGGCGGCGGACCGGGCCGATTCCGACGCTTCGACCGATTGTTCGGTCAGTGCGGCGATCGACCGTTCCATCTCGTCCGGCGCCTCGGCGAGCCGAAGCGCTTCGCTGTCCGCTTCCGCGATCCGGCGGCCGAATTCGGCGTGGCGTTTCTCGGCCTCGGCGCCTCGGGCCCGCCAGTCGGCCTGCTCCTTCTTCGCCGCTTCCGCCCGTTGCCGATCGGCGCTGACCGCCCGGGCATAGGTCGCCGCTTCGGCCCGGACCTCTGCCAAAGCGGCCTGGGCGCGCTCCGCGGCGGCTCTGAGCTCGGCCACCCGGGCTTCGGTCGCCGTCGCGTCGGGAAGGCCGGCGCTGATTTTCTGCGCCTCCTCTACCGCCCGGCGCGCCTCTCCAAGATCGGCGGCGGCGATCTCGGCGCGCTCGGAAAGCCCGCTCCGACGAAGCTCGAGCCGCTCCATCTCCACGGCGGCGCTGTCCTCGGCGCGGCTCGCCTCTCGGATCGCGGCGGTCGCCGAAGCCTCGGCTCGGCGGGCGGCGTCGGCGGCATCGCGCGCTCTCGCCATCGTCGCCATCGCCTCGGCGGTTCGGCTCTCGGCGGCTTCCACGGCCGAGGCGGCGGCCGGAAGCGCCTGCTCGATCTCGGCCAGGCGGTTGACCCGGATCAGCCGCTCGGCCGCCGCGGCACCGAGGCCGGAGGCGACATAGCCGTCCCAGCGGCGAAGCTTGCCGTCGAGGGTGACGAGGCGCTGGCCGACGGCGAGAGCCACGAGGTCGTCCTGCTCGGCCACCGCGATCTGGCGAAGCCGCCGGCTCAGGGCCTCGGGAGCCTGGACATGGTCGGCAAGAGCGCTGCACCCGGCCGGCAAAGCGGGATCGTCAGGCAGTATCTCGGCCCCGGTCCAGCGTCTGGCGCTGTCCGCTTCGAGGCTGGCGTCGAGATCCTCGCCCAGCGCCGCGGCGAGCGCCCGCTCATAGCCTTTCTCCGCCTTGACGTGATCGATCGCCCGGTCGCCGGCGGCGCCCTCGACCGCCTTGAGCAGGGCCTTGGCCTCTGACTGGAGAGCATTGAGCGCCGCGCGTGCCGAGGCCGCCTCGCTTTCCGCGGAGTCGCGGTCGGCCGCCGCGCGCTGGCGCGAAGCCTCGGCGGCGCCGATCGCCGCGCCTGCCTGTTCGAGCTCCGCCTCGGCCTGCTCCCGGCGCAGCCGGGCGGCCTCGAGCGTTTCGACGAGGCTCTCGTTGCCGCCGAGGCCACGAAGCTGTTCCTCGATCCGTGTCGCTTCGGCCTCGGCCCGGACCAGTTTCTGACGGGCTGAGTCGAGCGCCGCCTGGGCCACTCGCGCCTCAGCCTGCTCGGCCGCCTGGACGGCTCGGGCCTTGCCGAGCTCGGTCTCCGAGGCCCGCGCTTCGTCCTCGCGCTCGACGGTCCTGATATCGATCGTCGAGCGACGGCTTTCCGCTTCCTCGAGCCGGGTGGCGATCGCGGCCAGCTCTTCCTCGAGCCGGGCGATCGCTCCGCCGGCATCCTCCCTCAGCGCGTTTTCGCGGGCCTGGTCGGCGGCGAGCGTTTGTTGCCGCTCGCCGAGCTCCGCGATCCGGCGACGGATCGAATCCCGCTCGGCACGAAGCGCCGCGAGCTTGTGGCCAAGTTCCGAAGCGCGTTCGCGCGCCGCCTCGGCCGCCTTTCGCTTCTCCGCCAGAGCGGTCGCGGCATCGTGCTGCCAGGCGGCGGCGGCGCGCTGGGCCTCGGCAGCGCGCTCGACCGAAGCGGCGGCGGCTTCGGCTTCGGCCCGGGCCGCTTCGGCTGCCTGCGCCGCTTCCTTCCAGCGGGCGAAGATGAGCCGCCCCTCGGCGATCCTGATCTGGTCGGACAGCTTGCGGTATCGCTCGGCCGCTCGCGCCTGGCGCTTAAGCGCCGCGCTTCGCACCTCCATGTCGCCGAGCACCTCGTCGAGGCGAACCAGGTTCGCCTCGGCTGCCCGAAGCTTCTGCTCGGCGTCCTTGCGGCGGACATGGAGACCGGCGATCCCGGCCGCTTCCTCGAGCATCAGCCGCCGCTCGGTCGGCTTGGCGGCGATGACGGCGCTGATCTTGCCCTGGCTGACCAGAGCCGGCGAATGGGCTCCGGTCGCCGCATCGGCGAACAGCAAGGCGACGTCCTTCGCCCGAACGTCGCGGCCATTGACCCGGTAGGCTGAACCGGCGCCGCGCTCGATCCGACGGGTCACCTCGACCTCGCCGACGGGCATCCCGCCGGCCTCGGCGGCGATGTCGCCGCTCTGGCGCTCGAGCAGCAGCGAGACCTCGGCGAAGTCGCGCGCCGGGCGCATCGCGGTTCCGGCGAAGATGACGTCGTCCATCTCGCCGCCGCGCATCGACTTGGGCGAGGATTCGCCCATGACCCAGCGGATCGCCTCGAGGACGTTGGACTTGCCGCAGCCATTGGGACCGACGATTCCGGTGAGGCCGGGCTCGACTCGAAGCTCCGCCGGTTCGACGAAGCTCTTGAAGCCCGAAAGCTTGAGACGCCTTACCTGCACGCTCTCGCCCCCAAATCCTTCGCTCAGCCGCCCAGCAGCGGCTCTATCTCCGGCCAGGTGTTCACCTCGAGCCTGGCGCCGTTCAGGAAGAATGTCGGCGTTCCCTGGACTCCGAGCGCTTCCGCTGCCGCCGCCATTTGTTCGAGCTGGCCGACCGCGGCCCCGTCGCCCAGGCATGTCCGGCCCTGCTCCGGCGCTACCCCGGCCTGCGCCGCCAGCTCGATCAATCCGCCCGCTTCAGCGACCGCGACGAAGGCCTGATCCTGGGGCAATGCCATGATCCTCTGCTTCTCCGAGTCGCTAATGCCCTGGATTCGGCCGTACCAGCCTGCCTGAGTTTCCAGCATCCGCTCGGTCAGGGTGAAGAAGCCGGCGGGGCCGGCGCAGCGTGCGAGCAGGCTCGCCGTGACGTCGAAACCGTTGAGGATATAATTGCGGAACTCGAAGCTGACCCGTCCGGACCTGACGTGGTTGGCAATCAGTGACGTCCTGCTCTGGGTCGCGAACTCGGCGCAGTGCGGGCAGGTCAGCGAGGCATATTCGACGAGCTTCACGGGCGCGTCGGGATTGCCGATCCGGAAACCGCCTTCAGCGGTCGCGACGATCGTCCGGCTCCAGTCCTGCTGGGCCGCCGGCGCCTGTGCGGGCGCCACGGCCGGAGCCGCCAGCGCCGCGACGAGCAAGGTCAAAGACAGCCGAAGCTTCATCTCAGCCACCGATCGCGGTTCGGATCTGCGGCTCCAGGTCGCGCCACTGATTCACTTCCTGCTTGGTGCCGTTGATGAAGAATGTCGGCGTGCCGGTCACGCCTTCCTCGGTGGCGCCGCGGTTGCTCATGTCGGTGAGCTCCTGGATGCCCTGCGAGTCGGCGAGGCACTGGTTGAAGCGCCCTTCCGGCATTCCGCGACGGGCAAAGAAGGTGTCGAGCTCCATCGCCCGGGCCAGCGGCGCAATCTGCTGCTCGGGCGGAAGGGCCTGGATCCGCTCCGCCTCGCTCTCGTCGATCCGCTCGATCAGTTCGCGCTGCTGCTCGAAAATCTGCTCGATCGTCCGGAAGAAGGCCGATGGCGGCTGGCAGCGCGCCAGCGTCGAGAGCGCGACGTCGGGCGCGCCGAGCAGCAGGTTGCGGAACTCCCAGCTCACCTGACCGGAACGGACATAGGTGTCGCGAAGCGGAGCACCGCCCTCGGCCGAGAAGGTGGCGCAGTGCGGGCAGGTCAGCGAGGCATATTCGACCAGCTTCACCGGCGCGTCGGGATTGCCCATCAGGAAGCCGCCGGCTTCGGTCTTGCTCACCACCTCGCTCCAGTCGCCATTGTTCGGCGCCGGGATCTGGGTGAGGGGGGCATTGCTCACCGCCCCGTTGGCGGTGGCGGTGCCTTCGGTCTCGTCGCCGCCGCAACCGGTCAGGACGAGGGCGAACGCCAGTGCGGCGGCGCTGATCTGGGTCTTCATCTCTTCTTGTCTCCACCAATTCTGCCGACGACCGGGATCGTCGTCACCACGGGGATCGCCGGCCCGGCGCCCCCTTCGCCGGAGGAAAGTCCGCGCGCAAGCGATTCCAGACAGGCGCGAAGCTCCGGATCGACCACTTCGCGCAGCGAATCCCCCAATTCGGCCGGAATCGGCCTGAGCGAGGGAGGCGCCGGCCGAGGCTTCGCCTTCTGGGCCTGAACCAGTCCTTGCCGGAAGGACACTCGCTCCACGGCAGGATAGCCGAAGAACTGGTTCACCCGCTCGACGATGGTCGGAGCGACATGCTGCATCATCGGCGCGTGGGCGCCCTCGACGACGAGGGTCAGGACTCCGCCGCTCTTCCTGCCGTGAGGGAATCGGATCATCTCCGGCGCCGAGACCGAGGCGTAACGGGGGCCGACGATCTCGGCCCAGCGGCTGACGATCGAGGACTGGACGAAGCCGAAGCGTCGGAAGGCGGCGCCGCCGACGCTCGGCAGGAGATCGGAGACGGCTCGAGTCCGCTTCGAACGGACCGGCTCGGCTGCCGGCTTCTTGCCGGGCCTTCCCGATTTCACTGTCCCGCCTGGTTTCACGTCGTCCGTCCAGCTCCGCCCTCGCCCTGAATGCCGATCAGGGCCCAATTCTTCACCCGTTCCCGGCCGGCCGCCAAAGTTCGGACCAGGTCCATCATGGCGATCCAGACGGCCCCCACCGCCACTGGGTTTGACGCTGCAAGCATGGCATAGGGTCGCCATGGCCGTCGATGCGTCAAACGCGCTTTTATGTTGGTATGTTGTGGATAAACGGCGGTTGCCCTGGCGTCCGGCTCCGGGCGAGCGGCCGGACCCCTATCGGGTCTGGCTTTCGGAGGTCATGCTGCAGCAGACGACGGTCGCCCATGCAGCGCCCTATTTCGAGAAGTTCGCCGCCCGCTGGCCGACGGTCGCCGATCTCGCGGCGGCCGAGGATGGCGATGTCATGGCTGCCTGGGCAGGCCTTGGCTATTATGCCCGGGCCCGCAACCTGCTCGCCTGCGCCCGCAAGGTCGAATCCGAGATGGGCGGCAACTTTCCGTCGGAGGAAGCGGAGCTGCGCAAGCTTCCTGGGATCGGCGACTATACGGCCGCGGCCGTCGCCGCGATCGCCTTCGGACGGCATGCGGTGGCGGTGGACTCCAATGTCGAGCGGATCACCGCCCGATTGTTCGCCGTCGACGATCGTCTTCCCGTGGCGAGGCCGAAGCTTCGGGCGCTTGCCGCGACGCTCGTCCCCGAGGACCGCGCCGGCGACTTCACCCAGGCGATCATGGAATTGGGCCAGACCGTCTGCACGCCCCGAAATCCCGATTGCGGGCGCTGCCCGCTGACGCCTTGTTGCTCGGCCTTCGCGGCCGGCAATCCTGGCCGATATCCGGTCAAGGCGGCGAAGCGGGCTCGGCCGGAGCGGTCCGGCACTGCTTATTGGCTCGAACATGACGGCCATGTCCTTCTCCGGCGCCGGCCCGAAAAGGGCCTTCTCGGCGGAATGCTGGCCTTGCCCGAAGCGGCTCCCGCCGAAGCGGACTGGAGCGAAGGCGGCGCCGTCCACCATGTCTTCACGCATTTCGCGCTTCGGATGTCCCTTCTTTGCGCCGAGGCCGAGGACCGCCCGCACGGAATCTGGTGGCCGGTCGATCGGATCGGCGAGGCCGGCCTTCCGACCTTGTTCGCCAAGCTCGCCGAGCGCGGTCGCGAATGGCGGCAGGCGGCATGATCGCACCGGGCTTTACCGGCGCCGGCCTCGACCGCGCCGATCATCTCCGACTGAAGGACGGCGAACTGGCGGCGCTGATGGCGAGGGCCGAGGCGCGAATGCTCGAGCTTGCCGAACTGGATCCCGTGCTCGACGACGAGGGGCGCCTGACATGGGGCGAACTCGGCCTTGCCGAGGACATGATCTTCCTCGGCCTCGACGACGAGGCGCCTCTGTTCGCGCCGCTCGTGAAGATCGAGACCATCGGCCAGCGCGCCTGGACCGTCTTCCGTCTGCTCAGTCAGATGAGTCCGAAGGACGCGGCCATCTGGGGTGTCGCGCGAAGCCTCAACGAATGGCACAATCGCCATCTTTACTGCGGCCGTTGCGGCGGCGGGACCCACAGCTTCCGGGGCGGCTGGGGAAGGCGCTGCGGCGGGTGCGGAATGGAACATTTTCCGCGGGTCGACCCGGTCGTCATCATGCTCGCCGAGCATGAGGGAAGGGTGCTCGTCGCTCGCCAGCCGCAATATCCGGCCGGCCGCTATTCGGCGCTCGCCGGCTTCGTCGAGCCCGGCGAGTCGATCGAGGAAGCCGTGGCTCGCGAGCTGATGGAGGAAGCCGGCATCGACGTGACCGACGTCAATTATGTCGCAAGCCAGCCCTGGCCTTTTCCCGGGTCGCTGATGATCGCCTGCATCGCCCGGTCGACGTCGGACGACATCCGGCTCGACTCCGATGAGCTCGAGGATGGCTTCTGGGTGGACCGGGCCGGAATCGAGGCGGCGCTCGCCGGCGCGGCCGACGCACCGTTCCAGGCGCCGCCGCCTTTTGCCATTGCCCATACGCTGCTAGTCCGGTGGCTCGAACAGGATCGGGAGAGATGATGATGCGCCGTAAATTGACCATGGCGTCCCTGCTTCTCGTCGCGTTCGCGGGCGGCTGCGCCACCAGCGAAGGCATGACCCCGGCCGATCTTCGCGCCACGCTCACCGGCCTCCAGGAAGTGCCGGGCCCCGGCGATCCCGACGGCAGCGGTACCGCCGTCGTCCGGGTCAATCCTGCCGGCGGCGAAATCTGCTGGACCGTGGCCGTCCGCGACATCGGCCCGGCGACCGCCGCCCATATCCATCGCGGAGCGGCGGGCTCGGCCGGTCCGCCGGTCGTGACCCTGACCACCCCCGGCGCCGACGGCCGAAGCGAAGCCTGCGCCGCGATCGACCAGGCCCTTGCCCGCGACATGGCGGGCCGGTCCTTCGAATATTATGTCAACGTCCATACCGCCGCCCTTCCCGCCGGTGCGATCAGGGGGCAGCTTCGCGGCGAAGTGAGGCGCTTGCGTCAGCGTAGCTATTGAGGAAATCGCGGCTCGTCAGTCAGCCTGCTTGCCGCTCTCCATCGCCGGACATCCGAAGCATGACGCTGGTCCAGCCGAGATCGGCCCGCTTGAGCTCGTCCTCCGTTTCGACGGCGCACTCCATTTCAAGACCGCAGGCGAGTGCCAGTCGCTCGACCTCGCCCACATCGACGGGGAAGACCGGTTGGGCTTCGGGCGCAGGGCCATGGCGCAGGGTCATGACCAGCAGCGCGCCGGGCCTCATCAGAGTCGCGATGTTGCGAAATGCGGCGGGCCGATCGGCAGGCAGGACGTGATGCCAGACGGCGGAAAGCAGGATCAGGTCGAAACTTCGTCCAGCACGGCGCAGCGCCTCGAGTGACGGCAGGCGATCGTCGAGCCACTTGATGGACTTGAGGCCGTGGCGCTTCATGCCTTCCG